>DASVWO010000271.1:0-3723 GCA_036393165.1 Polyangiaceae bacterium | reverse complement strand
GCTACAGCGGCTGACCGACAAAACGAACGAGGTGGTGTCCGGCCTTCAGCGCGTGGCGCGCGCGCAAGACGATCTGGGCGAGAGCTTCCTCCTGCTCGACGCGAGCATCGGGCGGCGGCTCGCGGATTTCGATGCAAAGTTCACGCAGCATCGCGAGAGTTCGAAGCATGATATCGACTTGGCCGTCGAGGGCAGCCTAAAAGCCACCATCGAGCGCGCCATGTCGAAAGACGAAGTAGAGAGATTTCGTGCGCTCGTCGAAGAGCGCAAGCGCGAGGACGCCGAGCGTCGTCGCGACCTGCAAAACGCAAAGTGGCAGAGAGACGGGGCGATCGTCGCGGGCCTCGTCGTTCTCGCAGTGCAGCTACTCGCGACGTACCTGCAGACGTTCCACCACTGAGGTTCCCTATGCTCAATCTCATCATCAAGATCGACGCCGTCATCATTGCTTCCGCGGGCGGCGTCGCCACCGCACTCGCAGCCAACGGCTTTACCCAGGCGGGAACGATCGTCGCGAGCATCGCTGCGCTCGCATCCGTCCTCGGCGCAGTGCTGACCAAGATTCCTGCCGCCACGGTGTCAAAATGAAGACCGCAGCGAGCGTTTTGCTCGCCTGCATCTGCATGGCGATTCTGGCCGCGCCGTTCGCTCTCGCTCATTGCGGAGGCGCTCAGGCTCCGCCGGTCTCCGCGGTCGAGGAAGCGGCGATGTTCGGCGCTGCGCTCCAAGACTGCGTGTCGACGGCGACGACGCGCGCTCAGGTCGACGTGTGCCGCGCGAGCGTCGAGCAGACCTATTGCGGGCCCGGGGGCCCTCTCGCAAAGTCGTCTGGCTGCGAACCGACGGACGGAGGTGCAGAATGAACGCCAGCGATTTCCGGAAATACATCGAAGATGCTGTCGAGGTGGCCGACGTCGCGCTCCCTCTCGTCGGCGAGGCGGACCTCGTGCCCATCGTCATGGCGGCGGCGGCGCTCGTCCAAAAGATCGCCTCCGTCGCGCAACAGCGCTCGGGTGACGCGACCATCGCGGCGTCGATGGCAGCGGCGCGCCTCGCGGCCGACTTGCTCGAGCGGCAGAAATTCGGGGCCGCCAAGTGATCGCCGCGAAGGCCACCCCGGGCCGCTGGGTCGACTCGAGCACGCCTCTCACGCCTGCCGTCTGCGCGGAGCTCGTACGCGAGGGAATCGTCGGCGTCGTCCGATATGTCCCGCTCCCGAACAACCCCGCCCACGCGGACATCTCGGCGGCGGAGGCGGCCCTCATCCTAGACGCGGGGCTGCAGCTCCTACTCGTCCAGCACGTCCGCATGCCGCCGTGGTCGCCGTCGCAACACGACGGGTACACGGACGGCGCCATCGCCGCGGGGAGCGCGCGAGCGGCCGGCTACGCGCCAGGCTGTCACGTCTTTCTAGACATCGAAGGGGTCCAGGGCGATGCCGCGTCGACGTCGCTGTTCTGCGACAACTGGGCGCGAGCGGTGAAATCTGCCGGGTACCGCGCAGGCCTCTACTGCGGATACTCCGACCCGCTTTCCGCGGACCAGCTCTACGAGCGCCCTGGCTTCACTACGTACTGGTCCGATGCGGGGCACCGACGCGTCTCGACACGTGGCGTTGCCATGACCCAGGGCAACGAGATCACCATCGCCGGGACGAAATTCGACACCGACGTCATCGCTCCGGACCTACTGGGAGAGGTCCCGTGGGCGCTCACGGAGGAGAACGTGCCATCGGCTGCTTAGGCCGGCCCTACCGAGCCGCCCAGCGCGTGCAGGACGCGGAGCGCCCGCCTCACGATGCGAGCCCGCGCGCCGGGCCCGGGGTCGCTCGCCTCAAGCTCGGCGCCGATGCGCACGTCGTCGCCCTCGAGCCACGCCGTCCACTCGACGTCGCCGCGGGCCTTGCGCTGGGCGCGTGAGAGCGTGCGTCCGCTGGCGCCTGAGGCGCGCCGTGGTAGCCTCTGGTCGGGCCGCGCGCGCTCCGTTGAAGCATGCTGTTTGGCGGGGCCACTGCGCTCGCCAGTGTCTTTCGCGCGCGGCCCGCTCATCGGTTGTAGTCCCTCACGTCAGCCGCGACGACGATGAGCAGTCGCGTATCCTCTTTGTCGGGCACCACGAGTGCGGTCACGTCCAGCCCCGTGACGCGAGTGCGCGCGCGGTACTTGGCCGGCGGCCCATCGCTCTGATGGCGTGCGTCGATCAGGACCGACGTGAGCTCCCTGCGCGCTTCCTCAGTGCGCAGCGAGCGCGCTGAGGCGTAGCGGTCGAGCGCCGACGCGCTCACGAGGATTTGCCCTCGCTGCCCGAGCCGCGGGGACGTGTCCGGCGAGGGCGAGGTCGTCGGATGCTGCGTCCAGCGCACCCAATGGCCGTCCTCGTGGCGGTAGCCGTGGCCATGGCCGCGCACGCCCGGAGTCGGCGTCATGGGGTGCCCGGGCTCAAGCTCGCAGACGCGTCGGCCCCCTGGGGCGGGGGCGCCGCAGAGCGGGCGCGTCATGGTCTCCTCCTTACTCATCCTGCGATGACGAGGTGCTCGTCGGCCCCGGCCCATCGCACGCGCACCGTGCTCAGTCCGCCGAGATACGCACTCGGACGGACACCTGTTCGAGCGGCGGCGTAGATGGCATCCCAGGCCGCCCGATGGTCCAGCGCGCCATCATTGTCGTCCGTGCATCGCGCCGAGACCAGAGCCGTGACAGGCAACGCGAGAACTGCCGACGCCTTGATTCGATTGATCATCGTCGTCTCTCCTCCCGGGCTCACCTGCCCGGCCCTGCCTCGCGTCGACGACACGGGCAGGACCGGAGGGGCGAACTACGACTGCCAGACGCAGGTGCCGCCGCTCATGCTGATGTCGTACGCCTCGGCCTTGGCGCGCGTCGGAAACCGGCTCACGCGGGCGCAGGTCACGGCAAGCTGACCACCGGTGCCGAGCATCTCTTGCCCAGCAGCGATGAGGCGGCGCATCTCGGCGAGGCCCTGACCAACACGGGGGACCTCGTACGATCGTGACGGAGTCCCAAACGTGACCAGCGCATACCAGCCCTCGCGCGCCTCCCGGTCTTCTTCCTTGGCCAGTCGCGCAGCCTCGGCGGCGCGAGCGTCCGTCAGTATCGCTCGGTAGATACGGGCCAGCCCTTCGTCGGCCTGCGTCGATGCTGCGAACAGCGTCTCCCACGAGATTTTGACCATCTCGCGCTCGCTCGTTGTCGTTTTGCAAATGCAAACAAATTCTTCGTTCGTGTACTCGATCGACAGCGTCGTTGCCATGATCCAACTCCGATCCAATTGAGCCGCGTTTCCGCGGGGTCAGCGCCGTGCTGACAAGAGAGATACTACGCGCGTATCGATACGCGCGCAAGTGATTTGTTCAGAAAAAGTTTGTGGCCACGCGTCGACTCACGGGCCCTCGTCGGCGCTGGGGTAGTCGTCCGGCGGCTCGCCGTCGGTGGGCTCGTCGGCAGGCACCGCTGCGAGCGGAGTCCCGCGCAGCTTCGCTCCAGCGGCGACCGCGTTGAAGCGCTCTACCCTCTCTCCGAACGCGGAAGGCGCCTCTTTCGCGAACTTCTCAAACATCTTCTGCGCAGCCTGTTTCTCGCGCGCGCCGCCGTTGTTCACGGCGTCGAGGATGGCTTGCATCAGGCGGTCGCTTTCGGCCTTCCAATCACGCGGGCCGGCCGGCGCTGGCGTCGGCTTCGGTTGCGGCGTCGGAAGCGGAGCCGG
>DASVWO010000270.1:0-3197 GCA_036393165.1 Polyangiaceae bacterium | reverse complement strand
CCGCGCGCGTCGGCGATCTCGCGCAGCGCGCGCATGTCGGCCAGTTGCCCGTAGAGGTGCACCGGCACGATGCCCACGGTGTGCTCGTTGATCGCGGCACGCACCGCGGCCGCATCGATGAGCCCCGTCTCCGGCTCGACCTCGACCAGCTTGGGCCGCGCCCCGAGGTGCAGGATGGCGTTCGTCGTGGACACGAACGTCATGGGCGTCGTGATCACCTCGTCGCCCGGCCCGACGTCGAGCGCGCGCAGCGCGAGCACGAGCCCCATCGAGCAGCAGCTCGTGCCGACGACGTTGGGCGGAGTGGCATCGGCCCGTCCGCGCACGAGGAACCGCCCGAGCTCCTCCTCGAACTGCGCGACCTGAGGCCCCAGCGTGAGGAACAGCGTGTCGAGCACGCGCCTCCACGACGCGGCCTCCGCTTCGCCCACCTGGTGCCGGTAGAACTCGACGCGCATCGCCTACTGCGCGCGCATGAGCAGGGCGCCGTCGATCGCGAGGTCCGCGTGCGCGCGCTCCGCCTCGCGGAGGAACACGTACTGCCGCATCGTGTACCAGCGCCTCTCGTCGGGATCGACGGCCCCCTCGCGGAGCGCCGCGAGCACCTCCTTGATCCCGTCGTCCACGGTCTTCTCGGCGCGCCACCCGAGCACGCGCCCGATCTTCTCGAAGCTCACGTTGTAGTCGCGCAGGTCGGGATCGGTCGGCGCGTGCGCGACCTCGGTGCCCGGGATCGCGTCGCGCACGCGGAACGCGAGGTTCAGGATCTGCACGTTGCTCTCGTCGGACCCGACGTTGAAGACCTGGTGCGTGACCTTCGCGGCGTCGGCGCTCATGGCCGTCTCGAAGGCGCGCGCCACGTCGCGCACGTGCACGAAGGGCCGCCACTGGCGCCCGCCGCCGTCGACCACGATGCGCCGCGCGGTGTACGCGTTCTTGGTCATCACGTTGATCGCCAGGTCGAACCGCATGCGCGGGCTCAGCCCGAAGACCGTCGCGAGACGCAGCACGCACACCTCGGGCCCCTTCGACGCGAGGAGCACGTCCTCGACGTCCGCTTTCGCGCGCGCGTAGAGCGACACCGGATGGCGCGCGCTCGTCTCGGCGAGCCCGAGCCCCTCGCCGTGCCCGTACACGCTGCACGACGACGAGTACACGTAGCGCCGCACGCCCGCTTCGACTGCGGCGCCGAAGAGCCGCCGCGCGCCATCGACGTTCACGCTGCGCGTGAGCTCCGGCTCGAGCTCGCACGACGGATCGTTCGAGATGCCCGCGAGGTCCACCACGGCGTCCACGGACTCGAGGAGCCCGTGGTCGAACCCGCGGATGTCTCCGCGCACGACCCGCAGCTTCTCCCCGTGGCGCGCGCGCGCCGCGGCGAGCGTGTCCCCGAAGTAGAGCCGATCGAGCACCGTCACGCGGTGCCCCTTCTCGAGCAACATCGGCACCAGGACCGAGCCGATGTAACCAGCGCCCCCGGCGACGAAT
This sequence comes from Polyangiaceae bacterium, assembly GCA_036393165.1. Taxonomy (GTDB): domain Bacteria; phylum Myxococcota_A; class Polyangia; order Polyangiales; family Polyangiaceae; genus Palsa-1150. The sequence goes on along the minus strand of DASVWO010000270.1, from coordinate 1,709 downwards.
ACGTGCATCGGCCCGCGATTATCACGCATTTCGGCAGAGGTGCAACCGCGCTACGGCCCGAGCGGCGGCTTGAGCGGCGTGTCGAACGGCGCCCGCGCCTTCTTGAACCGCGGGTCCTTCACCACCGTGGGGTCGGCGTTCTGCGCGTCGAGGAGCGCCTGCAGGCACGCGTCGGCCCTCGGCGTCTTCGTGCACGTCGTGACCGCCTTCTCCAGGAGCGCGTGCGCATCGGGCGCGTCCTGCGGCTGCGGCGGCGTGCTCATCGCCGGATTCGGCACCTCCGTCGGCGGAGCGGTCGGCGCCTCGTCGGGCCGCATCTCCTCCTTCGGCTGCTTCGGCCGCATCGCGATCGCGAGGACCATGGCCAGCATGAGCAGCAGCAGCGTGCCGCCCGCGAGCAGCGCCGCGATCCTCGCCGAGTACCGGTGCCAGCGCTTGCTGACGGCCTCGCGCGACTCGCCGGTCACCTCGGCGCGCTCGGCGAGCGTTCCTCCGTGGATCTCCAGGTGAATCGCGTCTTCGATCGCCTTGGCTTCGCCCTCGCAGCTCGGCTCGAGGGAGCGCAGCTGGCGGACGCGCTCGAGCGCCTCGTCTTCTTGATGCGGCAGCGCCTCGACCACCTCGGCGTCGACCGGCTTCTCGCGGCGCTCCTTCTTCATGAAGCGCGGCACGATGAAGCGTCCGAACGCCTTGAGCCACGCGAGCATCAGCTCGGGCCGCGCCGGCGCGTCTTCGCGCTTGGCGCTCGCCTCCTTGTAGATCTCGCTGACGACGTCGGCGACGTAGCTCTCGGGCACCTTCTTCTCCACCCACGCGGTGATCCCCGCGTAGAGCTTCGGACACCCGATGCGCTTGTCGAAATCCATCATCGTCCTCACCCCTGACGTCAGCGCGACCACGTTGTGAACCGGCCGAGGCCGGGCGGCAAGTTGCACCGCCCGGCCCGGGCCCCTCCTCTACTGCTGCTTGTTCGCCGGCGGCACCGGCTGCACCGGCGTCGCCTGCACCGCGGGAACCGCCGCCTCGGCCTGGGCGGTGGCGGCCTTCTGCTCCGCCTTCTTCCCGCCCGCAGCCTTGGTCGCCGCCCGCTTCTTCACCGCCTCGGCCTTCACCGCCGTCGACGGAACCTTCGCCTCCGCGGGCGTGAGCCCGTACACGGCGAGGGCCGTTGCGTCATTCCCGTACTCCTGACGGAGCTGACGCTTGACGGCGTTGACGACGGGCTGCGTCTGCTTCACGTAGCCCGTCTCGGCGGTCGCAGCCCCGATCCACGCCCCATGCGCGGCATCGGTCGCATCTCCGAGGGAGGTGCGCTTGGTCAGCACGTCGACGACCTGCTGACCGGTGTACTGCGTCTTGTTCACGACGATCGTCACGGTCAGGGGCTGCTTCTGGATCCCCTGCGCGAGAAGACGATCACTCTCGCGTCGCTCGGTCTTGTTCTTCTTCTTGGTGTTGGACATGGTGAGACTCCGTTCGTTTCCGTGTTCGAGAGGGGCCCGATTGCCCCTCCTACCCTCCAAGTGCATCGAGACCCCCCGTTTGGGACACTCGCGCGCGGCCGCATGTCGCTTTTCCGAAAATCCGTGAGATTCCGCCGAGTCCCACGCGAAAAAAGTTGAGCCCGACCCGGCCGTCGGCGCGTCCGCCCCGGGGATCGGCGTGTCGACCGCCGGGATCACCGCACCGACCGCCGGGGTCAACGCGGT
>DASVWO010000269.1:0-22216 GCA_036393165.1 Polyangiaceae bacterium | reverse complement strand
CAGGCGGTTGTTCCACATGTGCACGATCGATCCGACGAGCTCGTCGTAGCTCACGCCGGCGAGCGTCCCCGGCTCCCGCAAGCGCTGGACGAGAGGCGCGAGCGCGGCCGAGCGGGTGGCGAAGACGCCCGCGCTTCGTTCGTCGCCGTCGGCCAGCAGCTTCTCGAGCGCCCCGCGCTCCTTGCGGAACCTCGTTCCCATCGCGTGCTCGGTCGTGCATCCCGTGCCGACCTCCCCGAGCAGCCGTCCGCGGAAGATCTCGAGCAGGCGGCGGCGGTCCTCGACGCCGAGGCCGAGGTCTTTGAGGAGCGCATGGGTTCCAGCGACGGCCCATCGCCAGCGCTCTCTCTCGGTTGCACCGGCGAGCGCTTCGATCAGCGAGAGGGCGGCGTCGCTGTCGGCGCCGAAGAGTTGCTCGCAAAGGGGCATCCCCTCGTTTCCTCCGTACCGCTCGACCTCTCTCTCGTAGGTCGCCAGCTCCCATCGCGACACGGCGCCCGCCGACAGCATCGACGCGAGCGCTCGCTCGAGCGCCGGAACGACCGTCGCGAGCAGGTTGGCCGGCGCGCCGCGGAAGCGCAGGCGGAGGTGCGTCTCGGGGTCGGCGTAACGGATGAAGAACCAGTCGTCGATGCCTCGCCCTCTGAGCGACGCGAGGATCGGCCGGACGCAGGTGCGCAGCACCTCGTCGACGGTGCGGTGAGAGCAGTAGATCTTCGCGAAGAGCCACTCGCTGCCCGGGCAGAAGCGTCGTGTCAGGGTGGCGGGGTTGCGTTCGCTGGCGACCTGCGGCTGGACGTCCTTCGGCCCTTCAGGCGTGCGAACGATCGGGACGACCCACTCGTTCGCGTAACGGCCGTCCGGACCTGTCGCGTGCGCATCCGAAGGTTCGCAGAAGGTCTCGATGAACGAGGCCGAAGTCCTCGACTTGAGGACGCTCACGGCCGCGCCGACGGACATGGCATTCGTCAGGTCGACGGGCAGGATGTTGTCGCCGTCCTCCAGCGCGATCACCTTCGGCATGCCCCGCTCGGCGCGCATGCGGACGGCCGCGCGGAAGCGTTCGGCGTCTCCGCCGGAGGTCAGACGCGCGAGATCCGCCTCGTGCAGCGTCCACCGTCGCGGCGAGAGAATGACGCGCCCCACCTGGACGCGCGGAAGGAATGCCGCTTCCCGCAGGGGGCCCCAGTTCCAGGCGGCGCCCGGCAAGGTCCCCTGCGACTGGAGCATGCCGAGGAAGCGGTACACCCCCAGGTTGTTGGGTCCCATGTTGTGGGCACTCGACAGGCGAGGGACGATTTCTCGTCCGAGCCTCGCCGATCGGAGCACCACCCGCCCGGCGCGCACCGAGACGAGCAAGTCCGACAGTGCGATCGTCTGCGCCTCGTCGACGCCCGGGTGCGCGCAGAAGGGGATCTCGTGGCGGCGCAAGACCGGCCGGAACAGGATGTTGCCCATTCGCGGCTCCACCGGCAGGTGCACGATCTCGGCGAAGATGGCGTCCGGTCGGTGTGCCTCTTCCTCGCGCACGTGGTCGCGCAGGCTCTCGGTGAGCTCGTCGCTCATGTAACAGAACCGGCCGAGCAGCCTCGCCGCCGAGGCGCCGATGATGCTCTTGAGGTGGAGCCGCGTGCTGCCGGCTGGTCCCTCTGGGCCGGGGCCAAGCACGGTGACCATGGCGGCGATGGAGGTCGGAAGGGGCGAAGCGTCCTTCGCGAGGGGAGCCCAGTCGGCGGGCTCGAGGTGCAGCACCTGCTGCCCCGTCGCCCACGTCCGCTCGAGCCTTCGTACGAGCAGCCGCACGGCTTCCGACCACGCCGGAGCGTCGGCCCGTACCGGCCCGGCCATCGGAAGCCCGGAGAGAAGCGGGGTGGGGAGGGTAGGCTGGTACCGGTCGTCGACGAAGCCGACGCCCGTTTCCTCGTCGAGCGCCTCCATCAGAGGAACCTCTCGCTGCTCGTAGCGCTTCGCGAACGCGGCCACGAACTTCGCGAGCGGGTCGTAGCGTCCCGAGAAGACCCGCAAGGCCTCGATGCCGACTTCGAGGGCCCTCACATCGTCATGCGCGAACACGGCCTGCGCCGCGCGGCTCGTGTCCACCTGCACGAGGTGTGGGGCATCCGCTGCCACGCCGAAGGTGTGGAGCGGAGCGAGGGCGTCGGCGTACTGCGCCGGCGAGACCCCGAGGGGGACTCGCCCGAGGCGACCGAACTCGGCGCGCACTTGTGCCAGCGTGTCGCGCACCCGGGCGGCGGCGCCGGAGGTGTCGCGTCGCGCGGCGGCGCCGAGCACTTCGACCATCGTCCCGAGCGGGTCGTCGCCCGTCAGACAGGGCTGTAGCTCGCTCTCGAGGATTCGATCCTGGATGAGCGTATCCACGTATGCCCTCGCCTCCTCGAGGCTGACCGCGTCGGCGACGAGCGCGCGCGCAATGTCGTCGAACAGCGCCCCACCCGCGGCTGCGCCGAGGGCGGTCTCGAGTGCGTCGTCGCGCTGCACGGACACGAGGCGGTATGCCCGCCGGTTGCCCTCCGTCTGCAATGCCGGATAGCGAAGCTCCGATCCAGCCCGATAGAGTGCGCGGTTCGGCCGGAACGCGAGCGCCCTTCGGATGGCGGGATTGCTGACGAAGCGCTCCGAGAGACGGACCAGGATGCCCATGTCGAGTCGGACGTGTCGACGCTCTTCGCCGAGGACACGAAGCATGGTCTCGGTGCCGAGACGACCGACCGTGACCGCAGCGAACAGTCCGAACGGCGTGGCCCTGCTGGCCATGCGTCCGAGGTAGCGCACGACCGCGTGCTCGATCTTGCGGCCATCCTTGTCGTTCGGGCTCTCCCTCCACTTGACCAGGCGCGAGGCGAGGCCGGGGGAAGCGACGTGAAGCGCCTCGCGTACGGTCGCTCGATCGAGCAGCGCCGCCAGCCGCCCGCGCAGCGTGCGCATGTCGTCGTTCAGAGCTTGCTCGAGCGCTCGATCGTCGTTGCTGGCGACGGCGACGCTCGCAGCCTTCAAGCCGGCCGAGAGGTCGTCGAGGACGTCGAGCGGCATCAGAGGCGTCCGGACGAGGCAAGACGGGTCGGAGCTCGTCATGCCCAGCCCACCATGCAGCAAGTGTGCTTCTCGGCCCGCCGGGTGATGGGTGGGCGCTGCAGCCAGGGCGGATGATGACCGGCTCCGCGGCGCGACGCCGGTGTCGCCGCCTTCCGAGATTCAGAGCGACACGCGCGTCGCGCCGGCGACGGTCGTCCGCGGAAGACGAATAAGAAGTTCCGGGCATGCCGACTGCACTGAGGCGTGGCACCGGAGGCTCACATGGCTAACGACAACAACGGCAACGGCGACAAGAAGGGGCTGATGCTCAAGAAGCGCACGCTCGGCGAGCTCACGTTCAGTGAGCTCGATCACGCAGTCGGAGGCACCGGATACGGCGGCGGCTACGGCGGCGGCGGCGGGTATGGAGGCGGAGGTGGAAACTACGGCGGTGGCGGTTACGGCGGGGGCGGCCAAGGTGGCGGCGGGTACCAAGGCGGAGGCTACGGGCAGCAGGCGAACAACTGCGGCGGGCCCTGGTCGGACAGCGGCTGCATCTACACGAAGCCTTGGGGTGCCGCGTAGCGAACCCAGAAGTCTCGAGCCCATCGGCTCTCCGTGTCGCTCTCGCCAGTCGTGTCGGCGAGAGCGATGCGGGGAGCATGGGCATTTTGTCTGCTTGGATTTGGCTGCGCCGCTCGCAGCATCGGCCAACGGCCGGGCATGCGGACTGCACGGAGTCGTCGCCGTAGGAGGCTCACATGGCCACTGACAACAACGGTAACGGCGACAAGAAGGGCCTGACGCTCAAGAAGCGCACGCTCGGCGAGCTCACGTTCACTGCGCTCGACCGCGCAGTCGGAGGCACCGGGTACGGCGGAGGCTACGGCGGCGGCGGCGGGTACGGGGGCGGAGGTGGAGGCTACGGTGGTGGCGGCTACAACGCCAACGGCGGGGGTGGCGGCGGGTACCAAGGCGGAGGCTACGGGGCGAACAACCAGTGCCCCCAGCCGTGGTCGGACGCCAACTGCACCACCAGCTGCATCTACACGAAGCAGTGGTGAGTCGCGTCAGCGACTGGAGAAGTCTCGAGCCAACGCCTCCCCGTGGTCACGGGGAGGCGTTGGCCTTTTGTCTGCTCGGCGTTCAGGAAGCGTGGACGCCCGCGTCGCGATCTTCGACGATCCAACGCGACGCGCGCGTCGCGGACCGTGCAGGCACCATCGCCGGAAGGTCTTCGCGACCCACGTCGACGAGATTCCAGGCACGCTCGTGCAGGAAGAAGAACACGATCTTGAGCAGTCCCTCGGCGCCTCCGATGCTCAGGGCGAGCAGCGGGCGACCCGTCGTCGCGCACACGAACGCGGTCGTGATCAAGGTGCCCAGAATTCGCCAGGACGCGGCCTTGAGGATCGACCGGCGTGCGGACTCGCGGTGCGTGGCTGCCATGGCCCGCAGCGGTGCAACGGCCAGGCCACCGGTCCCGACACGTCGTTACGATGGGCACGATACGTGCGATGCGGCTCGCGCATGTCTCCCATCGCTCCTTTCGCAAGCCTGCTCGGCGACGCGGTTGCTGCGGACACGTTCCTTCGCGAAACCTGGGGCCGAGGATGCGTATCGTGGGCGCTGCCCCCGGATGCGATGCAGTGTCTGTCCGAGTCGATCGCCGGTTTGTCCACCGAGGTCCTCCTCGCACGCGCCAGCCGGCAACGTTCGGGAGTGACGCTCATGGCGGCGCGGGAGCCTGCGCCCGAAGGTCTGGGGCCGGGAACGTGGGGAAAGCGTCGGCTCGCAGCGGGTGACGCGCTCGAGTTGCGCGGCGCCGAAACGCCGGTGATCGGTCGATTCGTCACCCAGCTCGGTCGTGAGCTCCGGACCCCGATCCAGTCGTGCGAGACGTCCCTGTTGGCCCTGCCCGGTGGCGGCGCGTCTTCGGAATCGGAGATGGCGGAGGGAGGGTTCCTCCTCCACCTCCGAGGAGAGCAATGCACCCTCTCCATTTCGGGCGGTTCGGTCGAATCGTGGACCTCCTGCCCGGGCACGCTGTCGTACGTCGGGCGCGGCCATCGCGTCGCTTTCCGCTGCGAGAGCGAGTGCCTCGTCCTCTCGGTCCGTTTCATCGAGGAACCGGTGTGGAGGGTGCTGGCGTTGCTCTTCGCCGAGCAGCTTTCCCGGCAGCCCGGTGCGAACGAGCCGGCGTCCAGCCTGTTCTGCTCCAGCGAGGCCAGCTTGCCGGCGCGGCAGCAACTGGCGCGCCTGGTGAGCGCGGCGCAGGCCGAGGTGGCCGGATGGACCGTCCCGGGCGTCGTGAGGGACTACGCGAAGATCGAGGCCGGCGATGACGCGCACACCGAAGCGAGCCCCGTGAAAGAAGCGCCCCCCGCGTCGAGTGGCGCGAAGCTCGTGCAGGACGACCTGATGTTCCCGGACCGGGAATGGGACCTCGCCGGCATCGCGAGGCGCGCCGACGACATCCACGTCGCGCCGTTCAAGCGTTCCGGCACCACCTGGACCCAGATGGTTCTCTACCAGCTGCTCACGGACGACGAGGACCTCGAGAAGATCGCGCACATGTACGAGTTCTCGCCGTATCCGTTCTACGAGCTGCGCATCCTGGGAACCAGCGCGCGCATCGACGCCTTGCCGTCGCCTCGCGTCATCAAGTCTCACGAGCCCGTGGAGCAGATCTACGGCAGTCTCGGTCGCTACATCTACGTGGCGCGCGACGGCATGGACGTCGTGTGGTCTGCCTACAACCATCACCTCCAGGTCGGGAACGGTCCGGTTCCGTTCGACGTGTTCTTCGACCGGTTCGTCTCGGAGCCCAAGTGGTTCAACGAAGTGCTCGGGTGGTGGCGTCGGCGCAACGAACCGAACGTGCTGTTTCTCACCTATCGCGATCTGAAGAGCGATCTGCGCGGAAGCGTCGCCAGGGTGGCCACGTTCTGCGGCATCGACGCGGACGCCCAGAAGCTCGATCGCGTCGCCCGCGCAGCCTCCTTCGCGCACATGAAGAAGCACGAAGCCAAGTTCGACCACAACGAGGGCGTTCACTGGCTGCTCGGGCAGCGCAGCGCGGGCGGGTTCCTGCGCAAGGGCGCGATGGCCGAAGGCGGGGCACGCCTGACCGACGCCCAGAAGCGCCGCTTTCTCGAGACTTACGAGAGGATCCTCGGCGGCACCGGACTTCGCCTGGACCGGTAAAAGTGCGACGTGCGCGTCCTGGTCGACGAGGGACCATTGGGACATCCGCGTCGCGCCGCGGGCAGCGCCCGTCGAAGAAAATAAGCGGCCGCGGAGGAGAGGCGGCCGCGCGACCGGGCACGCCTCCTGCTGAACGACACCGAAACAGTGATGACGGATTCGCGCTGGCTCGGATCGCTCCTCGTCGTTGCCCTGGCCCTCTCGGCTTCGGGCTCGGCGTGGGCGGCCGGGGGCGGGGTGTTGACCCTCTCACGGGCCCTCGACCTGGGCAGGCGACGCGCTCCGGAGATTCACTCGGCTCGCGCCATCGCCGCGTCCGAGCAGGCACAGGACGACCTCGCGAGGGCCGCGTACTACCCGTCGGTCACCGTTTCGCTCACCGGCCAGCCTCAGACGCAGCGGCTCGCGACCCCGCAGGTCGATCCGCGAAACGGTCAGGAGTTCGTTCCCACCATCGTCACCAACTCGGTGGGCGGTGGCGCGGGCGCGAACGCCCAGTGGACCCTGTACGACTTCGGCAAGACGGCCGGCGCGGTTGCCAACGCCGACGGGCAGCTCGCGGGCGCGGATGCCACCCTGCACGCGACCGAGCTGGCGATCGTCAGCAACGTGGCCAACGCCTACCTGAACGTCGTCTACGGCGAGAAGCTGCGCGACGTCGCTCAGAAGACGGTCGACAACCGCGAGGAGCTCGTCACCATCGACAAGGCGCTCATCAGGGCCGGTCTGCAACCGCCCGTCGAGCAACTCCGCGCCGAGGCACGCGCCGCTTCGGCGCGCAGCAGCCTGGCGGCCGCCCAGGGAGCGGCCATGGACGCGCGCGCCGTGCTGAGCGCGCTGCTGCAGATCGACCCCGCGAGCGACTTCGAGGTGGCGCCGCCGCGGTTGCATCACCCGAGCATCGACGTGCAGCAGGCCATGATCGCCGCTCAGCACCTCCCGTCGGTCATGGCGGCGCTGGATACGGTGGCCGCCACCAGGGGTGTCGTGGACAGCGCCGAGTCCCTCTACCTGCCGACGGTGGGCCTGCAGCTCAATGGCTCGTACCAGGGGGTGCGCCTCAGCACGTTGCAGGACTGGGCCACGACAGGCAGCGCGAGCGCCATGCTGACCGTGACCGAGACGATCTTCGATCCGACCATCTCCCCCAAGGTCAGGGCGGCTCGCCACAACATGGAGAGCGCCACCGCGTTGGCCGACCAGGCCAAGCGAGATGCGAGGCAGGAGGCGGCGCGCGCCGTGCTGGGAATGAACGCCGCCGTCGCTACGCTCGAGGCGTCGCGAAAGGCGGCCGAGGGGGCGGCGAGCGTCCTGACGGTCGTCCAGGCTCGCTACGTGCAGGGTCTCGCCAACCCCTTGGAGCTCATCGACGCAGAGAGCGCGGACGCGGACGCCCGGACCCAGGTGGCGCAGAGCGAGCTCGCTGACGCACTGGCGGTGGTGCGCCTCTATGTCGCCATCGGGCGATCCATCCGGGAGGATTCATGAACGAGTCCATCTTCCGCGGCGAGGCCATCGCGCATCACTCCGCAGGGGTGGAGCAGGGCGACCTCCTGCGCTTCGATCGCCGCTGGGCCCGGATCTCGTACCTGCTCCTCGCGTTCGGAGCGCTGGCAGCCTTCGTCTTCGTCAGCGTCTTCAACGTGGACGAATACGCCACGGGTCCGGCGGTCGTGAGGGTGGACGGCCGCCGCATGGTCACGGCGACCACCCCTTCGACCGTGGAGTCGGTGGCCGTGACCGCGGGCCAGTGGGTCGACGTCGGGACGATCTTGATCAGCATGCATGCCGTCGACGAGAGCAACGAACTGGCGCGGGCGACCAAGGAGTTCGACTTGCAGCTCGTGCGCTTGCTGCGCGACCCGAACGACAGCGCGGCCAAGACGTCGCTCGCCACGCTGCGCACCGCCAAGGAGCAGGCGCAGAACGCCTTCGACAGCCGGACGATTCGGTCGGAGGTCGCGGGCTACGTGAGCGACGTGCGCGTGCGCCCGGGGCTCCACGTGAATGCGGGCGACGTCCTTCTTGCCGTAGCGCCCAAGGACGGCGTCGACGTGTCGCTCGTGTCCCTCGTCTCGGCGGACTACCGCCCGATGCTCAAGGCGGGTCTGAAGATGCGCTTCGAGCTCGACGGGTTCCACTACGAGTATTCGGACCTGACGGTGACGGACGTCTCGGCCGAAGCGGTGGGCAGCGCCGAGGTGAAGCGCCTGCTCGGGGCGGAGAAGGGCGACGAGGTCGCCCTCGATCCGGGCGCCAAGATCCTCGTCACGGCCAAGCTGCCCGCCGCCACCTTCAGCTCGGAAGGGCAGGCCTACGGTTACTTCGACGGCCTCACGGGCCACGCCGACGTGTGCGTCCGGAGCGAGCCTCTTCTCGTCACGCTGATCCCCGCGCTGAAGCAGTATCTGCTCTGAGGTCCAACCATGGCCCCCTCTTCGCCGAACGCGTCCATGTTCCAGAGACTCCTGCAGCAGTTCCCTGCGCTGCAGGGGCTCGGAGAGCACCTCGGGTCGCGGGAGATCCCGGTGGTCCGACAGATGGCGGCTGCCGACTGCGGCGCGGCGTGCCTCGCGATGGTCCTGGGCTTCCACGGCAAGGAGACGCAGCTCGATCGCATTCGCAACGAGCTGGCGATCGGGCGCGACGGCGTCTCGGCCCGATCGCTGCTCGAGTGCGGCGCGCTCCACAGCCTGCGCGGCAGAGGAGTTCGCATCGAGGTCGCCGACTTCGAGCACTTGCCTCGCGGCAGCATCCTGCACTGGGACTTCGCGCACTTCGTGGTCTTCGACCGCCTCGAGGACGGCGGCATCAGCATCGTCGACCCGGCGTTCGGGCGACGTCGCGTCACGCTCGAAGACGTGGGGAAGCGCTTCACCGGCGTCGCGCTGCTCTTCGAGAAGAGCCAGGAGTTCGTCCCCGAGAAGTCGGACGACAAGCCGGTGCTGCGGCACCTGAAGAACGCGTTCACGTCGTCGGAGGACTGGGGACGAATCGCGGTCACGTCGATCCTCCTCGAAGTGCTGACCCTCCTGCTCCCGGTCATCAACGGGCGCCTGATCGATCGCGTGATCCCGCACAACGACACCCATCTGTTCGGGGTGCTGATGGCCGGGTTCGCCGTGACCATCGTGTTCTACTTCATCTCGTCGATCACCCGCGGACAGCTGCTGCTCGAGCTCCGAACGCGCTTCGACGCGAGGATGACGTTCGGGTTCATCGAACACCTGCTCCGTTTGCCCTACAACTTCTTCGAGCGTCGCCATCCGGGCGATCTCCAGATGCGCGTCGGGAGCGTCGCGACCATCCGAGAGACGCTGACGGGCGCGGTTCTGTCCGCAGCGATCGACGGCACGATGGTGATCAGCAACCTCGTCTTGCTGTCCCTCTTCAGCCTGAAGGTCACGGCGGTGGCCTTGCTCATCGTCGCCGTCCAGGGTTGCGTCTACGTCGCGACGCGCAAGAAGCTGCGCGAGCTCGCGGCGGTGGGCATCACGAAGCAGGCCGAAGCGGCGAACGCGCTCAACGAGCTGCTTCAGGGGATGGAGACGCTGAAGGCGAGCGGTTGCGAACAGCGCGCTTCCCAGGAGTGGTCCGCGAAGAGCGTCGACGTCATGAACCTCACGCTGAAGCAGGGCGTCGTGGCGAACCTGACGCAGGCGGTCCTCGGCACGCTCAACGTGGTGGGCCCGCTCGCCCTGCTCGTCGCCGGCGTCCTCGAAGTCATGGACGGCCGCCTGACCCTCGGCGCCATGATGTCGGCGAACGCGCTCGCCGCCGGATTCCTCTCGCCGATGATGAGCCTCGTCAATACGGCGACGCAGCTGCAGACGGTCCGGGTCCATCTGGCGCGGATCGACGACGTGCTCGGCACGCCGGCGGAGCAGGACGACGAGGCGGGGATCGCTCTCGCGCCCCAGCTCTCGGGGCACATTCAGCTCGACGCCGTGAGCTTCCGCTACGGACCGAAGCTCCCTCTCGCCGCGAGGGACGTGTCGGTGACGATCCGCCCCGGGGAGTTCGTCGCGATCGTCGGACGAACGGGGTCGGGCAAGACGACGCTCGGGCGGCTCCTCCTCGGTCTCTATCAGCCGGAGGCGGGGCAAGGCACGGTGCGCTTCGACGGCGTCCCCCTGTCGCAGATCGAGCTTCGATCGCTCCGGCGGCAGCTTGGCGTCGTGACGCAGCGATCGCACATCTTCGGGACGAGCGTGCGGGCGAACATCGCGCTGGGCGAGCCTGCGGTCCCGCTGGAGAGGGTGCGCGCGGCGGCGATGCGCGCCTGCATCCACGAGGACATCGTGCGGATGCCGATGGGGTACGACACGCCGATCGTCGCGGGTGGAGCCTCCCTGTCCGGTGGGCAGCGGCAGCGGATGGCCCTTGCGCGGGCCATGCTGCACGAACCGGCGATCATGCTCCTGGACGAGGCGACGAGCGCGCTCGACGCGATCACCGAGGCGGCCGTGCTCGCCGAGCTCGAACGCGTCCGATGCACCCGGATCTTCATCGCGCATCGCCTGAGCACCGTCGTCCGCGCGGACCGCATCCTCGTCATGGAGGACGGCTGCCTCGTGGAGCAGGGGACGCACGCAGAGCTGCTCGCGAGGGGTGGCGCGTACGCACGGCTCGTTCAGGCGCAGCTCGGTGAGCGGAGCGCGATGGATCACGCAACCCGGCGCCGCGGACATCCCGGTGCCGACGTGATCCGCTTCCAACCGGCGTCGAGGCCCCCCGTGGTCACGGAGCTGGGAGAGGAGCTGGACGCGCGCACGCTGGCGATCGCCGCCGCCGGCGTCGACAGGGAAGACTTCGAACCCACCAACGTCGTTCGCAAGGTGACGCCCCGATGAACCGGACCCGGAAGATCGTGACCAAGGTGCTCGTCGTCCTGGTTCTCGTCGCCGGCGCCCCCATCGTAGGCATCTTGCTCGCGCGGTCCCGCCAAGCCGCGGCGGCGAACGCACTTCCGCCGTCGGCATCGGCGAGCCGCGTCGAGACGCCGGCGGCTGCTCCGGTTTCCAACGACTTCGTCGCCGTGCTGCTGCCGCCGCAGATGGCGAACCTCTCGCCCAAGGCGGACGGTCGGATCGTGGCCGTGCGGGTCAAGGTGGGGCAGGCCGTGCACGCGGGCGACACCTTGGTCGAGTTCGACCCCCAGGAGCGCCAGCACGATCTCGACATGGCCAGGGCGGCGCTCGACGCTGCGCGGGCGGAGGCGGGCGGATCAGGAGCGTCCTACCGGGCGGCCCGCCGCAGGTTGTCGATGCTGCGGGGAACCGTGGTCGTCGGAGGCAAGAGCTACGACCTGACGTCGGCCATCGACGTCACGAAAGCCGAGGCCGACATGGCCACCGCGGGCGCGAGCTCGGCGGCGGCGGCGTCCAAGATCAAGGAGCAGCGCGCCAAGGTCGCCCAGCTCGAGCTCGCGCTTCGAGAGACCGAGCTCCGCGCTCCCTACGACGGCGTCGTCACGGCCATCAACTTCGAGCCCGGGGCCACGGCGCACACCGGAGACTCCGTGGTTCGCGTGGTCGGAAACGGAACGGGCGGGCCGCAGCTGCGGGTGCGCATCGCGGTGCCCGAGCAGAGTGGGTTGCTCGCAAGACGCCGGCGTGCGCGCCTCACGCTGGACGGAGTCCGCACCATGGTCGCTGACATCGATCAGCGGGCGATCGAGGTCGAACCAGCCTCTCGCACGTATTTCGTCGAAGGACAGGTCGAGGTGGATCACGACTCCTGCGGCGGCGACTGCGCGATGCTCGATGGGCGCGAGGTTCGGGCCACGATGCTGGCTGACGGCCGGGACACGCCGTAGGCAGCGTGCCAACGTCGGCCCCGAAACGGCTGTCACACTCTCGCCTGCCCGCACGATGAGGCAGAAGAGAGGGATAATGCCATGACGATGTCGTCCCCCCGCCTCGTCGCCCGTTTGGCCGACCCGGACCTGACGGCGAGGTTGTCGCACTTCGTGCGCACGCGGGTGCCCGAGGACGACGCGAGGGACATCGTGCAGGCGACGATCGCCGACGCGCTCGCTGCCGACGAGCACCCGGAGGGCGACGAGGACATCGTGCGCTGGGTGTTCGGCATCTGCCGGCACAAGCTCGTCGACTGGTTCCGGCGCATGCGGCGCGAGGTGCCGCGCGACCTCGAGGCGAACGAGGACGCGGTGCCCGCCGAGAGCGTGCCGACGAGCGCGATGGACCTGATGCGCTGGGCCCGCAAGGAGCTGCCGCCCGGGAAAGAGAACGAGCAGACCCTGGAGTGGATGCTGCGCGAGGGGGACGGGGAGAAGCTCGAGAGCATCGCGGCGGAGGCGAATCTGCCCGCGCCGCGCGTGCGGCAGCGCGTGTCGCGTCTGCGCCGCTACTACAAGAAGAAGTGGGCGGCGCAGGCGGCCGCCGTCGCGGCGCTGCTGCTCGTCGCGCTCGCGATAGCCTTCGCGCTGCGCAAGAAGGACCAGAACCAGGTCGCCCCGCGGCCGGAGCCCTCGTTCGTGCCGTCGGCACTGCCGCCGGCCCCCGTCGGTCCGCCCGAGCTGCCGCCGTCCCTTCCCGCGGTCAGCACGCAGCCCGATGCGGCGCCGCCCGCACCGAGCGCGTCCGCCGCGCCGAGCACTTCGGCTGCGCCCACGCCGATGAAGCCGCCGATGCCGACGTCCACGTCTGCGCCGGTGCCGCCGCAGAAGCCGTCACCCAAGAAGGCGACGAAGGCGTCGTCCGCATCGGATTCCATCGGGCCTTCCGACTGGAACTCCGGCGCGATGCCGCAGCAGTCCACGCCCGTTCCGTCCGCGAAGTGACGCGTCACAGTCCTCGGCCCTCCCGCGAAGAGGGAGCAGAAGCCGGCAGCAAGAACGCGCCGGCGAGCCGAGGAGGGAACGATGTTTCCGGTGACGCGCGCTCGCGCGATGGCAGCAGTGTGCACGACGTTGGGGCTCGCGGCGATGATCGTGGCGCCGCTCGCGCGATCGCAGACGCCGCTGGCGCCGCTGCACCCGACGTCTTCGGCCGCTCCGACGAGCAGCCCGGGCGCGGTGGTCGCCACCGAGGGCGAGCAGCAGACGCAGCGTGCGAGCGCGCCGCTCGAGTCGCCGACGTGGATCGAGGCGGAGGCGCCGGCGAACGGGAAGGCGTTCGTCTACCCGCCGCGTGATCCGCGCGAGGCGCGGCCGGTCACCGTGATGCTCCACGGCATGTGCGGTCATCCCCAGAGCGCGTGCGCCCCGTTCGTCGATGTGTCGACGACGCGCGGCTGGCTCGTGTGTCCGCGCGGCGAGGATCCGTGCGGCGGCGGTACACGGTGGCGGCTCCGCGGTCCGGACGACGCGCAGCTCATCGAGGCCAGCGTGCGGGCGACGGCACACGAGCACGCGGGTCAGGTCGATGCTGCGGCGCCGCGCGTGCTCGTCGGGTTCTCGCTCGGCGGCATCGCCGCCGTGCAGATCGCGCAGGGATCCGCGGGCGTCTACGACGGGCTCGTCGTCATCGCGTCGCAGGTGCATCCGGACGCGGGGCTGCTCGAGAAGGCGGGCGTGAAGCGCGTGGTGCTCGCCGCGGGAGACCTCGACATGACGAGCGCCCCGCTGCAGGAGGACGCACGACATCTCACCGCGCACGGGATGCCCACCCGCTTCGTGAGCCTCGGGCACTTCGGCCACGGCTATCCGGCCGACATGGAGGCACGCATGCGCGAGCCGATGGAGTGGGTGGCGGGGGGCGGCTGAGGGCGACGCGATCAGAACGGCGGGTCGCCCCACCGCGGGTCGCCGCCGAGCAGCCACGGAAGCTGCGCGCGCGTCTCGTCGGCGATGGGCCCGTTGTACCAGTGGATGAACTGGCCCGTGTCTGGCAGCTTGCCCAGAACGACGTGCGCGTCGACGCCCGCGCGCTCGAGCGTCGTCGCCGCCTGCTGCGCGCCAGGCACCCGGCCCTTCAGGCCGCACGCGAAGAGCACGTGTCGCGCGCCACCCTTCGCGTACTTCGCGGCGAGCGACGGAGTCCAGTGGTCCTCGCCGCCTTCGATGAGCACCGCCGCCGGGAAGCGCGCCGGATCGCGCGCGATGATCGCGGGCCCGAGGATCGCCCCGAGCGAGAAGCCCGTGTAGAGCATCGCGCTCGCGTCGACGTATCCCGGGTAACGCGCCTCGAGGGCCGCGACGTCGGCGTCGATCTCGCGAGCCAGCGCGTCGGCGTTCCCGTAGCGGAAGGTGCCGTCTCCCACGGGCTTGCCTCGCGGGCACACGACCCACGCGCGGTCGTGGAAGATCCATCGCTGGTCGTCGCAGAGTCCCTCGGGCGCGTCCCACGCGCCGTGCGTCGCGACGACGACCGGCCGCGGGCCGGCGGCCCCGAGCGGGACCGAGACGACCGCATCCGCATGACCCTCCACCGGGAGCGCGACGATGGCCGGGCTGCTCTGCAGCGGCGGGAGGATGGCGTGCATCGTTCAGGGCGCAACGGCCCGGGCCGAGATTCTCTTCCCGCGCTAGTCTCGCTGCTCCATGGCCCAAGCGACGCTTCCCATCGATCGCGAGCTGAACGAGCTGCTCGAGCTGGGCGACCGCATCGTCCGCATGACGCGCGAGCGCGGCGGCGCCGATCTCGTCGCCGAATGCGTGCTGCGCTCGGGAGCCGAGCTGTCGGCCAAGGTGCGCAAGGGCGAGCCCGAGCTCGTGGAGGAAGCGGGCACGCGCTCGGCAGGGATGCGCGTGATCAAGGGCAAGCGGGTGGCGTCCACCTCGACGAGCGACCTCACGGACCACGGCATCGAGCGCTTCGTCGCCGATGCGCTCGAGCTGGTCGGCATCTCGCAGGAGGATGCGTTCGCAGGCCCCGCCGATCCGAAGCTCCTCTGCGATCCCGCTGCGGCGCCGGACCTCGACCTCTACGATCCGGCCGGAGGCGCGGTCGACGCCGCGCGTGCCATCGCGATGGCCAAGGAGGGCGAAGCCGCTGCCTTCGCATTCGACAAGCGCATCAGCAACAGCGAGGGGGCCACGTTCGGCCGCACCGCCGGCGGAAGCGCGATCGTCCTCTCCAGCGGCTTCCGCGCGACGCACAAGGGCTCGTACCAGTCGCTCTCGGTCGTCCCCGTGGCTGCGGACGAAGGGGGCAAGAACCGCCGCGGGTACCACTGGACGGCGCGCCGCCACCTCGCCGAGCTCGATCCGTCGGCCGAGGTCGGACGCGAAGCGGCGAGGCGCACGCTGCGCAAGCTCGGCGCGCGCACCGTCCCGACCTGCGAGGTCCCGGTGGTGTTCGATCCCGATGCCGCGCGCTCCATCCTCGGGATGCTCGCGGGCTGCGTCATGGGCAGCTCGATCTGGCGCAAGTCGAGCTACCTCGTCGGCCGCGAGGGAACGCGTGTGGCGAGCGACCTCGTGACGGTCATCGACGATCCGCTGCTCAAGCGCGCTCCGGGATCGCGCCCGTTCGACGGCGAGGGGCTCGCGAGCCGGCGCAACGTGGTCGTCGAGCGGGGCATGCTTCGCACGTACCTGTGCGACAGCTACTCGGCGCGCAAGCTCGGTCGCGAGAGCACAGCGAGCGCGGCGCGCGGCGGGGGCGCCGGCGTCGGCCCGAGCACCACGAACTTCGTGCTGCAGCCCGGGAGCGACTCGAACGAGGCGATCGTCAAGGGCACGAAGCGCGGCCTCTACGTGACCGAGATGATGGGGTTCGGCTTCAACGCGGTGACCGGCGACTTCTCGCGCGGGGCGGCCGGCTTCTGGATCGAGAACGGCGAGCTCGCGTACCCGGTGAGCGAGGTCACCATCTCGCTCAACGTCGACCAGCTCTGGCAGACGCTCGACGCCGTCGGGAGCGACCTCGATCTGCGCACGGCCACCGCGTCGCCGACCATCCGCATCGCGCGCATGACCGTCGCCGGCGGCGCGGGCTGAGCGTCACTCAGCCGGCCAGAGGCGACACGTCGGCACGCCGACCGTGGGGCCGACGCCACACCAGGCGACGCCGAGCGCACCGGCACGCTGGCTGACGATGAAGCCGGTGTGCACGGTGCCGGGGAGGGCGTCGACTCCCACGAGGCCCGTGGACCATGCCTGCGTCGCGCCGTCGGCGAGCGGCGACAGCGTGAGCACGGTCTCGCCCGACACCGGCGCGACGCTGGCGAATCCGAGCGGGTCGACCGGCGGCATGGTGTCCGGCGTCGTCGCGCGGCCGGGATCCACCTCCGGCGCGAGGACGACCGAGCCGGCGCGCGCCGACAGCGCAGGAGCCGGCCCGCTGGTCCCGTCGGGCCAGCCGAGCGCGGCATGCACGAAGCGAACCTTCGCGACCTCTGCGTCGGCCAGCTCGTCGGTGAACGCGACGATCGAGAGCGCCGAGGCGCTCCCGGCATCCGCCCCGGCGAGACCCATGATCGCCAGCGTCGTGATTTTCCCGGCGTCGAGCGTCACCGTCCAGGACTGCGGCGGCTCGCCGCACGAGAGCTGACCGGCCGCGACCAGCGCGATGTCGAGCGTCCCCGACGTGGGCAGCGTGACGGCCGCGCTCATGGACGCAAAGCCCACCGGCGGCTGCGGCGCGGCCGCATCCGATGCCATGGCGTCGCTCGCGACCCCGGCGTCACCGGCGTCGCCGGCATCGCGGCCAGCCGGGGCGTCCATGGTGGCGTCGGCGGCGCCTCCTTCGACCGGAGCTCCGGTCTCCGCCGTCGCGTCGGCCGGCTCGGCCGCATCGGCGCCCGCGTCCTCGCCCGCGCCGCTGTCTTCTCCAGCCTCGGTCGCGCCAGCCTCCTCGGGCTCGCTGCCGGGCGTCCCGCCGTCGAGAGATCCGCCGAGCACCGGTCCCGTGAACGTCGCCGACCCGCTGACGCGCCAGCAGAAGTCCACGGCCCCCACGTCCGGAGACATGTTGGCCAGACGCAGCGTCGTCTGCGTCCCGCCTTGCGCGTCACCCCCACCGTCGTCGCCCCCCGCTTCGCTGCCGGGGACGACGCCCAGATGGTCCAGCGACGCGTCGACGCCGTTTCCGTTGGACGACGTGCAGGCGGTCAGCACCGCGAGCGCGGCAGCGTGGGCGAAGCGAAGGCGCATGGCAAGGGAGGCGCTCTCAGCTTACGACGAGCCCGCGGCCGGTGCTATGCAAGCGGCCGAGGCCCCACCGCACATGAGCCCCGACGAGATCAAGGCGCTGCGCAAGGAGCTGTCGTGCACCGCGAAGGAGCTCGCCGGCGCGCTCGGCGTGGACCAGGCGACGGTGCTCGCCTGGGAGTCGTCCGAGAAGTTCCCGACCAAGGCGTTCGTGGACAAGATGTCCGAGCTCCGCGCGAAGGGTCCGGGCGCCGTCCCGCGCAAGGCGAAGGGGACGGCCGATCCGGTCAAGTCGCTCGCCGACCCGCAGGTCTGGGAGCTGCTGCGCAAGGTGGCCGCGCACAAGAAGCTGCGCGACGAGTGCGTGAAGCTCGCCGAGAAGTACCCGGATCCGGCCAGCGAGTGAGTCTCGTCAGCTCGGCTCTTCGCCCGCGTCGCCCGGCGGCGGCGTGACCGTGTCGCGCACCGGCTCCGCTTCCTCGAGCGGCGGCGCCGCGATCGTGTCGCCCGTGCTCTCCGGCAGCACCTCGCCCAGCTCCGCCTCGGCGACGCGCCGCGACTCGTCGGACAGCTCGGTGAACTCCTTGAGCGTCGGCAGGTCCTTGAGCGACTTGAGGCCGAAGAACTCGAGGAACTGCGTCGTCGTCCCGTAGAGCAGCGGGCGCCCCGGCTCGTCCTTCTTGCCGAGGATGCGCACGAGGTCGCGCTCGAGCAGCAGCTTGAGCGTCGCCCCGCTGTCGACGCCGCGGATGTCGTCGATCTCGGGCCGCGTGACCGGCTGCCGGTACGCGACGATCGCCAGCGTCTCCACCTGCGCGCGCGTGAGGCGCACCGGTCGCTCCGCCGACAGCTCTCGCACGAAGGGAGCGAACTGCGCCGCCGTGCGGAAGAGCCATCCCCCTGCGATCTCGCTCAGGACGATCCCGCGTTCGGCGTACACCGCGCGCAGCTCGGCGAGCACCTCGCGCACCTGCTTGACCGGCGCCGACGCGAGGCGCGCCACCTCGCGGTCCTTGATCGGCTTGTCGCTCGCGAAGATGAGCGCCTCGACGAGCCCCGCCAGGTGCGCCCGCGACAGGGCCCGCGCTTGCTCGACGTCGGCGTCCTCGGCGGTTGCGTCGTCGCGCGGCGCCATGGCCGCGAGGTCGTCGCCCGTCATGTTCACGGTGGGCTGGTCGTCCCACGCGCCCGTGGGCTCGCCTGCCGGCGGCGGCACCGTGTCGGGGCCCTGCTCGTCTTGCTTCGGGTCATGGCTCACGGGGAGTCTCCTCGTCGGCGCTCTTGCTCTCCCCCTCGCTCTCGCCCTCGCTCGCGGCGAGCTCGATCCACATCGGGCCGAGAGGCTCCGCCTGGAAAAGCCGCGTCATGCGAAGTCGTGTCATCTCGAGCAGCGCAAGGAAGGTGATCACCAGGTCGAACTTCGTCGTCAGTCCCTCGAACAGCTGCTCGAAGCCCAGCCGCTTTCGCTCGCGGATGAGGTCCGACAGCTGCCCGATGCGGTCGGCGAGCGAGATGCTGTCGGCGACCACGTCGTGCGAGAGGCGCACCTTGCTGCGATCGAGGACGCGCTGGAACGCCTCGACGAGCGCGAAGAGCGGAACCTCGGCGAGCGGCGGGAGGCCCGTGCGGGTCGCCTCCTCGATGGGCGCGCCGCGCAGGAAGATGTCGCGCCCCTCGACGCCGCGCGACGACAGCGCCTCGCCCGCCTCCTTGTACTTCTGGTACTCGAGCAGGCGCTTGATGAGCGCCTGACGCGGGTCGATCTCGTCCTCCGGGTTCGCGTCGTCCTCCTGTCCGGGTGGCGGCGCCGGGAGGAGCATCTTGCTCTTGATGTGCGCGAGCGTGGCCGCCATCAGCAGGTACTCGGCGGCGACGTCGAGCTGCATGAGCTGCATCACCGCGAGGTACTCCAGGTACTTCTCGGTGACGAAGCCGATGGGGATGTCGAGGATGTCGAGCTCGTGCTTCTGGCAGAGGTGGAGCAGAAGGTCGAGCGGCCCCTCGAAGTGCGGCAGCTGAACGGACAGCCCTCCGCTGCCTGCCTCGCCCCCCTCGAACGCTTCTCCCTCGGACATGCCAGCCCACACCTAAGCAAACGGGGCCCCGGGAAGCAACGGGCGCCGCGCACCGGCCCGGCGACAGCCGCTCACGGGTTGCCGCTTACTGGTTGCACTGGCCGCACATGCCCGCGAGGCAACAGGGCTTCACCACGGCGAGGCAGCTGCAGGCGTCGCCGGCGTCGCCGGCGTCCGGGGGAAGACCCGCGGTCAGACGCGAGAAGTCCGCCATGTACTGCGCGGCAGCCTTCCGGCCGATCGTCGCGCTCGCGCAGAAGGCGCAAGCCGTGGCCGGGCACGTGATCACCTGGCCGACGTTGATGCAATCGCTGTCGACCGCGCACGATTGGTCGTAGCTCGATGCGAGCAGAGGAAGACACGGAACGTCGTCGTCCGGGGAGCCGTCCGTCGCTTCCGCGTCGGTAGTCGAAGCGTCGCTTGTGCCCGAGTCCACGCCGGTCGAGCCGGCGTCCATCGGCGCGGCCCCGGAGTCCGAGCTGGTGTCGGGCCAGCCTCCCGTGGGACGCGGGTGCTTGCTGCACGCCGTGACCACGGAGAGTCCGAGGCCCAGGAACACGAGGATGAGCCGGTCCGCCATGCACCAGCCAGGCGCATGGCTCGGGCCAGGACGCTCGAAGCGCACGGAGCCGCTTGCACTGCGGTCGCTGCCCGACGCGCTCGGCAGCTCGCGCTGGTGCACCTCATCTCAGTGCACGGAGCATCGAGACGGAGGGGCC
Organism: Polyangiaceae bacterium; assembly: GCA_036393165.1. Lineage (GTDB taxonomy): Bacteria > Myxococcota_A > Polyangia > Polyangiales > Polyangiaceae > Palsa-1150. Next base: position 2,123 of record DASVWO010000269.1, on the reverse strand, counting down.
GGGCCCAACGCTACATGCGGCTGAGGAGATCCACGATGAGCCGCTGATGAGCCTGAAAGGCCCTCAGGATCTCCTCGAAGCTCCGAAGCACCTCCTCGGCTTCCGCCGTAGGCTGACCTCTTTCGGCCATCTGCCGGATCAGCGCGGTCTGCTCGGCGATGCGCTTCTTGGCCTCGGCGATGTCCGTCTCAGCCTTGGCCAGATCTGCGAGCTCCTTGGGCTTATCGGCCATGAGGAGCATATCGAGCTAGAGACGCAGATGCCAAGCCGCCGTCGGTCGATCAAACCGACCGCATTCTCTGGGTACGAAGCGTCACTCGCCGGTGTCTCACGCGAACCAAGCCGGCGGGACCCGCCCGTCGAAGCACGTGATGGTGCGGGGCCGACCGGGCGCGGACCAGTGGGCGCGCACCGGCGCGTTCGGCGTCCCTTCGGCGAGGCCTTCGTCGGCCGGCCAATCGGGCGCGTGGCCCGGCAGCAGCCCGTGCAAGCCGCTCTGCAAGGCGCCGATCACGAACGTGTGCCCCGCGACGCGCGCTCCGAGCCGGTCGGCGATGCGCATCGCGAAGTCGTGGCCGGCGCTGGCGCCGAACGACTCGCACGTGCGCAACCACACGAGCGCATCGGGCGCGAGCCGTTCGCGCACGGCGTCGAGCCTCGCGCTCAACCGGTGGCCGGGGCGCAGCGCGGAGGCGTCGAGCGCTTCGGCCCCGATGAGCGCGCGACCCCAGCGGCCGTGACCCCAGTACTGGATCTCGCCGATGGCCTCGCGCGCCTGAGCGAGCCAGGCGAGTGCTTCGTCCCACGTGGCAGCGGGGAAGGCTCCGTCGACCCGTCCGACCCCGGCGTAGAGCCGAGCACCCAAGCGCCAGGCGTGGCGCAGACCGGGAGCCGTGCGATCCCACACGATCAGGCGGAGCGGACGGGCCGTCTGGGCCATCGATTGGAGGATAGGTTCAACCCGTCGAGCTGACCCACTCGACGGAGTAGATGTTGCCCAAGGCGCGTCTCAGTGCACGAGCATCGAGACGGAGGGGCTCCAGTCACCGGCCCCGCCCTTCAGCACCCACCGGTAGCGGAAGAGCACCGTCGCTCCGGCCGTGAGGCCGACCACGGTCGTCCTCGCTTGCAGGGTCGGTCCGGCGTCGATCCAGGTCTTTCCGCCGTCGGTGCTGTACTGCCACTCGTACGAGGCACGACGCGCGGCGGACGGAACGACCACCTTCGCGGTGCCCGAGACCGTTCCGGGCTTCACCGCGAAGACGCGCGGCGCCCGGACGGTGGTCTTGCGCACGGCGAGCCCGGCGCTCTCGATGATCGAGGGGCCGTTCTCGGGCGTCGCGTCGGCGATCGATTGCACGTACGCCCTGAGCAGCTCGAGCAGCGCGATGAGCGCCGCCTTCTTCTCGTTGCGCGTGGCGATCGAGCCCTTGACCTTCGTCAGGGCCACCGTCTCGGCGGACTGCAGGTCGCCGAGAGCGTTCGCCACCGCCGTCAGCGCCGGGATCGGCGTCGGGAAGGTCGCGTTGCCGGTCATGGCCTTCAGGATCCCCTGCACGTAGGTGATGAGGAGCGAGATGGGCAGCGGCAGCCTGAGGACTGCGACGCTGCGACGGACCTTCTTGTTGTTGCCGTTGTTGGGATTGGACATGGGACACCTCTTGGGATGATTGCGCCAATCGGGCTCCTGAAGGCGTCATCGAGCGCGAGGAGCGCGCCCTTTGGTCTCGTGAGCAGGTCATCGATGACGACGATTGAGACACTCTTTCCTCTGATTGCACCATCGATCGCGATCGATGCATCACTCAGGACGACGAGAGCGCCGTCGAGAGCCACGAATGCTCCACTCGCGGGGATCGTGTCGGCGACGACGGCCTTCGTTGCGTCACTCACCCGGATGATTGCGTCGACGGCGCGACTTCGAGCCTCGACGCGGCGGACGAGTGCCGCATTCGGCGTGGCCGTGACGCGACAGAGCGATCGATTGACGCATTCTTCGGAGACGAAGCGTCACTCGCGGCTCACGATGGTGCGACGAACACGATGACCGAGCGCCTCGGTCGTTCGAAAGGCACGACCGGCAGGACCGATGATGCCCTCCGAGGGAAAAGCGTCTCGACCGG
>DASVWO010000268.1:0-34663 GCA_036393165.1 Polyangiaceae bacterium | reverse complement strand
CCGCCGCCGCACACCTGGCCGTTCGGGCACGGGTTGCAGTACGCGGTCTGGCCGCCGCAGCCGTCGCCCTGCACGCCGCACTGGGTGAAGTTGGCGCACGTCTTGGGCACGCAGCCAGCATCCGGAGCACCGCACTGGTTGGCCACGCCGCCGCCGCCGCAGGTCTGACCGTTCGGGCACGGGTTGCAGTACGCCGTCTGGCCGCCGCAGCCGTCGCCCTGCACGCCGCACGTCGTCGCCGGGAAGTCGGCGCAGGTCAGCGGCTGGCACGTCGGCGGGGTGACGCACGAGGTGAGGTCGAACAGCATGAACTCGAGCAGCTTCTCCTGCGCCGTGAGACCACCGCCGGCGCACTCGCCCGGGAACGTGGAGCCCTGCGCGCCGGCCGAGCTCTCGACGTGGAAGTCGCTGTAGACGACGCGGCCGCACGTCGGCGACTGGTTGAACGGCGTGTCGAACGTGTAGTGCTCGTGCACGCCCGCCGTCGGTCCGCCGCCGCCGCCGGCCGCCGTCAGCCAGTTGAGCGACGGGGCGTTCACGCTCGCGTAGTCGTTGCGGACGACACCGACCGGGATCTGCCCGTACGTTCCACCGTAGACGATGGCCTGATTGAGCCACTGCGAGAGCGTCACGCCGCGCGCGAAGCCCTGGTTGATGTTCGCCGTCCACGTGCCGTCGGTGTTGAGATTGCCCCAGGAGCCGTTGTCCAGCGACCAGTTCGCGGTGCCGGTGAACGCCGGGTTCGGCTGGAGCATGTCGTAGTGGAAGTGCGTGGTGAAGAAGCGACCGCCCGCGGCCGAGTAGTTCGCCATGTTTGTGTAGGTGTTTGGCCAACCCGCGCCGGAGGAGTAGTCGCCCCGCCCGCCCTGGCACGGGAAGAGGATGACGTCGTACGAGTCCATCACCGAGGAGGTCTCGGTGAGCGTGGCCTCACCCGGCGTGTTCCCGTCGATGATGGCGCCGCCGGCCACGTTCGTGCCCTGGTACATGTGGATGCGCTGCACGGCCGTCGGCTTGCCCGCGACGATGGCGGGGTCGACGAACTCGCTCTGCGCGATGCCCATCTTGAGGAGCACGCACTCCATCGTGTCGACGTTGCCTGTGTCGATCGCGAAGAGCGGGATGTTGCCCTGCGTGTGCGTGCTCGGCAAAGTCAGGTTCGCCGCGGAGCCGGCGGTGCCGCCGCCCAGGTTGTTCGTGGTGCAGGCGGTGATCGACTTGCTGAAGACGCGCTGCCACTTCCCGAGCTGCACGACCACCGTGACGGCCGCGCCGCTCGGCGGGTTCGACAGCGTGAACTTGCCACTGATGTCGGTGAACGCCGACGCGTACGCGGGCTGCGCCGTGCATCCGCACTGCGCGGGCACGACGCCCGTCTGCGGCGTCTGGACCGCGCCGACCGGGACGTAGACGAGCGCGTTGTACACGGGCAGGTGGTTGCCCGGGTCGAACACGTAGCCGCTGAGCGTCGTGGTGCCCGCGTCGCAGCCGGCGCCGCCGCCCGTGCCGGTGCCGCACTTGTTCGGGCCGCCGCCGCCGCAGAACTGGCCCGACGGGCACGTCGTCCCGCCGCAGTTGAGGAGGTTGCCGCAGCCGTCGTCGCCGTAGCCGCACGTGTAGCCGAGCGAGGCGCACGTCTGCGTGGGCGTGCAGGTGATGCCGCCGTCCGTGCCCTTGCCGTTGTTGCCGCCGCACTTGTTCGGACCGCCGCCGCCGCAATACTGCGGGTTCGTGCACGTGCCGCAGGCCACGACGTTGCCGCACCCGTCCGGCGCGACGCCGCAGTTGGCGTTCGCAGTGGCGCAAGGGTTGGAGTAGGGCGTGCAGACGATGCCGCCGTCCATGCCGAGGCCGGTGTTGCCGCCGCACTTGTTGGCGCCGCCGCCGCCGCAGAACTGCGGAGAGGGGCACGTGCTCCCGCCGCAGTTGAGCAGGTTGCCGCAGCCGTCATCGGCGTAGCCGCACGTGTAGCCGAGCGACGCGCACGACTGCGTGGGCATGCACGTCAGGCCGCCGTCCGAGCCCTGGCCGTTGTTGCCGCCGCAGTGGTTGGGACCGGCGCCGCCGCAGTATTGCGGGTTGGTGCACGTGCCGCAGTTGAGGACGCCGCCGCAACCGTCGCCGGCCATGCCGCAGTCGAAGTTGAGCGCTGCGCAGGTCGTCTTCATGCAGATGATCCCGCCGTCAGGATTCATCCCGTTGTTGCCGCCGCACTTGCTGAAGCCGCCGCCGCCGCAGTACTCGGGGCTCGTGCAGGTGCCGCAGTCGAGCGTCTTGCCGCACCCGTCGCCCGCCATGCCGCACGTGTAACCGAGCGCCGCGCACGTCGTCGGCGTGCAGATCATGCCGCCGTCCGGACTGACGCCGAGGTTGCCGCCGCACTTGCTGAAGCCGCCGCCGCCGCAGTACTCGGGATACGTGCACGAGCCGCAATCGAGGACGTGGCCGCAGCCGTCCCCGTTCATGCCGCACGTGTAGCCGAGGTCCTTGCACGTCTTGCAGACGCCGCCGCCGTTGCCATCGGCGCCCGTGTCGCCGCCGCCGAACATGCCGCCTTCGCGGCCGCCCATCGACGAGTCTTCGGGACCGCCGCCCTCGAGCGACGCGTCTCCGTTCGGCGGGACGAACGTGCTGTTGTCGTTCCCGCCGCCGCACGATGCGACTGCTCCCGCGGTGAACCAAGCGATGGTGAATAGACCAAGCCAACGTCCCACGAAGCGCATGCCCATCGCTGGATCCTCCTAGAGCGAGACTACAATCATGCGCGAATCATCCAGCCGTGGCAACGGTGCTGACCAGGGTGATCAGGCGATTTCGAGCGCGGAAAGCGCGACGGAAAACGGCGCGTCCGGCCATCGCGCCGCGAGCGTCGAGAGCACCTCACGAATGCGCGCTGCCGCACACCCGCTCCCCAAGAGGGCGCGGATGTCGTCCACCGTCGCTGCGTAATGCTCGTCGCGGATCCGAGCGGCGAGCGCCCAGAGCATCGAATCTACTGGGATGCACATGCGATTAGAGGCCGAGCCACGGACCGGGAGCGATGGTCTGGCTGCCGTGGCGCACCTCGAAGTAGAGCATGGGGCCCTGGCCGTCGTCTCCCACGGTGCCGACGCGGTCTCCGGCCATGACGTCCTGGCCGATCTTCACGTCGATCTCGTCCAGGTCTCCGCTGACGGTGTAATAGTGGTCGCCGTGGTCGAGGATGACGATACGGCCGTAGGGGCCGTAGCGATCCGCGAACGCCACGCGCCCGGGGTACACCGCGCGCACGACGGCACCGACGGACGCCCGAATTTCTAGCCCGGGCCCATCGGTCCCGTCGCGGTGGGCGGGGCGAACCTCGGCACGACCGGCGACGGGAAAGAGGAGGTGGCCTCGCGCCGCGAGGAAGCCGGGCGCCGTGTCCGCCGGCTCCGCCGGTGAGGGCGCGCCTGCGCCGCCGTAGACCGCGACGTAGTCGCCGGAGCCCGTCGACGATTCGAAGGCCTTGTCGAACGCTGCCTGCCGGCGGCGCTCATCCTCCATCGCCAGGCGCGCAGCATCCATCTCGGTGCGCTGGCTGGCGAGCGCCACGCGATCGCGAGCGACGCGTTCGAGCTCCCGCGCGAGGTCCGCCGCGCGCGTGCGAAGGTGCGCCTCGTCCGACACGTCGGTCTCGAGCAAGCGACGCGCGCGCTCGACGCGCATCGCGTAGCTGACGAGCTCACCGAAGCCGCCGCCGACCGGGAGGAGGCCCGCGCGCGTCAGCTTGTAGTAGGCGCGGCCGCGGACGACGACGCGCGTGTGCTCGGCCCCGAGCTGGCTGCCGATGCGGCCGAGCTCCTGCTTGTCCGACTGCTCGGTCGCGTCGAGGTCGGCGATGCGGCGGTCGAGCGCGGCGAGAGCGAGCGACGGATCCTGGAGTGGAGCGGCGTGTCCGCTCGTCGTCGAGGCGAAGGCGAGAACGACGGTTATCGCGATGCCGCCGCCTACGCCGACTGCTCTCATACGGCCACCAGCTTGCGCAGGCTCGCGAGCGCGGCGGCCGCGCCGAGCACTCCACCGAGCGCCACCATGCCAGCGGCGACCGGCCACGGGAGGAAGGACGGGGCGACGCCGACGAGCGACGCGAGCTCGCCATCGAGCCGACCGCGAACGAGCAGGAAGAGCACCGCGAGCAGCGCGATGGCACCGAGCGCTCCGAGCGCGCCCTGGACGCTTCCCTCGACGACGAAGGGCTTCTTCACGAACCCGTCGGTCGCGCCCACCAGCTTGAGCACCTCGACCTCGGTGCGCCGGCGCTGCAGCGCCATGCGCATCGTCGAGCCGACGACCGCGAGCACCGCTGCGAGCACCACGATGGCCAGCAGCGCCGACGCCGCGACGCCGCCGCGCACGAGACGCGAGAGCCGCTCGGTCCACGACTGGTAGGTCTCGACGTCGTCGACCGCCGGCAGGGTCCTCATCTTCGCGACCATCTCGGCCAGGTCTGCGTCGGGCATGTCCGGCGCGACGTCGATCTCGATCGACGCGGGGAACGCTTCGACCGGAAGCGCCGCGAGCGGCGTCGTCGCGGCTCCGACGTCCGACGGCAGCTGCGTCTGCCCGAATTCGGCGCGCGCGTCGCCGCTCGACACGTAGCGCACCGCGCTCACGCCGGGGACGCGCCCGAGCGCCAGGCGCAGCGCGTCCACCTCGTCCTGCGTCGCGCCGTCCTTGAGGTACACCGACGCGCGCCCCGCGTGCGCCCATCGCTGCTCGACGGCCCGCAGGTTCGTCACGACGAGGAGCGCCGCGCCGAGGCACACGAACGCGACGGCCAGCGAGAAGATGCTGAGCACGTGCAGGCGCCACTCGCGCACCATGCCCCGGCGTGCACGGCGTGTCGTCGAGACCGAGAGCAGCATGCGAGCGGTGTCCTTCCTGGCTTCCCTGCTCCTAGAGCGGCAAGCGGTTGTCGTATTCCTCGGTGGCGATCCCGTTCGGCACGTCGATGGCCTTGCCCTCGTCGAGCACGACCACGCGACGCGGGCGCACCTCGAGCAGCGTGCGGTCGTGCGTGGCGAAGAGCACCGTCGGCCCCGCCTCGTGGATCTCCTCGAAGAGCCCGAGGATGTCGATCGCCAGCTGCGGATCGAGGTTGCCCGTCGGCTCGTCGGCCAGCACGAGCGCAGGCTCGCCGACGATGGCCCGCGCGACGGCGACGCGCTGCTGCTCGCCGCCCGAGAGCACACCGGCCGGATCGTCGCCGCGTCCCGCGAGCCCGACGCGCTCGAGCGCTTCGCCGACGCGCGCGCGAATCAGCCGCTGCGGCAAACCGAGCACCTCGAGGACGACCGCCACGTTTTCGTAGACGCTCCAGGACGCGACCAGCTTGAAGTCCTGGAAGACGATGCCGATGTTCCGGCGCAGAAACGGCACGGCGTCCTCGCGCAGGCGCGCGACGTCGCGGCCGAGGAAGAGGATGCGGCCGTCGTCCACGGTCTCGGCCCTGTAGAGGAGGCGGAGCAGCGTCGACTTGCCCGACCCGCTCGGCCCCGTGACGAAGACGAACTCGCCGCGCTCGATGACGAGGTTCATGCCGCGCAGGACGGGGGCGCCCTCGCGGTAGGACTTGAAGACGTCCTCGAAGACCAGGATCGGCCGCTGCGCCGCCTCGCGCGAGAAGCGCGCTCCGGCACGCAGGAGCGGCCGGAAGCGCTCCGAAGAGTCCGATCGGGGCATGCTTCTGCCCGTATCAGGCGCGTGCGAGCAGGGACAAATCTTCGTCAGGTTTGCTGTCGCGGGGCCCCTCCCCCGCGACTCCGACCGGAGCGCACAGCGTCGATGCTTGCTCGGCGAGGGAGACGGCGGCGGCGCCGTCCTCGCCCGTCGCGAGCTCGCGCGATCCGGTGCCGTCGAGCGCGTCGGCCAGCGAGCGCGCCTGCGCGAGCAGCGGCTCCTCGAGCGGGAGTGGCACGTCGGACCGTGCCCCGGAGACACGCGCGGTGCGCACCAGGCGGTGCGACAAGAGGTCACCCTCGTACACCCAGCGCGAGGTGGTCACGACGATGCTGCGCCGCCGCTCGGGGGCGGTGCGATCGACGTAGAGGTGTCCTGCGCCCCCGCCGGCCGTCTCGAAGACCACCTGTGCCAGGTCGTCCCCGCCGACGGCGCCGCGCAGCTCGAGCGGTCCGCCGCCGAGATACGCCGCGAGGTCGAAGTCGTGCACGCCGAGGTTGAGCAGCACCCCGACCTCGCTCGGCCGAGACGGACCGACGCGCTTCAGGTCGATGGCCAGCACGCGCTCGCCTCGCACCAGTCGCGCGAGGGCCCGAACGACCGGGTTGAACCGCTCGGAGTGCCCCGCGAACAGCCGCGCGCCACCGCGCCGCTGCGCCTCGAGCAGCGCCCGCGACTCCGCCGTCGTCGCGCACAGCGGCTTCTCGACGAGCACGTGCAGCCCCGCGGCGAGCGCGCGCGACACGATGGGTGCGTGTGTGAGGATGGGCGTGGCGACGATGGCGACGTCCACTCCAGCGAGCGCCTCCGCCTCGTTGCGGCAGCGCGAGATTCCCTGCGGCGCCGCGGTTGCGCGGCCCCGGTCCACGTCGTAGGCGCGCGCGATGGTGAAGCGGTCGGGCAGCGCCGACAGCACCCGCGCGTGCCGCGTTCCCATCGTGCCCAGCCCGATGAGCGCCACGCGCAGTCTCGTAGCTTTCTGTGCCCCTGCGGCGGCCACGCGGGACAGACGTTTAGGCGACGCGGACCGAATCGCGCAAGGGCGGCGACGGAAGGTTGTATACGAGTGGGACCGTTCATCGTCGAACGGGGGTCGGGGAGGAGCAGCTCATGGGTCGAGTGGGAGAAGTGCTGGGGGGTGTGGGGATCGTGCTGCTCCTCGGAGCGTGCGCGGTCGAAGCGACGACCGGGTACGTGCCGCCGCCGCAGCCGAACGGGGCCCCGCGGGCGAACGCTCCGCCTCCTCCGCAGCAAGTTGCCGCCGCCCATCCCACGCCGCCGCCTCCCGCCGCGCAGGGCCACGCGCCGCCGCCGCCCCCTCCTCCACCGCCGCCGCCGCGCAACTACAACCCGCCGCCTCCCCCGCCGCCGGCTCCCGTCTCGGCGCACTTCAACCTGCGCATCGTTCATCCGCTGCCGCTGGCGAACAAGACGACCGGCCAGCTCGACGTCGGCGCGCTCACCGTGATGATGAAGCAGCGCCCGGCGCGCAAGTGCGGGCCGCGCCAGCTCGGCGGCGGCCACTGGATCCACCTCGATTGCAACGTCCACCAGCCGCTCGCGACCGCCAAGCCGCCCGCGGCGTTGCAGCGGCACATGCGCCTCCTCAAGGCGGGCGCGCTCAAGCTCGATTCGCCCGTGAAGGACAGCCCGCCGGACTCGGTCGATCACCGCAAGGACGGGCTCGAGGGCCCCATCAAGGACCAGGGGCAGGTCGGCTCGTGCACCTCCTTCTCGCTGTCGAGCGCGATGGACAACGCGATCCTCCGGCAGAACGCGAGCGACGCGACGTCGTCGCTCCACATCTGGTCGCACTACGGCTACCCCGCGATGCGCGCGGCCGGCGACGGCAACCTGAACAAGCCGATCGCGCTGTGGGCGGTGTGGCCTTACGACGAGCGGCTCGCCTGCGAGATCGATCAGAGCGGCGGGGGCGACTGCGGTCCGTACCAGCCGCCGGTCACCGAGGGCGGCGCAGGGAACGACCCCGCGGTACAGGCGGACATCAAGAACGCCGACGGCAAGGGCACCTGGCGCGTCACCGAGTACGACTCCATCGGCAACGACCCCGACTCGATCGCGGCGATGCTCTCCACGGGAGCCGACGTGTGGTTCTCGATGGACATCGGCATGAGCTGGATGAACCCGAACGGCGACACGATCGCCGACTGGGACGGGAACAGCATCGACGGCGGCCACGCCGTGCTCTTCGCCGGGTACCGCAAGGTGAACGGAAAGCGGCAGTTCCTCGTCCACAACAGCTGGGGCAAGGACTGGGGCGACAACGGCTTCGCCTACATCTCCGAGGGAATGGTCACCCAGTTCCTGCGCGACGCGTACAAGGTCGTCGTCTCGAACGGCGCGGCGCCGCCTCCGCCGAGCAACCCGAACGCGCTGACCGACGACGACTGCGGCGCCGACCAGCTCGTCGACGCGGTGACGGGGCAGTGCGCGAACATGTGCCCCGACGACTCGCGCCCGGCGAACGGGCAGTGCACGGGGACGGGCGGCCATGCCGGCGCGAAGGCACCGCCGGGACCGCCACCGCCTCCGCCGAACAAGCCGCGGCACTGAACGGTGCTCCCGGCCTGGTGCAGCGGTGCTCCTGGCGTGGTGCACCGCTTCTCCCGACCAGGAGCCCCCCTGCTCCCGCCCCCGTGTCGGGTGCTCCAGCCCTCGCACACCGGTGCTCCCGGCATGGGACACCGATGCTCCTGCCATGGGGCACCGGTGCTCCTGGCCTGGAGACACGGTGCTCCATGCGTGGAGCACGGGTGCTCCATGCCACGGTCACCGGATCCCCTCGCGTGGAGCACCGGATCCCCACGCCGGGAGAACGGGTGCTCCATGCGTCCCGATCCGCTGCCCCATGCCTCACAGGCCGCTGCTCCATGCCTCACAGTCCGCTGCTCAACGCCACACGCTGCGTCACGCGGCGTGACGCTGGAGGACGGCGAGGAGCTGGGGCAGCGTGAAGGGCTTCTCCTGCTCGAGCTCGCGGCGGAACTGCCAGCCATCCATCGTCGGCCAGCGCCAGGATCCGCACGAGCCGCTGCACGCGCAGGAGCGTACAACGTCAGCAGCTCAATCGGGCGCGCGGAGGCCGTCGCGAAGCGTGTCGGCGACGCGCAGCCAGAGGCTCTCGTTGAGGTCCTCCTCGAGCGGCATGTGCGTCACGCCTGAGATGGGGAAGAGCGTGAACGGCCGCTTCGCGCGCTCGAGCGCGTCCGCCAGCTTGAGCGAGTTGAGGAACCACACGTTGTCGTCCGCGGTGCCGTGCACGACGAGCAGCGGGCGCGCGGCCGCGTCGCCCTCCACCGGCTTGCGCGCGTACGTGAGGAGCGACGCTTCGTCGTAGGCCGCCGCGCTCTCCTGGGGCAGGCCGAGGTAGCGCTCGGTGTACGCCGTGTCGTAGTCGCGCCAGTCTGCCGGCGGCGCGCCGGCCGCGCCCACGCGATAGACGTCGGGGCGCGCGAGCACCGCGAGCGCCGAGAAGTATCCGCCGAAGGACCAGCCGAAGACGCCGATGCGCGTCATGTCCATCTCGGGGTGCTTCTCGCCGAGCGCCTCGAGCGTCGCGACGTGCCCCTCGAGCGGCACCGTCCCCAGCTTGCCCGCGATGGCGCGCTCCCAGTCGCGACCGCGCCGCGGCGTGCCGCGCACGTCCATCGACACGACGATGGCGCCCGTCGCGTCGGCCATCCACTGCGTGCGGATGTAGCCGAGCGCGCTCTGCGACACGACGGTCACGTGCGGCCCCGCGTAGGCCGCGTCGATGACGGCGTAGCGGCGGTCCGGCCGGTAGCCGTGCGGCCGCACGATGGCGACGCGCACGTGGTCGGGGCCCACCTCTTCCATCTCGACGCCCGCGAGCATCTTCGGCGCCTCGGCGAGCGACGGGATCTCGCGCGCGGCGCTTCCGTCGAGGCTCCGCACGAGCACGCGCGGCATCGACTCGAGCGACTCTTCGCGCGCCACGAACATCGCGTGCGACTCGTCGAAGTGCGCCGTCGTCTCTCCCCGCTCCGGCCCGATGCGCTGCGGCGGGACCGCGCCGTCGAGCGACACACGCCACAGCGACGTCCCCGTCGGATCGGCGCTCGCCTCGATCACCGCGGTGCGCGTCTTCTCGTCCACGTCGGCGACCGCCTCGTAGCCGAAGCCCGCGGGCAGGAGCGATCGCGCGAGCTTTCCTTGCGCGTCGCGCAGCTCCAGACGCCACTCGGGGCCTCCGGCGTCGCTCGCCCAGAGGAACCCCGATCCGTCCGCCAGCCACCGCGGCACGGAGGGATCGATGTTCACCCACGCGTCGTCGCGATCTTCGACCAGCACGCGCGTCTTGCCGGTCGCCGGATCCACGGCGAGGAGCTGGCCGACGCGCTGCAGTCGCTCGAGCACGTAGAGGAGCGGCGGCCCGCCCTTGGGCCAGCTCGCCTGCGCGACGTAAGGGAAGCGCGTGCGGTCCCACTGCACCCACGTCGTCGCGCCGCCCGTGGAGGAAACGATGCCGAACCGCACGTCGGCGTTGGTGCGCCCCGGGCGCGGGTAGGCGATGCGCTGCGCCGGCTGCTCGGCGTGGAACGGGTCGGCGATCGTGAGCACGTCGACGTGCGTCGTGTCGGCCTCCTCGTAGAGGAGGTGCGCGCCGTCGGGCGACCACCAGAAGCCGCGATGGCGATCGAGCTCCTCGCCGGCGACGAACTCGGCCAGCCCGTGCGTCACCTGCTCGCGCCCACCGCGCGTGACCTGCGTCGCGCGCCCGCCGTCGACGGGAGCCACGTGCAGGTCGTCGTCGCGCACGAAGGCGACGCGCTTTCCGTCGCGCGAGAAGTGCGGATCGATCGCGGCGCCGGCTTTGCGGCCCTCGCCGGGCAGGCCGGTGGCGAGCTCCGTGGTCTTGCCCGTCGCGAGGTCCACGACCCACACGCGCCCCGAGAGCGTCACGAGCGCGCGCGCACCGTCCTCGCTCAGCCCGAGCGACGTGAAGCCGCGCGTGCGCACGCGCATGCGCTCGCGACGGACGCGTTCCTCGGGCGAGAGCGTCTCCGGCCCCGCCAGGAGCGTCGCCGGCGACACGAGCTCGCGCGCCGCGCCGCTCGCGAGATCCATCGCCCAGAGGGACTGCACCGCGTCGCGCGCCGGCGACCGCAGGAAGAGCACCGTCTTGCCGTCGGGCGTCAGGTGCGCGTCCGACGGCATGCCGAGGCGGAAGCTGCGCGTCTGGGCGAGCTGGCGGATCACCTCGATGTCGGCCCCCCCGCCGGCGCGCGGATCGTAGGGGCTCGGATGCAACGCGTAATCCGACGCGCTGGCGACCGGCGCAGGCGTGCTCGGGGCCACCGACGGACACGGCCTGACGCTTCCCCCCGCACACGACGTCAACGCGAGGAGCGCGAACCAGGCGCGCCTCGGCGCCCGTCGTCTGGGTGGGGGGTTTGGGGGGAGCGGCCGCGCTCCCCCCATCATCTGCCGATGCCGAAGGAAAATGGAAACGTCGCTTGAGATACGCCGTCGCTCGAGGGGAAGTGCCACGTGCGCACCTGGCGTAGCACACACCCCTCGACGCGCGGGTTGTGGATCGTGGAGCCCGCGAGCCCGGCGCTCGTGACGGCGCCCGACGCGTCGATCGTCCACGAGATGGTCACGCCGCCCTTGAGCGTCGGGTCCTTCTGCGCCTCGATCTCGTAGCAAGCCTGCAGGGCCCCGCGGTGCGCGATGACGACGCGACGGATCTGCTCCGGGTTCAACCCGCCGTGCGCCGCGCCCGGCCCCGCACCGCCTTGCACGCCGTGCTCGCCGGGACCGTTGCCGCTGCCGTTCCCGGTACCGTTTCCGCCGCCCGTTCCCCCGCCCGTGCCGCCGCTGCCGAAGCCGCCGCTCCCGCGTCCGCCCGGTCCGCCGGCACCTGAGCCGAAGCCGCCGCCCGTGCCCGGACCCCACCCGGTGTCCATCGTCCCCGAGCCGAACATGACGCCCGCACCCGTGCCGCCGCCTCCGCCGCCGGCTCCATGAAGGCCGGTGCCGGACCCGCTGCCGAGCACCACGTTGTTCGAGTTGAGCCCCCCGAGCGCCTCGGTCACCGTCTGGATCTGCGCCAGCGTCTTCTTGATGTCGGTCCCGGTGTCGGCCAGCGCCTCGCTCAGGCCTCCGTAGTTCGTCGTCGGATGGATCTCGCCGGGCAGCTCGGTGTGATCGTCCTTCGAGTTCATGCCGGCCTTGCCCTCGGCACCGACGATCTTGCGGCCGCCGCCCATCTTCTTCGGGTCCTTGGCGCCGGGGTCCTTGATGCCCGTGCCGCCGCCCGCGTTCTTGTCCTTGTCGGTGGACGCCTGAACCATGTCGTCGAGCGGGCGCGAGAGATTGAAGCGCGCGGCGAGGTCCGGATCGAGCTCCGGCGGCGGGGCGATCCACGGCTTCCCGGGCGGCACGATGATGAAGAGGCTGATGAGCCCCACGTGGAAGACGAAGCTCGAGAAGAGCGAGAGCATCGTCAGCGGCTCGAGCGCGAAGGGGGTCTTCAGCTCCGGCGCGGCCGTCGTGTACTGGAAGAAGATCGAGAACAGGCCGTACTGCACGAGCCCGTAGTCGCCCGGCAGCACCGGCACGGGCGCGCCGGACTTGGACACCGAGAGCAGGTTCTCCTCGCGCCCGCGCAGGACGAGCACGCCGCTGACGGCGCCGCGCGCGTCGAGCTCCCATCCGCCGGACACCGCCCGAAGCGGCACGTTGGGCGCCTGCAGCTCGTCGGGCATCGGCGCGAGCGCGCCCGCCATGCTCCCGAGCAGGCACGACTGCCCGCGCGCGAGCATCTTCACGCCCACGATGGTCGTCCCCCACGCCGCGGCGACGCGCAGGACCGGGGTGCTGGGGCTCGCGAGCGAGGCCGTTCCAGGCGCCATGGCTGATGCTCCGGTCACTGGAAGCTCCCTTCCTTCCGCGTCTCGCTCATCTCGCGCATGAAGCTCCGGTGTCCCAGCTCGCCCGCGGCGAACTCGGCGCGCACGCGACGCAGGAAGTAGACGAGCTGCGGGCTCTTCAAGCGTCCCTCGATGTCGAGCTCACTGAACTTGAAGACGTGCGTGCCCCCGTCGAGGGTCTTCGCCTCGACGACGGCGCCAGCGTCCCACGTCGCCGTCGGCGCGACGGACGGTGCGGTGCCGGTGGATGTCGGCGCGAGCGTCCCCGCCGTCGGGACGTCGGTCCCACCGTCGCCCTTCGCCGCGGTCGTGCGGGCCGTCGCGTGCGGCTTCGGCGGCGTGCGGCGCGTCTGCCCGAGGGCGACCTGCCCCACCAGCCCGATCGCGGCCGGCGCTGCGAGCACGATGGCGAGCATCAGCAGGCGCTTGCGCATCGAGGTCAGTGTACCTGCGGCGGTGACTGGGCGGGAGCGGCGGGTGCAAGAGCCGGCGCGGGCGTCGCCGATGTAGCAGGCGGTGCGTTTGCGGAGGCGGCGGACACGTATCGCTCGGCGTCGGGGCGCTGGGGACTGTCGCTCGGCGCGTCGGCGAGGAAGCGCTTGAAGAGCGGAGCGGCGTCCCCAGGCCGCTTGAGGAAGTCGGCATAGAGAACGCCGAGGTTGAACTCGGCGCTCGTGTCGTGCGGGTTCTGGCCGAGCACCTTCTCGAGCAGCGACCGCGCCTCCTCGAGCTTCTGCGGATGCTGCGCGTCGGCCTCGCCGCGGAGCGCGGCGGAGAGTCCCACCTGCGCCTCGACGTCGTCCGGAGACACCTTGAGGATCTCGCGGTACTGCTCCTCGGCCTTGGTGTACGCGCCGGCCTTGAGGAGCACCACCCCCATGTTCAGGCGCGACGTCGTGTCGTGCGGGTCGGCCTGCGACGCCTTGCGGAACTCGGCGAACGCCTCGGCGTCGTCGCCGTTGGCGAGATCGAGCAGCCCCGTCGCGCGGTGGGCAACGGCGCTGTTGGGGTTGGAGTCGATCGCCTGCTTCGTGAGCAGCGCCGCCGCCTCCTTCTCGCCCTTGGCGAGGTGCGCGAGCGCCAGCTCGGCGAGCGCCGTCGCGTCGGACGGCTTGCGCACGAGCACCTCGCGCGCCTCGCTGATCGCCTTGTCGGTCTGCCCGCTCTCGCGCAGCGCCGCGACGTAGAGCGTGCGCGCGTCGACCGCGTTGGGGTGATCCTGCACGAAGTCCGCGAGCCCCTCTGCGGCGAGCTTGTGCTCGCTCCTTCGCCGTCGCGTCTCGGCCAGGGCTACGGCGATCTCCTGCGAGTCGGGCGCGAGCTTCGCGGCCACCGCGAGCTGCTCCTCGGCGCCGGCGAGATCCCCCGTGCTCGCCAGCACCACGCCCAGGTCGTACCGCGCCTCCCAGAGATTCGCGTCGATCCCGATCGCCTCGCGCAGCAGCGACGCCGCGCGCTCCCGCTGCCCGTCCTTCGCCGCCTGTACCCCCTGCACCATCTTCCCCACGGCGATCGGATTCGCCGGCGGCAGCGCGACGGTCGTCTGCGCCCCCTTGGTCGCGGCGTGCCCCCCGCCGCACGCGATGTTGAGAGAGAGCAAGAAGATCGGAAGACCAGGCAGCAGTCTGGACCTACCCAGACCCCCACCTTCTGATCTTCTGATCTTCCTGTTCATTTCTTCACCTGGGGAGCCGGCGTGATCGATCCCACGGGCCGGTTCGGGGCGTCGATGAGCGCCGGCATCGGCAGCGGGCCCTGCGATCGCACCTCGAACCCCGTCTCCTTGAACGGGGCGTAAAGCTCGCTGTTGAGCCGCCCCAGCGCGTCGCGCATCTTCGCCGTCCACTGGTTGTAGATGCCGAGATCGAGCGCCTTCTTCCAGCCGTTCTCGTACGCGTCGAGGCTGCGTTCCTCCATCGGCACGGCGAACTCCTCGATCTGCGACTGGTAGTCGGCCTTCTGGTCGTCGGTCTTCACCTCGGGCGGCGGCGGCGAGTCGCGCAGCGCCTTCCCGAACGCCTCGTACATGTGCCCGATCTGGTAGAGCGCCGCGGTCGTCCACTCGGCGACGCCCATCGAGACGCAGTCGAGGAATATCTTGGCGGCGTCCTTCAGGAGCTCCGTCTTCTGCTTCAGGCGCGCCTTGAGCTGCTTCACGTCGCCGGCGATCTGGATCTGCTCGAACTTCGCGAGCACGCGCTCGCCCTCCATGTACCGCGCGTGCGCGGCCGCGTACTTGCCGTCGGCCGAGAGCTGCTTCGCATTGCGCTTGCCGAGCGTGACCGCCTCGGCGAGCGACGTCTCGGCGCCCCTGGTGTCGCCGTTCTTGAGCTGCGCCTGCGCCAGCAGCACGAGCCCCTGCGCGCGGTGATCGAGGTTCTTCGCGCGCGTGATGTACCGCTTGTATAGATCCGCCGCGTCCTTCGGCCGGCCCGCGTTCTGCTGCGCGCGCCCCATCTGGAACACGACTTCGTCGGCCTCGGGCGCGGTCGCGTACGCCGCGAGGAACTTGTTGCCGTCGATGACGGCGCGGTCGTTCTCCCCCGTCGCCGCGCGCAGCACCACCGCGTTGTACGCGGCGTCCTTCTCGTGATCGAACTTGGCGTAGTTCGGGTGCTCGCGGTCCCCGAGCGATGCCATCTGCTCGGCGATGTCCGCGGCCTCCGCGAAGAGCCCCATGGCCTGCAGCGTCGTCGTCGCGATCCACCCGCCCTGCGGGGACTCCGGTCGGTCGCGGTAGCTCGGACCCATCGCGAGCTGCGCCGCCTCCTGCAGCGTCTTGGCGTCACCCGCGACCTTCGCCTCCTGCTCGGCGTTGACGCAAGCCTGCGCCGCGCGCGAGTCACGCGGGAACTCCTTGGCCGCTCGCAGGTACGCCGCCGCCGCGGCCGGGTGGTCCCCGGCGGCCGCCTTCTGCTCGCCCTGCTTGAACACCGCTTGCACGATGAGCGCGTCGAGGCGCTCCTGCTGCTTCTGCGCGCCGAAGCTCGGAAGCGCCTTGAGCCGCCGCGCCCACGTCTCGATGTTCTCGTAGTTCTTCGCGCGGTTGAACGACTCGAGGATGCTGTCGCCCGCGTCTCCCGCCTCTTTGCTGTTCGGGAACTTCTCGAGCAGCATGCCCCAGATCTTCACGGCGGAGTCGTAGTTGCCGTTCTGGAAGTAGTACTGACCCTGCCGGTAGAACATCGCCGGGAGCTGCGGGTCGTTCGGGTAGAAGCGCGCGTAGAGGTCGAGCGCCTCGGCGTACTTCTTGTCCGCCTCGGTCTCGCCCTGCTGCTTCGCGCTCTTCTTCACGTCCATCTCGCGCGAGAGGGCGACGAGCGCGTTGTAGAGCGCGTCGTGCCGCATGTCGGCGAGCGGACCGCTCGTCTCGTTCGGCGGGATGCCCTGCGCCGCCGCCATGTAGTGCGTCGCCGCGTCGAGGTTCTTGTCGAGCCGGAAGAAGTCGATCTCCCCGACGTAGAACTGGATCTCGTACGCCTTCGGCTGGTCGGAGAACTTCGTGAGGTACTCGTCGTAGAGCGACGCGGCGCCCTCGAACTCGGCGCGGCTCACGCGGTCCTTCTGCGCCTTGGCGTGCAGGTCGATGCCGTCCTGGCGGAGCTGCTTGCCGATCGCGTCGGTCGTCGCGGCGACGTTCGCCTGGTCGCCCTGCGCGCGCGCCCAAGGGCTGCCGGCCGTGTACTCCTTGATGGCGCGGTCGAACGTCGCCTTGAGCCGGTTCCAGTCCTCGATCTGGTCGTACCCCGCCGCGATCTGCAGGATCCACTTCCCCGCGTCGCGGCTCGTCGGCTCGAGCTTGAGGAGCAGCTCGTACGCCTCGATGCCGCGCTCGTAGTGCGCCTGGTCGTAGTACTGCTCGGCGAGGCGCCTCACGATCTTGCCGCTGAAGCGCTCGCCGCCGATCTTCGTGAGGAACGCGTACAGGTCCTGCGCCGTGTTCTGCTCGTTCTCGGTGAAGACCTCGACGACGTACTTGAGCGCCTCCTCCTGCAGCTCGTCGAGCTGCTTTCGCTGCGCGGCGTTGACGTTCTTCTTGCCGCCACCCTCGGTGTCGGTCGCCTCGAAGACGCCGACGAACCGCTTCGCCGCCTCGTCGTTGTTCCCGAGGCGCCAGTAGCACCACGCGCTCTTGAAGAGGGCGAGGCCGTAGAGCGCCGGATCGATCTTCCCCTTGAAGGCGAGCACCTTCTCGTACTCGGCGAGCGCCGCGTTGTAGTCGTAGTGCCCGTTGAAGATGGCCTCGGCCTTCGCCATGTGCGCGTCGGGCGTGAAGCGCGACTGCGGATACTCGCGCAGGATGCGCTCGAAGCGATCGCGCGCCTCGTCCTCCTTGCCCTGCTCGAAGGCCAGGAAGCCGTCGACGTAGAGCGCGAGGTCCATGTCGGGGAACCAGGGGTAGTCCTTGATGACCCGCCCGAGCATGTCGCGAGCGACGCGGTAGTCGAGCTCGGGAGCCGGGCCGCGCTGGTCGACGGGGCGCTTGTCCCACGCCTCGAAGCGGGTGACGAACGACTCGCGCTCGTTCTCCCACTGAAGCTCGGCGAGACGCACGAGGGCCTCGGGCATCTCGCGCGCCTCGCGCGGAGTCTCGGCGACGAACTTGTTCAGGAGATCGATCGCCTCCGTGCGGAGCTCGCGCGAGCGCGCGACGTCGGCGTTGACGCGCGCGTCGAGCTTCGCCTGCAGCGCCTTGCGCAGCGCCTCGGGAATCTTCGGTCCGCGGATGGCCGGCTCGCCGGCGCCGCTCTCGTCGCGCGTGACGGCGCGCCCGCTGCCGGTGGGTCGCTGCGTCGGGCCGCCCGCGATCGAGCGCTCGGCTGCCGGCTTGATGCCCTCCTGGAGTGGAGACGCAGGGGAGGCGCCTTTGCCCGTCGACGCAGAAGAGGACGGTCCCGCGGCGCGACTCGGCGCGGCAACCAGCAGAATGGCGGCCGCTGCGAGCGTTACGGGGCGCATGCCGCTGTGATTGTACGCTTCTTCGGGATTGAAATGCGGCGTGGACCGCGCGGCCCATCCTTGCTCGGGTCCAGTGCGGCCACCATAATGCCGCCCCGCCGTTCCGTTGTTGTTGCGGGGCCCCTCCCCCGCAACGTCGGCGCCAGGAGGATTCTATGTTCGTCCGCACGGCAGGCCGGTGGGCCTGCATCTTTGCCTTCGTCTCGGGCGCCGCTGTCGTCGCCGTCTCTTGCGGCGGTGCGAGCAACGGGAGTGTCTTCAACGGCGAGCCAGACGGTTCCGCCGACGCGACGAGCAGCTCGTCGTCGGGCAGTGGGGGCGGGAGCGGCTCCGGCGGGCACGTGCCCGACGGAGGCCTGACGGGCGGCGGGGACGGCGGCGTCGGTTGCACGCCGAAGACGTGCGCGCAGCTCGGCTACGACTGCGGCGCGAACAACGACGGTTGCGGCAACGTCATCATGTGCGGCTCGTGCTCGAAGCCCGAGTACTGCGGCGGCGGCGGCTACAGCAAGTGCGGCGGTGGTATGGGCCTGGGCTCCGACGGCGGTGCCCAGTGCAAACCGTTGACGTGCACGGGGCTCGGGTACGACTGCGGCCCGGCCGGCGACGGTTGCGGTGGACTGCTCCAGTGCGGGACGTGCACCGCTCCCAGCTTCTGCGGCGGCGGCGGCTACAGCAAGTGCGGCACCGGCGGTGGCGGCGGCGGCAACACGTGCGACTCGGGGATGACGACGCTCACGGGCTACGTCTACGACCCCGCGAACAACCTGCCCGTCTACAACGCCCTCGTGTACGTGCCCGTCGGCGCGGTGCAAACGCCGCAAACCGGCGTCAACCCTCCGCAGTGCGGGTGCACGGCACAGCCGGCGTACGCGTCGGCCTTCACCGGAATCGACGGCAAGTTCACGCTGGCCAATCCGCCGAGCGGATCGAACGTCACCGTCGTCGTCGAGCTCGGAAAGTGGCAGCGCGTCTTCCAGGAGAACATCACGGCGTGCCAGCCGAACACGCTGGCCTCGCATCTGACGCTGCCGAGCACGCACGCCGAGGGCAACATCCCGCTGTTCGCGATGGACACGGGCACCGTCGACTCGCTGGAGTGCGTCCTCCGCAAGATGGGCATCGCGGACTCGGAGTTCGTGGCTCCGAACATCGTCGCCGGCAAGCCCACCGCCGCCGAGCGCGTGCACATCTACCAGGGCTCGGTCGTCGCCGGCGGCGCGATGGCACCCGCGGCCAGCGGGACGACGCCGAACGAGCTCGCCCTCGTGGACACGCAGTCCGTGATGAACTCGTACGATGCCGTACTCTTCGCGTGCCAGGGCGGTCCTGGCACGTACGACGCGGCGGCGCTCTCGAATCTCGTCACGTTCGCGAACGACGGGGGTCGCGCGTTCACGACGCACTACCATTACGACCTCGTCGATCAGCCGAGTACATGGGCGGCAACGGCCAACTGGGCGCCCGACTCGGCGTACACCGGGGCCGACCCGACGACGGGTTACATCGACATGTCGTTCATGCGCGGCCAGGTGCTCGCAAGCTGGCTGGCGCAGCCGATCGTCGTCGGCGGGACCCTCGGCCAGATCGCGGTCAACACGATTCGCTACGACTTCAATTCGGTCAACGCGCCTGCGCAGCGCTGGATGTACCTGCAAGCGCCCGATCCCCCCAACCCGCTGCACTTCACGTTCGACACGCCCTTCAACAAGAGCCCGACGTGTGGCCGCGTCGTCTACAGCGACTTCCACGTCGAGGACAACGTGGTCAGCACGACGACTCAGTTCCCGGGCGAGTGCACGAACGCGACGATGACGCCGCAGGAGAAGCTGCTCGAGTTCATGCTCCTGGACCTCACGTCGTGCGTGAGCCCGCCCACGTGCAAGCCGCTGACGTGCGGCGACTTCCCGCAAGGCACCTGCGGTCCCCAGGGCGATGGGTGCGGCGGCAGCACTGCGGACTGCGGCATGTGCACGCCGCCGCAGACGTGCGGGGGCGGAGGCAAGCCCGGGATGTGCGGCTATCCGGATGCCGGCACCTGCGTGCCGACGACCTGCCAGAAGCTCGGCATCCAGTGCGGACCGGCGGGCGACGGCTGCGGCGGGCTGCTCCAGTGCGGGACGTGCCAGGCGCCGCAGACGTGCGGCGGCGGTGGCACGCCCGGCAAGTGCGGAGGCAGCGGCTCGCAGTAGTCAGCGCCGCGAGCGCGCGTGAGCGAAGCGCCGGCGCACGAGGCCGGCGCCGAGCGCCAGCATCGCGACGAACAGGACGGTTTCGTCGTCCACGCCCGCGCCGGTGAGGACGCAGCCGCAGCCGCTGGCAGGGCCGCCGAAGTTCCACGTGGAGTCGTTTCCGTTCGCGGGCGCGCCACCGTCGTCCGATCCGGACGAGGATCCGCCGGTCGCACCGCCGCTCGATCCGCTGCTGCTCGACGCACCGCTGCTCGAGCCGCCAGAGCTCCCTCCGCTGCTGCTGCCGCCGGCGCCAGCATCGCCGCCGGACGGCGGGTTGCCGGGGTTGGCGCTCGTGGCGTCGGTGACGACGCATCCTCCGGAGGCGGCGCCGACGTCGAACATGAGCGGATGGCCGGTGAGCCCCTTCCCGGCGCCGGCGGTGATGGTCACGACGCACCGGCCGGACTGGGCGGCCGCCGTGACGCTCGACGTGCCGTCGCTCGCCTCGGGGGCGTCGTACACGACGTGCCGTGCCGGCCCGGCGCCCGGAGTGCCGTACGTGAGCGTGCCGCCGGAGACGGCGCCGTCGGTGCCGCTCGATGCGACGACGTAGCTCTGCTTGCCGTTGCGCACGACGCTCGCACCGATGACGCCGGTGTTGGCGCCCGACGGGTCCACCGTCGCGTCGCTCAGCGAGGCGACCGTCGCCGGCGAGTCGCTGCCCGCGAGTGCGTCGATGACGTGCACCGCGACCGCCCATGGGCCGGGAACGCTCACCTGGTACTCGTCCGTGGCGAAGCGTCCGACGCTGCAGGAGCCGCACGGGTAGCTGCAGCTGATCGAGCAGCACGAGTCGCTCGAGTTGTTCGCACAATCGGTCGGCTGCTTCACGGCAGGCGTGCCGCCGGACAGGAGCACGGCGTGGATGGCCACCTTCGAGCCGCCCACGGTGCCCGTCGCGACGCCGTTCGACAGCGAGAGCCCGCCGCCGCCCGTGTTCGTGTGGAACTGGACGTACATGTTGTGGCTCGAGCCGCTCGTGTGCACGCGGTCGATCGTCACGACCTCGCCCTCGGGGAGCATCGTCCACTCGCGGTGCGCGTAGGTGATGTCGCTCGAAGTACCGTCGAAGTCGAAGGCGTGCGCGAAGTCGCTGCGCGCGCCGTACGTCGCGTCCGCGGTGCCCCGCGCCCAGGGGAGGTCCGCCAGGCTCCACGGCGTCTGGCTCGGCGCGTAGTTGCCCTTGACGACGGACGAGTCGGCGGTGACTGCGTTCGACTCCCACGACGACTCGTTGCCGTAGGGCGTGGGATCGACCACGAGGTCGTCGGCGCCGTGACTGAGCACGAAGTTCGACGCGTCGAAGTGCTGGTGGTCGCTGTTGAGCTGCGGCTCGCTCATGAAGACGCCCCACGTCGCGCCCGTGTCCCAGCCGCTGCGGGCGTAGAGCTGCCGCGTGCCGCGCGCCACGTAGAAGAGCGAGGGCGCGGGCGACTGTCCCGCGTAGCTCTGTGGCGTGACGCTCCGGGCCTCGGCGATCGCGTTGTACGCGTAGCTGCCGCACTTGATGCTCTGGCCCTGCTTCGCGGCGAGGGCCCACGACGCGGCCTGATCGCTCGAGGGGCCGACGAGCACCGCGTCGAGCTCGTTCGGCTCGAGCGTCTTGTTGGGCGTCGTGATGTCGCAGTCGCCGTTGCCGCAGAACTCGAACCCACCGCTCGGCGTGGTCGCGTAGATGCTTCGCATCGCGAGGCTGCTCGCCCACTCGTCCATCGGAGGCAGGCTCGCGCCCTGGTCCTCGAGGGCGCGCGCTGACGCTGCGTACTCGAGCACGCTGAGCGGTCCGTACTGCCAGCCTTCGCCCCAGTCGCCGCCGACCATCACGCCGGCCGGCGTGCCGGCGCCGCCGGTCGCGCCGGACAGCCCGTTGCCCATGAGCAGCTTGCCGAAGTCCTGGTCGATCACCTGCGTCCAGAGGTGACCGTCGGCCCCGCCGTCGGTGCCGATCGCGATCGCCGCGAGCGACTTGCTCACGACGTAGCCGGCGTTGTAGTTCGCGCCCGCTTCGTCGTGGTGGTAGCCGTAGCCGCTGTACCAGTCGATCCAGTTCGTGAGGCACGTGCGCGTCTGCGCCTGCAGCGCCGAGTCGACGCCGGTGGCGCCGTAGAGCCAGTCGTAGACCAGCGAGATGTCCGCGCCGTACCAGCGGATGGGGTACCCGGTGTCGTGCGTGATCGTGAGCAGCACCGGCGGCGCCGCCCCGCTCTCGCCACCTTGCTCCCACGACTGCCAGTTCGTCGACACCCCCTGCACGCAGCCCGCGCCGTCGCCGATCGTCTGGTCGTCGTTCAGCGACGCCTTCCAGTAGGTGAGCGCCTGCGTCAGGAACTGCGAGTTTTTCGTCGCGACGTAGGCGAACGCACAGGCGACCGCCGACTGCGGCCAGTAGTTGCCGTCGCTCCCGCCGCGGCTCCTGTAGCTGCTCGGATTGTCGATCGTGTCCTGACATTGCGCGATGAGCTCCGCGGCGGCCGTGCCCTGCTTGGCCGCGTTCGCCTGGTATGCGGCGAGCTGCGCGGCGCTCATGAAGAGGCGCGGGTGCGGTGCCGAGGGCGTCGGCGGATCGGCGGCAGCGACCCCCGTCGCCGACAGAGTTGCTGCGAACACACTGCTCCCCACGAGAGCCACCACGCTCCTCATCACCACCTCCTGCGAGGCGGGTTCTACAAGCCTCGGACCAGCGGCCGCGGGCGTGTGGACCCCTGGATTGCCCGCATTTTGGGGCAGGTGCACCTCACCCCACCCTGATCGACCTGATCACTTCGCGATCGAAGCGATCAGGCCGATGGGCCCGTACCCATCTCGCCACGTCGTGGCGCGGAGGCGAGGAGCAGCCCGCATCGAACCCCGCGGACTCGCGTCATGCCACACCCCCGCACGCGACTTGCTGACCGCCCGGGCCCCGCAGCAACTCCAGAGGAGGTAGCGGTATGAACTGGGACAAGATCGCAGGTCAGTGGAAGCAGATGGGCAGCCAGGTGAAGGCGAAGTGGGCGAAGCTCACCGACGACGATCTGATGGCCATCTCGGCTCGCAAAGACGCGCTCGTCGGGAAGATCCAGGAGCGTTACGGCATCATGCGCGACGAGGCCGAGCGCCAGGTGGACGAGTGGCTCGCCCGCATGCCGCCGGCACACGGCGAGCAGCAGCGCCAGCCCCCGCGCTGATCGCGTCAGTTTGGTGTTCGAGTCCGCACTCTTCGAGCGTGCGGCACTCAGCCTTTTACGCCGCCGGCGGTGAGCCCCGCGACGAGCTGGCGCTGCGCCACGTAGAACAGCGCCATCACCGGCACGCTCACGAGGATCGCCCCGGCGGCGAAGGGTCCCCACGCCGTGTCGTGCTCGCCAACGTAGCGCTGGAGCACGACGGGGAGCGTGAAGGCGGACTCGCGCGAGAGGAGCGTCGCAGCGAGGATGAACTCGTTCCACGCGCTCATGAAGGCGAAGAGCGCGGTGACCGCGATGGCCGGACGGACGGCCGGGAGCGCGACGCGCCAGAAGGCGCCGGCACGCGAAGCGCCGTCGACCATCGCCGCCTCCTCGAGATCGATCGGAACGGCATCGAAGGCGCCTCGCATCTGGAAGATGGCGAACGGCACCGCCGTGGACGCGTAGACGAGGACGAGACCGGCGCGCGAGTCGAGCAGGTGCATCGCCTCGAGCAGGAGGTAGAGCGGGACGGCGCTGGCGACGGCCGGGAACATCTGCGTCGCGAGGAGCGTGCGGGTGCCCCAGGTCTTGCCCACGAAGCGGAAGCGCGCGAGCGCGTACGCGGCCGGCGTCGCGACGGCCACGGCGACGGCCGCCGTGGCCAGGGAGACGACGAGCGAGTTGACCACCTGGCGCGCGAAGACCGCGGAGTGGCCGTCGCGGAGCCCGAGCACGTCGGCGAACGCGTCGAGCGAGGGACTCTCGGGCCACGGCAGCGCCTGCGCGTGGCTGCTCATGGCGCCGGGGGAGAGCGCGACGGAGACGACCCACAGCAGCGGGTACACGGCGAAGACGACGCCCACGATGACGCCGAGATGCGCCAGGACGGACTCGAGGCGCTTCACGTCGTGGCCTCCCCGCCGACGCGCGAGAGCAGGCGCGACCCTGCCGCGAGGATGAGGAAGATGAGGACCGCGTACGCCGCCGCGTAGCCGTACTGCGCGTCGCGCGTGAAGGCCCAGCGGTAGGCGTCGCTCACGAGGATCTCGGTCGACCCGTCCGGCTCGCCGCCCGAGACCAGGAAGACGACGTTGAACATGTTGAACGTCCACACGCTGCCGAGGACGACTGCCGGGAGCATCGTCGGCTTGAGCAGCGGGACCGTGACGCCACGGAAGCGCTGCCAGCGCGTGGCGCCGTCCACCTCGGCGGCTTCGAGCACCTCGCGCGGGATGCTGGTGAGCGCCCCGAGAGTGACGACCATCATGAAGGGGAAGCCGAGCCACGTGTTGGTCGCGACGTTCGCGGCGAGAGCCGTCGAGAAGTGCGAGAACCAGCTCACCGGCTGCACGCCGAGGAAGGAGAGGATCGCGTTGATGGCGCCGAACTGCCGGTGGAACATTCCCTTCCACGCGAGCGCGGTGACGTAGCTCGGAACGGCCCACGGGAGGACGAG
This sequence comes from Polyangiaceae bacterium, assembly GCA_036393165.1. Classification (GTDB taxonomy): domain Bacteria; phylum Myxococcota_A; class Polyangia; order Polyangiales; family Polyangiaceae; genus Palsa-1150. The sequence continues at coordinate 10,248 of DASVWO010000268.1, read as the reverse complement.
GAGCACGCGGTAGAAGCCCTTCAGGCGCATCACCGGGCGTGAGAGCACCACGCCCAGGGCGACGCCGATGGCGACGTGCAGGGTGACGTTGCACACGGTCCAGAGCACCGTGACGATCAGGGTGACGTAGAAGGATCCGTGCCCGAGCAGCGGGCCGCCTCGCGCGGTGAGGATCGCGAGGTAGTTGCCGAGCCCGACGTAACGCGGGTCGGCGCGCGTGCCGGCGAAGAGCGAGGTGAGCGCCCCGGCCGCGAGCGGGAGCACGACGAGCACGAAGACGACGACGGCCGCGTGGGCGACGTACCTGTACGGCGTGCGCGATTCGCGGAGCTGCTGGCGGAACCCCGGGGTACGCGCACGCCGCACCGCGAAGAGCGCGCCCACGAGCGCGAGCGCGCCGAGCGCTATCGCGAGCGGTGCGGGCGACGGAGGTGGCGGCGGAGGCTTCAGCGCATCCTCGAAGCGTCGCTTGCCGTCGTCGAGGGCGACGCGCGCATCCTCGCCTCGGAACACGCGGCGCATCGCTTCCTGCACCGGAACCCAGACGGCGCGCATGCGCGTCGACGTGGGCATCGGGTCGGCGGCACGCGCCTGCTCGTGGAACGCGGCGAGCAGCGGATCGCCGGCGACGCGCGGATCGCGCCACGCCGGCTCGCTGGCGACGACTTGATGCGCCTCGGTCGCGCGTACGAGCGCCGCTTCGGGCCCTCCGAGCCATCGCGCGAAGGCACGAGCCTCGGGCCGGCGAGCGCCGCTCGGCGAGAGCATCACCGCTTCCACCGTGAGCAGCGGACGCATGCGGCGCCCGGTCTCCTGCACCACGGGAAGCGGCTCCACATGGAAGTGCAACGACGGCGGCAGGTCGGCGGCCAGCCACGGGCCATCGATCGACGTGCGCGCCCTACCGCTCGCGAAGAGCTGCTTCACGAGCGCCCCGTTGGCGTCACCCGGGATCGCGTGCTTCGCGATGAGCTCGCGCACGTAGAGCACCGACCTCACCGCCGCATCGTCGTCGAACCCGTAGCTCCCGTCGGGCGCGAGCAGCGCGCCGCCGAACGCCGAGAGCACCGCCGCGTGGTGGTACGGGTTCTCCGCCTCGTAGGCGAGCGGGTAGACGTCCGGCGCGCCGGCGGGCACGTCGTCGTTCACGTAGAGAGCCAGGCACTTGGTCGAGAGGGGAACACCCCAGCGACTGCCGTCGATCGTCACGGCGTCCAGCGCCGTCGGTTCGTACGAGCCGACGTCTTCCGGCGGCACCGCGTCGCCCACGGGGGCCACGACGCCCTCGCGCCGGTAGATCCCGAGGCGCTCGTGCGCGTCGATGAACACGTCGGGCCCATGCGCGCGCGGCACCGCGGCCTGGAGCTTCGCCGTGTACGCGTCGAACGGCAGCGCCAGGAGCTCGACGTGGAGCCCGTGCTCGCGCTCGTACCGCTTCGCGAGCTCCACCAGGGCCCGCTCCTCTTCTCCGCGGTACGAGTGCCACAAGACGATGCTCGGCGGCTCGCTGCACGCCGGAAGCACCGACACGATCGCGGCGACGAGGAGCAGCGCGAACAGCCGCCGCAAGCGTCAGCTCCGGTCGAGCGCGAGGCCGGTGTGGGGATCGAACAGGTGCAGTCGCGCGGGCTCCACCGCGAGCGGGAGCTGGTCTCCGGAGCGCACCCGCTTGGCGTCGCTCGCTTCGAGCCGCGCGACGACGCGCGGGCCGCTCGCACGCAGCCACCCGTAAGCGAACGCCTCGAAGCCGAGAGCCTCCACGAGCTCCACCTTCAACGTGCACGCGGCCGCGCCCTCGCGAGCGATCGTGAAGTCGTGCGGACGCACGCCGACGACGACGCGCTGGCCCTCGCTCAGTGCGTCACCGAAGCGCTCCTCGTCCAGCAGCACGCGCACGCCGCCGCCGTCCACGAGCAACGCGCGATCCTCCCTCACGACGACCGCGTCGACGAGGTTCATCTGCGGGGACCCTAGGAACGTCGCGACGAACCGGGTGCGGGGGCGCTCGTACACCTCGAGCGGCGTGCCCTTCTGCTCGACGACGCCGCCGTTCATCACCCACAGCGTGTCGGCCAGCGTCATCGCCTCGACCTGGTCGTGGGTCACGTAGAGCGTCGTCGCGCCGAGACGATCGTGCAGCCGCCGGATCTCGACGCGCACCTCGGCCCGCAGCGCCGCGTCCAGGTTCGACAGCGGTTCGTCGAAGAGAAAGATGTTCGCCCGCCGCACGATGGCCCGGCCCATCGCGACGCGCTGCCGCTGCCCACCCGACAGCTGCTTCGGCAATCGGTCGAGCAGCGTGTCGAGCCCCAGCATCGCGCTCGCCTCGCGGATGCGCGTCGCGATCTCGGCGGCGGGCACCTTGCGCAGCTTCAGGCCGAACGCGAGGTTGTCGCGCACGGTGAGGTGCGGGTAGAGCGCGTACGACTGGAAGACCATCGCGACGTCGCGGTCGCGCGGCGGGAGGGCGGTCACGTCGCGCCCGGCGAGCTCGATGGTGCCGGCGTCGGCGGTCTCGAGCCCCGCGACGAGGCGCAGCAGCGTGCTCTTGCCGCACCCGCTGGGGCCGACGAGCACGGCGAACGCGCCCTCGGGAATGTCCACGTCCACGCCGCGCAGGATGGGGTTGCCCCCGAACGACTTGCGCACGCCGCGCACTGCGCAGCGCACGGGACGCGGGGCCTCGGGCAGCCGCCGCTCGCTGTCGATGGAGGGGCCCGCGGCGGGGCCCTCGGCCCGCATCGGAGCGGCGGTGCTGGCCCCCGGTTCGGACATGCGGATGCTCGGATTGTGCGACGTTTCGCGGGGCGGCGAGCCGAATTCGGCGCGCGTGCCTCAGGCGTGGGTGACGTAGCACGCCCCGGGGCCCGGGGGAGCATCTTTCGAAGTCTTTCGGGCAGGCTCAGGAGGTGAGCGTCGGTGCGGTGAAGGCGGCAAGCACGAAGGTCGAGCTTTGCACTCGGGCGACGACGAAAAGCGGACAGAGGGAAGGGTGCCTGCCCACGTCGAAGACGATGCTCTTTTTGTGTCGACGGACGTCGGCGACGCTCGCATCGCGAAGACCTGCTCAGGCAGCGTCCGCGTCGATCTCTCCAGCCAAGGCGAGGTCCAGGACACGGTCGGCCGCGCCCTGCGGCACCAGCGATCGGGCCGTCCGGCCCATCGAGGCGACCAGGCGCAGGCGACGCATCTCGGCGACGAGCCTTCCCACGTCGCGCGGGCGGGCCACGGTCCCCGCGCCGCTCCGCACGAGCAGCGCCGCGTTGATCGCCTCGTTGCCCGGGACGAGCCCGGCGACGACCATGGGCCGACCCGCGGTGAGCGCCTCGGTCACGGTGAGCCCGCCGGCCTTCCCGACGACCACGTGCGCCTCCGCGAGACGCGCCGGCATGTCGCGCTCGAACCCGAGCACGCGCGCCTCCACGCCGGCGCGCGCCGCCGTCCTGCTCACGCGCCGCGCGAGCGCCGCGGCCCGCCCGCACACGACCGTGAGCTCGACGTCCGCGATGCCGGCGAAGGATCGGACGATCGCCCGGATGGGCCCCACGCCGAAGCCGCCGCTCGTGACCAGCACGCGCAGCGGCTCGCCGGACGCTGGGTCGCGCACGCGAGCGATCGTCTCGAACCCGGGTCGCACCGGGATGCCGGTGACGAAGGTGTGCCCCGGCGCGAAGCCGTGCATCGCCGCATCGAAGGCGGCATGGCCCGGCGGAACGCACAGCGCGTCGACGCCCTTCTCGGCCCACACCGCGTGCGTGCCGTAGTCGGTGACGACGCCGACGAGCGGGCACCCGAGGCGCCGCTTGCGACGCGCTCGGCCGAGCACGAGGAGCGGCAGATGATGCGTCGCGATCACCGCGCGCGGGGCGAGCTCCACCACGCGCGCTACGAGCCCGGCCCAGGCGACGTGATCGATGCCGCGACGGATGGGCTCGAGCGCGCCGTCGCGATGGTTCGCCGCGAAGTACGCGCTGCCGTAGAGCGAAGGGATCCCCGCTTGCGCAGTGAGGTGCGCACCGAGGTACGCACGACCGAGAACGCGCGGCGCGTGGTCGAACGTGTCCAGCACGACGACCTCGAGCCCGCGCGCACGCGCCGTTTCCGCGAGCGCCAGGGCCGCCGCCTTGTGTCCTCCGCCGACCGACGAGTGCACGATCACGATGTCCGGGCGCATGTCGCTCTTCCGGTAGAGCAAGCCTCGCGCCCGGGGCATTCCACGGCTGATGTGCGCCTACTGCTCCGGTGTCCCCACGACCTCGAACGTGTGTTGCCCGTCGTCGTTCACGGGGCAAACGAACGTGGCGCGCCCCGTCTCTTGCGTGAACGAAACGGATGCGCCGTCGCACAGCACCTTGGGGTTCGTGACGTACGCGCTCGAGAGCGACACCTCGTGCGGGAGCCCGTGGGTCTTCGCGTTCGCTGTGTACGTGACCACCATGTCACCCGGCGTCGGCCGCGCGATCTTCACGATGGTCCCCGCGACGGCGCGCGGGAAGGTTCGCGCCATCACCTTGGCGGTCGTCGGGCGCTCGTTGCCGCTTCCGTCGTTCAGGCCCCAGTTGCCCGGCTCGGAGAGCACCCACGCGGTGCTCGACACGAGGTACTGATCCTGCAGATCGAGCTCGGCGCTCATCCATGCGGGTCCCTGCATCGTCGTCTGGTCGCACCCGAACTCGGTGACGAAGAGCGGCGTTCCCCATCCAGCACGCTCCTGATCGGCATGCGCCATGCTCGGCGCGAGGAGACTCGGATCCTCGTTCGACCAGTTCGCCGGCGTGCAGGTCGAGAACCAGCACGTGTAGATGTGCACCGCGTACGCGCCAGGCCCGTGCGACCACGGCTGCGTCGGGAGCTCAGCTCGATCGAACTGGTTGCGCGTCGCGACGGGCTCGAACAAGAGCGGCGCGTCGGCGTCGATCGCGTGCACTGCGTCTGCCAGCTTCTCGTGGAATGCGTGGAGCTCGTCGTTGCGCAGCAACACCGGCTCGTTGAACGCCTCGTAACCGAGAACCAAGGGATTCCCGAGCACGTGCCGTACGATCTGCTGCACCGCCGCGGCGTACGCGTCCTGCAGCGCGCGCCCGTCGGTGGCGTTCGCGTTCGCGAAGAAGCTGTATCCGGCCTGCTGGACCTGCCCCGAGAAGCGTCGCGAATCGCTGTAGGGCCCCTGCAACAGCATCGTTGGCGGCGGGACGATGGCCCAGAGGGGCTCGCCGTCCTCGCCTATCTCCTTGCTGTACGCGTCCTGGTGCATGTCGATGAGCACGTAGAAGTGGTGCTCCTTCGCCATCGCGAGGACGACGTCGAGCTTGGCGAGGAACGCCTGCGCGTACTGCTGCGGGTGCGGCTCGAGGCCGCTCCAGCTCACGGGGAGGCGGATCACGTTCCACCCCAGCTGCTCGATGCGCGCGGCCTCAGTCTCGCTCAGGTCGGGGAACGTCTCCTCCGGCGCGCGTCCGTCGCTGAAGGTCACGTCGAATAGCGTCGTGACCTTCGCGTTGTACCCGCGGAAGAGGAGCTGCCGGCCTTGGCCGTCACGGAAGACGGTGCCGACCACGTGTATGGCGGCCGGATCGGTCCGCGTGGCCGGCGGCGACGTCGATCCCGACCCACCACTCGACGAGCCGCACGCCACGACGAGCGGAAGAAGAAGAAGAGGGAGCCAGCGCATGGCGGGCTCCCATTGTGGAAGAGGACGCAGCTTCGTGCCACACGCCGTGGCGCCAGCGCACGGTTCGGGTGTTCGACTCCGCTCCGCCCTCTCGAGCGTGCGCGTGCGGAGTCACTTCATGCAGAGTGCATCGGTCCGGCAGTCGGCCATGCGGGAGAGCGTGTCGATCGAGATCCCGCATTGCTCGTTGCTGATCGCGTTCATGCAGCGATTGACGGCGTCTTGATCGAGGCCGCGCGGACAGCTCGTCGCGTTCAGGTCGTTCGACGTGCTCGACACGAGCTGCTGTTTGCACACGTCGCGAGACGCGTACTTCTGGCCCTGGCCGATGTTGTTGCACTTCTGCTCGTGGTCGCAGCGCGCATCGGCGATCTTGTCGACCGTCTTCTGGTCCACGCCGTTCTGCGCCGCCGTGACGCCCATCGGGGGAGCGCTTCCGGGCACCGGATTCTGCGCCGTGCTGGGGTTGCCCTGCTGGCTCTGGCCACCGCAGGCGAGGAGGAGAACTGCACCGAAAAGCGAGAGAGACACGGTAGAGGTGGTCTTCATGCGCGCGCCGCCGTGCACGCCGCGCGCCGACTCTCGACGCGCCGGTCGCGCACGCTTAGGTTGCGCAGGACGATGTACGAAGACGAGCTGAACGATCCCCAGGCGGCCGCGGTCGCCCACGTGGATGGGCCGCTGCTCGTGTTCGCCGGCGCAGGCAGCGGCAAGACGCGGGTCATCACGTACCGGATCGCCAACCTCGTCGCCTGCCAGCGGGTCGCCCCGTGGCGCATCCTGGCGGTCACGTTCACCAACAAGGCGGCCGGCGAGATGCGGTCGAGGCTCCAGAAGCTCTGCGGCCCGGAGGTGGCTCGCGCCCTCTGGGTCGGCACCTTCCACGCGACCTGCGCGAAGCTCCTGCGCGCACACGGGGAAGCCGTCGGAGTGAAGCCCAACTTCGTCATCTACGACGCGTCGGATCAGAAGGCGATCGTCTCGCGCGTGCTCAAGGACCTCGACCTCGACGACCGCCGCTTCCCGCCTCGCGCCGTGCTCGCGGCCATCCACAAGCACAAGCAGGAGGGACGAGGCCCGGACGAGGCGGCGGCGCACTCGTACATGGATGACATCGCGATCAAGGTCTTCCGCGCGTACGAGGACCGCCTCCGCGCCGCGAACGCGGTGGACTTCGAGGACCTGATCCTCCTCGTGGCGCGCTTGCTCGAGAAGACCGAGGAGGGCGACCGCCTCCGCCGCCGGTACGACTACGTGCTCGTCGACGAGTTCCAGGACACGAACTTCACGCAGTACCGGTTTCTCCGCGACCTCGTGCGCGATCACAAGAACCTCTGCGTCGTCGGCGACGACGATCAGAGCATCTATCGCTGGCGCGGGGCCGACGTGCGCAACATCCGCAACTTCCGCAAGGACTACCCGGACGCGACGGTGGTGAAGCTCGAGCAGAACTACCGCTCCACCAAGCGCATCGTGTCCGCCGCGCTGGGCGTCATCGCGCGATCGACCGAGCGCGAGCCCAAGGAGCTTTGGACCGCGAACGACGACGGCGCGCCCATCCGCATCGTGGCGGCGCGCGACGAGCGCGACGAGGCGGCGTTCGTCGTCGAGTGCCTCCAGCGCGCCCGCGCGGACAACGTGGACCTGCGCGAGGTCGCGGTCTTCTACCGGATCCACGCCCAGTCGCGCGTGCTCGAAGAAGCGCTCCGCGCCTCCAAGGTGCCGTACCAGATCGTGGGCGGGATGAAGTTCTACGAGCGTGCCGAGATCAAGGATGCGCTCGCGTACTTGCGCGTCCTGGTGAACCCGGCGAGCGACGTGGATCTCGCGCGCATCGTAAACGTTCCCGCGCGCGGCATCGGGCAGACCACGGTGGACCGGCTCACTGCGTTCGCGACGCTCGAGGACATCTCGCTGTACGACGCGCTGAAGCGCGTCGACCAGGTGACCGACCTGGGCTCGGCCGCGAAGAAGAAGCTGGCGGCCTTCCGCGAGGTGCTCGAGGGCCTGCGCGCGCGCGCGCCGCACGACGCTCCGAGCGAGCTGCTCGTCGCGATGCTCGAGACGACCGGATACCTCGAAGCGTTGCAGAAGGAAGACACGGCGGAGTCCGACGCGCGCGTCGAGAACCTCGAGGAGCTCGTGGGATCCGTGCGCGACTACGAGGCGGAGGCGCAGGCGGCCGGCGAGGCGGCGACGCTCGCGGGCTTCCTCGAGCGCGTCACCCTCGTCACCGACGTGGACGCGATGGCCGACGTCGCCAAGGTGACGCTCATGACGGTGCACGGCGCCAAGGGGCTCGAGTTCGAGCGCGTGCTCCTCACCGGCATGGAGGAAGAGATGTTCCCTTACAAGGGAACCGACCCCGGCGAGCACGACGAGCTCGAGGAAGAACGGCGCCTCGCATACGTCGCCATCACGCGCGCGCGGCACGAGCTCGTGATGACCCACACGCAGATGCGCCAGATCTTCGGTACGACGCGCTGGAACCGGCCCAGCCGCTTCATCGGCGAGCTACCACGCGAGAGCTTCGAGCACGCCACGACTCGCGCGATGACGGCCCAGCCGCGCGAGCAGCGCTACGTCGACCGCGAGTCGCATGTCGAGTCCGTCGCTCGGCCTGCCCGGCGAGGGCCGGAACCGTGGCGTCACCCTCAAGCGGTCGCGGCGCCCGCTCCGGCTCCGGAGGGACGCTACGTCGACCACGAGTTCTTCGACGACCACAGCGACGAGATGACAGAGATGCCCCTGCGCCGCGGGGCGCGGGTGAAGCACGACCGCTTCGGCGAGGGTCAGGTGCTTCGTATCGTCAGCGTTGGCGAGCCCGCGGTCGTCGCGTTCTTCCCCGGTTGGGGCGAGAAGAAGATTCTCGCTCGCTTCCTGAAGCCTGCGTGACCGCGGGCGTGCGCCGCGGCGTTACTCCTCTGGAAGCCTAGGTTCGCTCTCCCGACGGATCCGTTTGACCTCCGGTTCTATCTCAGGGTGCTCCGAAATCCTGTGAGCGATGAAGTCCTCGCCCCAGTGCGGATTCCTGTGGTGAACCGGATTCGTCAGAACCCGTCGGCAGAGCTCTATGGCTTCCATCGATTCAGCGTCCATCGTGACCCCCTTTCTGGTCAGAGCGACGTGCTCCACTTCTTCAACCTCGCGCCCTCCAGAACACTCGTCAACCGACGAACATGCCTCTAGAACGTCTCGCAGAAGACATCAGTCCGCCGATTTTGAAATCGATCAGTGTCTCGGCCCTCGCCGGGCGAGACCCGTGAACTGAAGCAGCGCGTTAGCGGTCAGAAGCGCAGCGCCCAAGCAAACTGAAGGCCGCCGCCGGCAGTGCCCTCGACGCGCAGATGTTGCAGCTCTCGCGCCGCGGACCAGGTGCGCGGCGGCAGCAGATACGGAACCAGTGCGCCGGTGAAGCCCGCCACACCGGCCGTCAGGACGTGCAGCGTGCGCTCGGTCGTCGACCACGGCTGTGGATAACCGCCGATCACGATGGAATCGACGACGGGAGCCGTGGCCCCAGCGAGCAGAGCGATGGCCAGGGCGAGGGGCCAGCTGGCATGAACGTCGCCCTCGCGGGCCGGCGCCGTGACCCACTGAGGGTCGCACTTGGGTAGTGCGAGGTATCCGCCCCCCAGCAAGGCCCCCCAAGGGAGCCCGACGGCGACCGGGCCGACGAAATGGAGCGCCGTCGTCCCCGATTGCTGCAGGCTGTTCTGCGCTTCGACCGCGACGCCCCCCACGTTGAGGGCGAGGAGCACCCCGAGATACAGCCAGTCGGTGTGGCTCGCGGTGGCGCAGAGCTCCGTCTCGCGCTGGCCCCTGGGGGCGACGTCCGTCGGCGCGTAGACGTACGCGGGCGGAGGCGGGGTCGCGGCGTCCAAGGCAGGCGCGAGCCTAACACCGGGTCTGCTAGTTTGTGCCCCCTCCCATGCACGTCCCTGCGCACGCTTTTCGCGAGTACGACATCCGCGGGGTTGCCGACCGCGACCTGACCGACGACGTCGCGCGCGGCATCGGGAGGGGGTTCGGCACGATGCTTGGCGCCGGGACGAACGCCGGGCGCGTGCGCGTCGCCGTCGGGCGCGACTGCAGGGTCTCCAGCGAGCGCCTCTTCGCGGCGCTGGTGGACGGACTGCTCTCGGCCGGGGCGCACGTCGTGGACGTCGGAGTCGGCCCCACACCGATGCTCTACGCGTCGGTCCACGCGCTCGGCAGCGAGGGCGGCGTGATGATCACCGGCAGCCACAACCCCGGCGACGAGAACGGCTTCAAGATGATGCGGGGGAAGGCGAGCTTCTTCGGCGGGGACATCCAGGCCCTGCGCAAGGTCCTCGAGGAGGAGCGCTACTCGCGTCCGGGTGAACGGGGCTCGGTCGAGCACGTGGACATGCAGGGGCGCTACGTCGAGATGGTCACGCACGGCATCCAGCTCCCGCGCACCGACCTGCGCTTCGTGCTCGACGCGGGCAACGGCGCCGGCGGGCCGCTCGGGGTCGCCGCAATGCGCAAGCTGGGCCTCTCGCCCGACTGCCTCTTCTGCGAGATGGACGGGCGCTTCCCGAACCACCACCCGG
>DASVWO010000267.1:0-8350 GCA_036393165.1 Polyangiaceae bacterium | reverse complement strand
TGCTCGCCGAGTGCCGCGAGCTCCGCGACGCGGGCGAGCCTCCATCCCGGCATTTCATCCGCGGCCTCGCGCGGCTCACGCGGTCCCAGATCGGCATCCGCATGAGCGCCTCGAGGGTGAGCGCAGGTCGCGTCCCCTTCGTCGAGAGCGTGCAGGACTTCGGATGGGCGAACGACTCGGATCGCGACCGCGTCTACCAGTTCGTCCAGAGCACGCCGGTGGACGCGGATCCTCTCAGCGCCGCGGTCCTGGCTCACGGGGATCGCGTCGTGACGATGACGCGCGCTGACGCCCTCTCCACCGGCGTCTGGGCACGGAGCCAAGTGCACAACGACGTTCACCTCCCTTCGGGGATCGACGATGCGCTACTGTCGCTCTCGCGCGGGGAACGCCCGGGCCAGGTCGGCGTGCTCGCGTTCAAGCGTGCGCGTGGAGAGCGCCACTACGGCGCGGAGGAGCGCGACCTCGTCCACCTCGCGCACGCCGAGTGCCAGTGGGCGCTGGAGAGCCCGCCGGGGGCGACGGAGCCACCGACCGAGGTGGATCTGAACCCGCGCGAGCGCGAGATCGTCGATCTGCTCCTGTCGGGCGCGAGCGAGAAGAGCATCGCCGCGACGCTGGGGATCAGCCCGCCGACGGCGCACACCTACGTGCAGGCGATCTATCGGCGGTTCGGGGTGGAGAGCCGCGCGGAGCTGATGTCACGTGCGCTCCCTGCCTCCAGGCAGGGCAGGGACTGAGACCACGCCGTCAGGAGGCGAGGATGCGTTGCACCGCGCGCGTGGCGTCGCCCAGACCGGTCATCCGTTCCGCGAGGGCGCCGAAGTAGAGGATGCGTTCGCGCGTCGTCACGGTACGCGCCGTGACGTCCTGACCACGCGTCACGAGGTCGACGTGGAACGCCGACGCCCGCCGCCATGCCACCTCGCGCGTCGCCCGCGCCAGGCCCACGACGTCGTCCGGCATCCCCATGCCGGCGACGATTCGCCCGTCGTCGTCGACGAGCACGAGGGCCCGCGCGCCGCTCCGGTCGGCGACGGTCTCGACGAGGTACTGCAGCGCCTCGGTCGGGTCGGCGCTTCGCTTGGTGCGGCGGTCGATCTCGCTCATGGTGTGCGGATCGTGCGATGCCGCGCGCCGGCGGGCCAAGATTCGGTTCAGAAGGTGGGGAGCGGCTGCTGCGTCAGGGCGGCCTGCATGATCTTCCAGGCGATGTCCTGGGCGGGTGTGTCCGGGACCACCCCGAGGGCGTCGAGCGACGCCTGCGACAGGTCGGGGTGCACGCCGCCGATGAGGACGAGGCCCTTGCCGGACCAGATCTCGCTGATGGCCGCGTCGCCCGTCGGGTAGCGCGCGATGACGCCGATCTCCGGCGTGACGGGACCGCCGTACCAGAGGATGTTCTCGGTGGTTCCGTCCGGGTACGACTCGAGCGTCTGCTCGTAGGTCTGATCGCTGTCCGGGCCGGTGTAGTAGTCGAGCACCGGGCCGTCGACGACGCCGAAGCCGTAGCTGACGTCGCCGCCACCGGTGGGCGCGGGCGCCACCGCGACGAACGCACCGGCGCAGAAGCCGACGTAGCTCACGCCGAGCTGCTGCACGGCGGTCCGCAGGTTCGCGTGCGTCTGCGGCAGGGTGTCCCCCGCCTCGGTGCCGCCCTCGCCGCCGGGGATGTAGATGACGCCGAAGGTGGCCATGTCCTGCGCGCTCATCGCGTCGAGCTGCGCGGAGGTGGCTTCCTGGTAGGTCACGCCGTGAGCGTCGAGCATCGCTTCGAGGTCGACGATCTCGGTGCCCCACGTCCCGTCGCCGGTGAAGACGAGGACTCCCGTTGCGTACGGGCGGCCGGTGCCGCCGTCTGCGTCACTGCCTGCTTCGGGAGCTCCGGATTCGGCGACGCCCGTCTCGGGTGAGGAGGGAGAGCCGGCGTCTTCGCCGTGGCCGGGCGCGCGGCCTCCATCGGGGTTGCCTGGCGCACCGCCATCGTTGTCGCCTGCCGATGCCTCCGCAGCGGCGCCGGCGCCGCCATCGCCCTCCGCGGACGCGGATCCTCCGCCGTCGTCGCCCCATCCGGCCGGCGGGTCGGGAGAGGCGATGTTGCAACCGCACGCGTGCACGAGGGCCGCGATCGATGCGGCCCTCCAGAATCCGATCCGATGCATCGTGTCTGTCCTCCGGTGTCGTGAGGACTCGCGCTGGTGCACGGCCCGGACCTCGCGCGGCGACGGATTCGTGCGCTGACGGTGCAAGAATCGCGGGGCCGCGGCGTCGGGAGGTGACCTCCGGCGTCACCGGGGGTGACGCCGGATGTCCGATGTCAGAAGGACACGTGGAGCGAGGCGCCGCCGGGCGTCGCGCTCACCGCGACGGGTGCCGGAGCGGTCGGCGCCGTGATCAGCAAGCCGATTCCCACCCCCGCGGTGAGTGCGGTCACGATCAACCCGACGTCCAGCCGGGTCGCGGCGCTGACGGCGTCGTCGTACGTCGACTGCGAACGCGTACCGTTGTTCGTCGAGTTCGCGTCGAAGAACTGCACCGTGAGCCACCCCGAGACCCCGGCGAGAACGCCCGCGATGCCCAGCGTGATCCAGCCCCACGTGCGCTGCGTCGACGGAGCGCTGGATGCGGCGGCGGGCTCGGGAGCCGCCGGCGCCGGACCGGACGGCTCGTCTGCCACGGGAGCAGGCGATGTGGCCGGTGTTGCGGATCGATCGACGACGAAGTCGAGATGCGCCCATTCGCCGGCGCGCACGGAGACCGAGCGCTGGCGCGTGCTCTCGTCGGCGAGCAGCACCGTCACGGTGTATCTCCCGGGAGCGACGTGCACGTGGGCCGGCGGCGGAAGGCGGTCGGCGTGCGCGACCGACACGCGCGCCCCCGTGGGTGCCGTCACGTCGATGCGCCCGAGCGACTTCTCGAGCGCCCCCAGGCGCGTGCGCGCATCGCCCGCGTTCTCGGCCGGCAGGTCCGTCGTGGCAAGAGCGAATGCGTAGTCGTCCGCGGCGCGCGCCGGCTCGCCCGCCGCTTGCCACGAAAGGCCCGCGTTGAAGACGATCGCGCCGCGCGGGTCGTCGCGAAACGCCGCCTCGAAGCGCGACGCCGCGGCCTTGAAGTCTCCGTGCGCATAGGCCTGCTGCCCCTCGCGGAACTCGCGCACGGCGGCCGACTCCGGTTCCGCCGCCGCGGCGGGGTGCGCGGACGCGAGGCACACGGCTGGCATCAGCAGCATCAGTGCTCGCGCGAGTCGCCTCATCCGCTCACCAGGGTGCGGGTGCCAGCTTGCCTGGTGGCGGGGCCGCCGTCGACTTCGGAGCGGCGAGAGACCCCGCGGCAGGACGCGGATGCCTCGGGGCAGGGGTCGTCCGCGCCGGCGCCGCGGCCGGCGAAGAGGCGCTCGCCGACGCCGTCGCCTGCGCGATCGTCTCCGGCGAGCCCGGGGGATCCGGCGCCGCCGAGGAAGGCGACGCGGACCCGGGCGGATCCGACGACGCGGAGAGCGAAGCCGAGGCGAGCGCCGTAGACGTCGCGGTCGCCGCGTTCGGGTCGTGGCCCGCGCCGTTCGTGCGAAGGAGCGCCGTGATCGCGATCGCCGAGACCGCCGCCGTCGCCCCCGCTGCCCAGATCCATCGCGCCGGCCCGCGCTGCGGCCGGGGCGTGTCGTCGACCCCCTCTATGAGCGGCACCGCCGCGGCGGGCGCGATCCGCACCGGGTCGATGGCCACCGTCTTCGCGCCTGCCGTCTCGGCGATCGTCGCGGTCATGACGACCCGGTCGGATGTTCGCGTCACTTCCTCCGGCGGCGCCTTCGGCATGGGGACCGTCCCATCGAGCGCCATCTGCGCCAGCTTGCGCCGCGCGGCGATGCCTGCTCCCGCCAGATCCGAGACGAGCGTCCCCACCCGCGCCGGCTCCTCGATGCGGTCGGTCCGAGAGAAGGCGTCGCTCAGGCGCCGCGCGAGCTCCGCGGCCGTCGGACACCGCCGATCGGGTTCCATCTCCAGCGCGCTCGCCACCGCGGCCTCGAGCTCGGCGCTCACGGGGACCCCGGCCGCGCGGAGCTTCGGCGGCGGCTCGGTCACGACGCGCAGGAGCAGCGGCACGTCGTCCATCTTGTCGTGCATCTTGCGTCCGGAGAGGAGCTCCCAGGCGACGACGCCGGCCGCCCACACGTCGCACCGGCGATCGACGGGCCGGCCGCGCGCTTGCTCCGGCGACATGTACCGCGCCTTGCCCTTGATGACCCCCGTCGCGGTGTTCCCGCCGCGCGACGTGGCCTTCGCGATCCCGAAGTCGGCGAGCTTCGCCACGCCGTCGGTGCCGACCAGCACGTTCTGCGGACTGAAGTCGCGATGCACGACGCCGAGAGGTTCGCCGTCCTCTCCGCGCAGTTCGTGTGCCGCATGAAGCCCCGCGAGTGCGTCGAGCAGCATGCGCATCGCGACGCCGCGTGGCAGCGGTGCATCGTTCGCGGCTGCGTGCTTGCGCTGCAGGCCGTGCAGCGTGTCGCCCTCGACGTAGTCCATGACCAGGTAGAACCCAAGCGGGTCTTCGCCGACGTCGAGCACCGACACGACGTGGGTATGGCGGATCCGCCCCGCGAGCTTCGCCTCCTCCACGAGCACCGCGCCGAAGTCCGGGTTCTCCCGCAGGTGGGCGTGCGTCAGCTTGAGCGCGACCTCGCGCTCGAAGCCGCCGACGCCGCGCGCCCGCGCGAGGTAGACGCTCGCCATGCCGCCGCTGGCGATGGGGGCCAGCAGCTCGTAGCGTCCGACGCGCGACGGCATCGGGGGCGGGGGCGCCGAGGCCATGCCGCTTTCAAGGGTAGCAGCGGCGTTCATGCGACGCAGCTAGCGGCCGGAGCGCGCTTTGAGGCGCTGGAAGTGCCGGCGCGCCACGCCGGAGGCCTCCGCCGCGCGGCCGACGTTGCCGCCCGCGTCCGCGAGGGTGCGCTCGACGTACCGGCGCTCGAACTCGGCGATCAGCCGCTCGCGCGCCGTCGCGAGCGGCAGCTTCATCGCGAGCACCTCCTCGATGAAGTCGGACGCGCTCGCGGCGGCGGGTGCCGCGGCGGGCGGCGTCTCGTCGTCGCCGGTGGGCTGCGAGGCCAGCTCGCCGAGGGCGATGTACCTGGCGACGCCGTTGCGCAGCTCGCGCACGTTGCCCGGCCAGTCGTGCTCCTCCCATTGGTTGAGCAGCGCGTTCGGGACGCTCGCCGCGTGGCCGCCGAGGTCGCGCACGAAGTGGGCGACGAGCAACCCCACGTCGCCGCGGCGCGCGCGCAGCGGCGGCAGCTCGACCCGTCCGACCGCGAGGCGGTGGAACAGGTCGTCACGGAAGCGCCCGTCCTGCACGGCGCGATCGAGGTCGCGCCGCGTGGCCGCCACGATGCGCACGTCCACCTTGATCCACCGGTCGCCGCCCACGCGCCGGATCTCGCCGCGCTCGAGCGCCCGCAGCAGCTTTGCCTGCAGCGGCGGCCGCAGGTCGCCGATCTCGTCGACGAGGAGCGTCCCTCCATGCGCTTGCTCGAAGACGCCTTTGCGCGTGCCGACTGCGCCGGTGAACGCGCCGCGCTCGTGCCCGAAGAGCTCCGACTCGACCAGCGTCGGCGTCAACTGCGTGCAGTCGAACACGACGAACGGCGCCGCGGCGCGTGGCCCTTGCTCGTGCAGCGCCTCCGCGAGCACCTCTTTGCCCGTGCCCGTCTCGCCCTCGACGATGACCGGCACGCTCGAGCGCGCGAGCCGCTCGAACAGCGGATAGAGGCGGCGCATCTCGGTGCTGCCGCCGACGAAGCGTCCGAAGCGGATGGCTGCCGGGACCGTCGGCTGCTCGGCGGGCGCGGCGTCGACGCGGAGGGTGGTCGCGCCCAGCGTCACCACTTCGCCTCCGGCGAGCAGGGCGTCACGCACGCGCACGCCCTGGATCCATGTGCCGTTGGAGGAGCCGAGGTCGACGAGCCGCATCGCCTGGCCCTCGACGTCGACCGCCGCGTGCCGGCGCGACACTTCGCGATCCGTCAGTCGAAGCGCGCACGCCGGGCCCGTCCCGAGGAGAGCTCGCGACTCTCGCGCTCCGTCGATCAGTACCGATGTGCCGACGTCGGGGCCGCTGGCCACCGACAGCGTGAACGCGATCGGCGCGAGCGGGGTCGCGTCGACGCGCCGGGTCAGCAGCGTCGAGAGATCCTCGGGGTCGTGCTCCGCCGCAGGCATCCAGCTTGAACCTAACGTCCTCACCGCGGCACGCGCCAGATGTTCGATCCGGTGGCCCAGTAGACGTGTGTCGCGTCCATCGCGAGCTCCCCGGGCGACACCTGCCCCTGCGCGAGGAGGAAAGGATTCGCGCAGTCCGGGTACGTGCACTCCGAGACGGTGCCGTTGCCCGCGTTGACCCACGAGATCCCGGTGGCGTCCACGGCCACGCGCGCCGGCGAGGCCTGGCCCTGCAGGATCGTCGTGGCCGCCGAGCAGTCGCCTGCGCTGGCCGGGCACCGGAGCACGGCGCCGTCGCCCGACGCCGTCCAGAAGACGTATTGCGAGTCGAGCGCGAGCCCCGCGGTGCCGCTGCCGCTCGCGAGGGTCACCGGCGTGGAGGGGCTCACCGTGTCCGAGCGGATCACGTTGGCCCCGTCCGTCCAGTACGCGTACTCGTTGCCGTCGACAGTCGTGACGCGCAGCTGGACGAGAAAGCTCGAGAGGTACGCGACCAGGCTGATGCCGCCAGCCGGCGGGCTCTGGTCCTGCGGGAGGAAGCCGAAGAAGGGTGACCCGTTGCTGTCGCGCGCGGTCCAGTAGACGCTCGTCCCGTCGACGTCCATCGGCCCGCGAAACCCCTGGAGAGACGTGGTGACGTCCCACTTCGGGCCGCTTCCGTCGGTCCCGTAGGCCCGCACCACGGCACCTGTGATGGCGCCCTCGATGACGAAAGCGGTCGTCCCGGCCGCCGTGTATCCCGCGAGCGTCGTGCCGCTCACGATGGTCGTGACGGCGGCGCAATCGGGCAGCGAGCACGCGTACAGTCCCGCGAGGCCCTCCATCCAGTACAGCTGGTCGCCGGCGATGCGCAGGTCGGACACCGTGCCGGCTCCCGCTCGCAGCGTTCTCGGCGTGCACGTCCCGCCCGAGCAGGAGCTGGTGTCGCACGCGTGCCCGCAGCGCCCGCAGTTCATCGGGTCGTTCGCCAGGTTCGGGCTACACCCAGCGTCCCCGCCGCCGCCGCTTCCGCCGCTGCTCCCTCCGCTGCTGCTGCTTGTGCCGCTTCCGCTTCCCCCGCCGCTTGCGCTGCTGCCGCCGCTCCCGCCGTTGCTGCCGCCGCCGCTGCTCGCGCCGCTGTTCGAGCCGCCGCTGACGCCACTGCTGGCGCTCGTGTCGAGGGCCTGCCCATCGCCCATGGCGTCGGCGCCCCCGTCGAGCGGCGCGAGGATCCCCACGACGCACCCGCTCGGCGTCGCGAACGCGACTGCCACGAGAACGGAGCTCCCCAGGAGCAACAGGGGGTGACCTCGGACGTCCATGTCCTGGAACGTCCGCAAGCTTCGGGCCGTCGCCTCGACCCCCGAGTCAGCGCCTCCGCGGGCGAACGATGCTGACTCCGACGCCGGCGATGGTGAGGGCGATCCCTAGATAGCTCCTGCCGACGAGGACGATGCCGCGTTCCCACGCCGCGTCCACCGCGAGCGCAATGATCGGTTCGACCAAGACGAGGGTCGACAGCGTCATGAGGCTCACGCGCGCGAGCAGCCAGAAGTAAGCCGCGAAGACGACGACCGACCCGACCAGCGCGAGATACAGGAGCGCCAGCGTGGGTCCGGCCGGGGGCGGCCAGGGCAGGGGACGGCCCTCGGCGACCGCTCCCGCCATGCCGAGCACGATCGCCGACGTACCGAGGAAGACGCCCGTCGATGCGAGCGGGCTGACGCCGGCAGCGACCCGCTTCATCAGCGTGGTGTAGAGCGCCGAGGCCACGACCGACGCGAGAACAAGGAGCACACCCGTGCCCTGCGCGCGCGAGACGTCGAGGCGATCGGCGAAGAGACAGGCCGTGCCCCCGATGGCCAGGAACGAGCCCGCGAGCGCGCGACCGGTGACGCGTTCCACGCCGCCCACCGTCGCGAAGAGCGCCGTCCAGAGCGGGAAGGTGCCGTAGAGGACCGCCGCGAGCCCTCCCGGGATGCTCTCCTCGCCGAGGTACACGAGCGCGTACCCGAGCGCGCACAGCACGCCGCAGACCGCGAGCCAACCGAGCTGCCGCACTCCACGCGGACCCGGCCGTCCGCGTCCCGACGCGTACAGGGCGCCGAGCACGCCCGCGGCGATCGCGAACCGCAGCGACGCCGACTCGAGCGTCG
>DASVWO010000266.1:0-2787 GCA_036393165.1 Polyangiaceae bacterium | reverse complement strand
CTCGCGCGGGTGCGTGTTCGTGCGGATCGCGTGCTGCTCGGCCGGAAGGCCGAACGCGTCCCACCCCATCGGGTGCAGCACGTCGACGCCGCGCATGCGCGCGTGACGCGCGACGATGTCCGTCGCCGTGTACCCCTCCGGGTGCCCCACGTGCAGCCCCGATCCCGACGGGTTCGGGAACATGTCGAGCACGTACATCTTGCGCCGGCTCGCTCGGGGTTCGTGTCGCTCCGCGCGGAACGTGCGGTGCTCGGCCCAGTAGCTCTGCCATTTCGGCTCGATGTCGGCCGGCTGGTACCTCAGGCGACCACCCGATTGTTCGTTCATGGACGAGGCGAGCGATCTAGCATGGTCCGCCCGAGGGAGGCGCCGTAGCACCGGTGGAGGACTCGACACACCGCGATCAGGACGGCGAGCTGTGGCGTGCGTTCGTGGCGTCCGCGCCCGACTCGGTGCTCGTCCTCGACCCCGACGGGAGCATCCGCTACGTCAATCGCGTCAGCGAGGCCTTCAAGCACCTCGACATCATCGGCCGGAAGGTCTGGGAGTTCGCGACCGGGCCGGACCCCGAGGCGCGCCTGCGCGCCCTGCTGCGCAGGCTCGTCGAGGAGCGCAAGCCCCACTCCTTCGAGCACGAGGGATGGAGGCGCGACGGCACGCTCGGCTGGCTCGAGGTGATCTGCATCCCCGTCGTCGTGGAGAGCGGCGTGCACCGCATCCTCTGGTGGGCGCGAGACGTCACCGAGCGTCACATTGCGCAGGAGCGGGTCGAGGCGAGCGAGCGACGCTTCCGCGCCGTCATCGAGCAGGGCGCCGAGGCCATCGTGATGTTCGACGCGGACGCGCGCATCTCCTACGCGAGCCCCGGGGCCGAGCGAACGCTGGGCTACACGCAGGCGGAGATGATCGGCAAGAGCGCCGCCGACTTCGTGCATCCCGACGATCGCGCCGCCGCCTTCCAGGCGGGCCGTGGCGGGGCGCCCGGGGTCATCAACGCGCGGACGCTGCGCATCAAGCACAAGGACGGCACCTGGCGCGTGCACGAGGGAACGTCCACCAACCTGGTGAACGATCCGGCCGTGCGCGCCGTCGTGAGCACGAGCCGTGACGTCACCGAGGAGAGAGAGCGGCACGAGCGCCTCGCCTTCCAGGCCGCCGTGCTCGCGCAGATCAACGAGCCGGTGCTCGCCTCGACCGTCGGCTCGGTCATCACGTACTGGAACGCCGCGGCCGAGAAGCTCCTCGGGTGGACGGCCGAAGAAATCGTCGGACGCCACGCCCACGCCTTCCTGCATCCGCACTACCCGCGCGGACTCGAGGACATCAAGCACCACATGCTCACGTTCGGCGAGTGGCGCGGCGAGATCGTGATGCGCAAGAAGAACGGCGAGGACGTCACCGTCGAGGCCAGCACGCGGAACATGCCCGGCACCTCCGACATCGTCATCTCGGTCTTCAAGGACATCACGGCGCAGCGCGCGCTCGAGGAGCAGCTGCGGCAGTCGCAGAAGATGGAGGCCATCGGGCTGCTCGCCGGCGGCGTGGCGCACGACTTCAACAACCTGCTCGCCGTCATCGTCGGCTTCAGCGAGCTCGCCGCGCGCAAGCTCCCGCAAGGGCACCCGGTGGCGGCGCAGCTCGCCGAGGTGTTCGACGCCGCGCGCCGCGGCGGGGAGCTCACGAAGAAGCTGCTCGCCTTCTCGCGCAAGCAGATCATCCAGCCGCGCGTGCTCGACGCGGCGGCGGCGGTGGACGACTTCAGCCGGCTGCTCTCGCGCATCCTGGGCGAGGACGTGGAGCTCGCCATCGATCGCCCCGAGCAGGAGATCCTGCTGCGCGCCGACCCGGTGCAGCTCGAGCAGGTGCTGCTCAACCTGTGCACCAACGCGCGGCAGGCGATGCCCGACGGCGGCATGCTCCGCCTGGCGTCGCGCTTCGTGACGTTCGACGAGGGGGGCGTGCGCAGGCAGCCGTGGGCACGCGTCGGGACGTGGGTCGAGATCGCAGTGACCGACACCGGCGTCGGCATGGACGCACGCACGATGCAGCACGTGTTCGAGCCGTTCTTCACGACGAAGCCCGAGGGGACGGGGCTGGGGCTCGCGACTGTGCACGGGATCGTGCAGCAGCACGGGGGCTTCGTGCACGTCGAGAGCGCCCCGGGCGACGGCACGACCTTCCGCGTGTACTTCCCGCGGGCCGAGGACGTGGTGGCCAGCTCCTCGCAAAGGTCGGGGCCGGGCCCCACGGAGGGGCCGCCGAGGGCCAGCCCCTGATCCGCATGGCAGGGGGGGCCCGCGGTGGCGCAGCGTGCGCCGCGATTTGCGCGGGAAATGCGTGGTGCACGCACTTTGCACCGGAGGGGCGGACATGAGGCTCACGGCGAAGCTGGTTCGGGTCGCGGCGGTGGTGGCCGCGGCGTCCGCGGGGACGGTGGTGGTGGCGGGGTGCGGGAGCTCCACCAGCACCTCGGGGGGCGACGGAGGGGTCGTCGGCTGCGGCGGATGTGGGTGCGGAAACGGGCAGCCGCCGCAGACGGTGACGGTGACGGCGGCGCAGGCGTGCCAGATCCTCGAGGAGAGCTACTCGATCACGACGTACGCCTCTGGCGAGTTGTGCCGCTCGCTGTGCACGCAGGGCGGCTTCGAGTGCGAGCTGCCGCAGTCGTACGTGACCGAGGCGCAGTCGCTCAATCCGGACGCCGGGCCGCCGCCGGCCGACGGGGGACCGCGCACGCTCGATTGCCCGACGAGCCCCGCGAGCATGACGGTCACGTGCGTCATCCAG
>DASVWO010000265.1:0-16356 GCA_036393165.1 Polyangiaceae bacterium | reverse complement strand
ACGAGCGACCCATCCTCTCCGGCGTGGGCGAACCACTCGAACTGTCCGGACACCTCGGCCGATAACTGCGACCCGATCAACGGGCGCGAGTGGGCGACGAACAAGAGCGACCTCGAGTTCTCGTGCACCTTCCCGCTGGTCACCGTCAACAACGGTCAGATCGCGCCATTCCAGAAGGACTGCACGTCGCCAGGACCGGGCGACCAGTACAAGGGCGCCTGCGACTGCGCGATGGGCGCGCTCAACGCCGGCACGCAGCTCTGTCAGAAGGGCGGCAGCGGGTACACCGAGGTGCAGGTCAACGGCAAGGCGTACCCGTCGGTCCGCGAGATGATCATCGCGAAGGCGATGAGCAAGTCGATGTTCGGCAACCAGGGCATCGTGTCGAGCATCTGCCCGATCAACGAGGACGTCGGCCAGACGGTCGCGCAGGCGCAGACGGATCCGCTCTTCGGCTACAACCCGGCCGTCAACGCGATCATCAACCGCCTCAAGAAGTCGCTCGGCAGCACCTGCGTGCCCGAGAAGCTGAAGGTCGGGGCCGACGGCACGGCGCCCTGCCTCATCATGGTGCAGCTGACGACGGACAAGGGCTCATGCAAGAACCCGGGCAGCGCTTGCAACCTGACGGGCCTCGTCGGTCCGGGCCAGATGGTCAACGGCTCCGTCCCGCTGACGCAGGACACCCTCGACAGGTTCTGCGACAACGAGGAGCAACAGTACACGGCTGGGGGCGGCAAGGCCGGCGGCCAGGGCGACCCGGCGAACATCCCGGTGTGCGCGATGACGCAGATCCTCAGCCCTGGCGACATGGCAGACTGCACGACGGGGAACACGCCAGGCTGGTGCTACGTGCAAGGGCCGGCGGCGGTGGCGAAGGGCTGCCCGTACACGATCCTCTTCGCGGGCAACATGCCGCCGAACGGATCGGTCGTCAGCCTGCAGTGCCTCGAGACCGGCAACGGCAGCGTCGTCGGCGACGGCGGGATGTGATTCAGCGCACGGGCTGAAGGGAGACCCACGCGCGCCAGGGGGCGTCGGCTTCCGCCGGCGCCATCCCGGCGGCGTGCGTGAAGGCCGCGGTGCCATCGGCCAGCGCCGCGTCGTCGCGCCACGCGCGGTACCAGGGCCAGAGGGCGCCGCGCTCGTCGGCCCACTCGCAGGTGGCGCGCGCGGTCGCGTAGTGCAGGAGGAAGCGCGCGGGGTCGGCGTCGCCGCGGGCGGCGAAGGCCGCGTCGCTCATGCCGAAGAGGGCGCTCGGGCGCGCGTCGGGGGAGCCCGCGGCGGCGGCGTCGTGGAAGCGCGCGTCGTAGCGGCGATTGGGCAGGCCGTGGATCTCGGTGTCGTCGGCCGAGAGGGACGGCGCCTCGTACTGCGTGCAGACGCACTCGCGGAACCAGCGAGGGGCAGCGAAATCTTGGTCCATGAGGACGTGACAGAGCTCGTGGGCGATCGAGAAGACGTGCGTGCGGCCGGGGGAGAGGTCGACGACGATCTCGCGGCGGATGGGATCGTAGACGCCCAGCTCGTCGGGGCCCGTGGCGTCGGCGACGTAGTGGCGCTTGCCGCAGTGGGCGACGAAGTGCGTGTGCGACGCGAAGAGGTAGACGCTCGCCGGGCAGAGGGGGCGCGGGGCCATGCGGTCATGGCGAAGGGCCCTGAGCACCCGCGGGGCGAAGCGCGTCGCCTCGTCGAAGAGGGGGCCGTGGTCGGGGTCGACGAAAAGGAAGGAGGCGTCGACGACGGCGGTGCGGGCCTCGGGATAGAGGTCGCGCGCGTCGGCGGTGCGCGCGTCCAGGTCAGAAGGGCAAGGGGTCGCGGTCGCGGTCGCGGTCGCGGTCGAGGTCGACGACGACCCGTGCGACCGGCACGCGCCGCTCGCGAGCGCGAGGACTACGAGCGCCCCGCCGCCGCGCATCGTCTACTGCACCGTCACCCGCAACGACGGCAGCTGCGTGTCCGGCGACACGTCCAGCGGCCCCCTCGCGAGGATCCCGTCGCCCTCGAGCGCGTCGGCCAGCGCGTCCGCCGCGGCCTGCGTGCCCTCGTCCGCGTCCGTCGCCACCTCGATGCGTTGGGCGCGCCACACGCTCGCGTCCGCCCCGAGCGACGCCGCCTTCGCCCGTGCCACGACCCACCCGGCCTTCTTCATCGCCGCTGCGAGCTGCTCGCAGAAGTGCGCCGGCTCCGGATCCGCCGAGCACGCGAGCTGCGCGTGCAGCCCTGCTCTGCCGCCGTCGCCGTGGAGCGCCGCAACCAGCCACCCCCGCTGCTCGGCGTCGAGCGTCCGCGGCGCGGGCTTCCCGAAGGTCGGCTTGAGCTCCGCCGCCTCGGCGTTGCGCCCCCGGATCGCCTCCTTGTGCATCCTTTGCACGCCCCGCGCGGCGCTCCCCGCCGGGTCCAGGCCGTTCGCCTGATCCAGCTTGTCGATGCAGTCGGTCCACGCCCCCGCGGCGCAGTCGACCTTCGCCAGCCTCCGCAGATCCTCCGCCTCGCGCTGCGCCACCGCCGTGGGCGACGGCTCCGGCGGCCCGTGCGGTTCGGGCGCCGACGGCACCGGCGCGCTCGGCGTCACCTCGGGCGCGTTGAGCGCCACGATCACCCCGCCGCCCCCGAGCAGCGCCACGACCGCCGCGGCCGCCGCGAGCGCCAGCCACGCCAGCGAGCGCCCGCCGCGCCCCTCTCGCTTCTTCTCCCGCGCCGCCTCGAGGCTCGCGACCTTCGGCGGCTCCGCCGACGAACCCTGCCCCGGCGCCGCCGCCGCGCGCTGCGCCATGAGCTTCGCCGCCAGAGCCGCCCCGCGCTCGCGCGCCGCCTGCGGATCCACGCCCTCCTTCTCGAGCGACGCATCGAGCTCCTCGTCGCTCATCGCCGCGACGCGCTCCCCCTCGTCGCGCACCGCCCACTTCTCGAGCGCTTCCAACGCCTGCTTCGGCGTTCGCTTCGGCTGCTCGCTCATGGGTCGTCCTCTTCCTTCCAAGATTGCATGGATTCCGCCAGCTCACCGTAGATGCGCGCCAGGCGCCTGCGCGCGTTGCGCACGCGCTCGATGCGCCAGCCGAGCCGCTCGGCCTGTTCCGCCGGCTCGTCGCAGTCCTCGCGCGCCAGCTTCACGAGCTCGCGCACGTCGTCGTCGTCTCCGCACGCTTCGAGCACCGCCTCGAACCTGCGCTCCTCGCGCCGCTTCTCGTGGTTCAGCTCCTCCGGCGTCGGCGGCGGCTCGTCCATCCAGTGCTCGAGCTTCGCCTCCTGGCCGCGACGCTTGCGCAACCGCGCGATTCGCGCGCGGTCGCGCGACTCGGCGAGCGCGACCTCTACGAGGTGCGCCGCCAGTGTCTTGCCGCCGTCCGGATCGAAAGGCGCCTGGCCCTCGATGACCAGGGTCATGCCTTGCTGCACCAGGTCCTCCGCCTCGCGCACGGAGAAGCGGCGCGCGATCTCGAGCGCCTCCACGTACGTGCGGCCCCAGTCGATTTTCGTCGGGTCGAACTCGCTCATGCCCCTCGCATTTGCGCGGTCAGAATAGGTGACGGGGAAGCGGAGTCGACGACCCTCCGCTTCCCCGTCGTGCGATCACGCGGCCGGAGTCGTCGGCTTGGTCGCAGGCGCCGCCGTGGGGGCGGCTCCCTTGATCTTCGCCTTCTGCTTCGGTCCCTTCGTGCCGCGCGCGGTTCGCGTTGCCGCGGTCTTTTCGGCCGCGGTGACCTTGGTCTCCAAGGTCTTCTTCGTGCTCTTGCGCGGTTCGAGCCCGAAGTCGGCCAGCGTGGTGGGATTGGTGAACATCCCGCGCACGATGGCCCGAAACGCGCTCACGAAGCCACCCGTCGACGTCCTCTCATCGAGGTACGCCTTCACCGCCGCGGCCAGCGCAGCCCGGGCCGCGATGACGGCCTGGCCCTTGCTGATGCGGCCCTGCAGGACGTTGACGACGTCCTGCGTGGTGCAGGGTTTGTCCTGCACGGTGAACGACTGGTTCGCGAGATCTTTCTGGACGCCCGCCAGCATGGATTGATCCCGCTGGACGCGCGCCTCCGTACCCGTGCTCTGTGTAGTAGCCAAGGTGCGGTACCTCCTCGTTCCGGTTGACGAAGGACCGTTCCCGCCCGGGCCCCATTGCCCCGGCTTCGTGCCCCTCTATATGGGAGGATCAAACGAGGGCCCGATTTGCCGTGGCTCCGTACGATTTTTCGCAAGTGCGCGGGATCGTTCGAAACAAAGTTGGGGTCTTCGACCTCGCGACCACGGTGTGATGACTCGCTTCCGACGTGTTCTCGAAGAAGACATGGGTGTGATGGGAGACGGGCGGGGTGTTCTCGAAGAAGGGCACAGTCTTCGAGGGCGCGGGCGCGGTCCTCGCCTCTCGGTGCGCGGGAGTGAGCGACACGGGCGACCTCTTCTCGGTCACTCCGTGCGTCGTGTCGGTCGTGGCGCACGTGTTCGCCGTGACTCCCGCGGTCCTCTCGCTCCATTCCACGGGAGCAAGCCATCGCACATGGGTCTTCTTCGAGCGTGTCGACGTCGTCTCGCATCGCACCGAGGAAGCAAGCCGTCGTACGTCGGTCACGAGCCATCGCACGTGCGTGCGCTGGCATCGATCATCGGGAGCGGCCCGTAGATCGACGGAGCGATGGCATCGCACCACGGTGCTCGCGCATCGCAAGCGGGCCGACCGGGCGAACACGTCGGATCGACGCGAGCCCATCGCGTGTTTCGGCGAGAGCACGCCACCCGCGTCGCAGCGTCAGCAGTCGCATCCCGCGGCGAGCACCAGCGCGCGACACACGGCACGCATCGTCTCTTGGCTCGCCGAGCCCACGTAGCGCCGCAGGTCCGCGCGCCGCACGGTGAACAGGTTCGCGAGGTTCGCGCAGGACGGGTGCTTGAGCCCCTCGTCGACGCCGAGCGGCACTTCGATGGGAGCTCCGCGCCTCGTCGATGTGATGGCGACGACCGTCACCGTGTGCAGCACCTGGATGAGCGAAGGTCGGCTGAGGACCAGCACGGGGCGCCTCTTGTCCGGCGCCGGGCGCTCGAGCATCCAGATGTCCCCGCGCCTTACTTCTTCGGCCACGCTTGCGCCCCGAGGAGCGAGTCGACCTCGTCGAGCATGTCGTCCGACGCATCGCCGTAGGCCTTCAGGATGAGATCGTCGACCTTGCGACTCTGCTTGCTGCGCAAGTAGAGCAGCAGGGCCGAGCGCACGACGGCAGACCTGCCCTTTTTCTTGGTCTCGGGATCGGCGTCGACTCGGCGCAGGAGGTCCTCGTCGATGGAGATCTGCACGGGCTTGGCCATGTTGGGAGTATCCAACATGTTCATGTGGAGTCAACCGCGAGCGCCTCAGAACGAGCCGAGCACGACGAGGCCGCCGACGCTTGCGGGGGTGCGTGTCTCGGGAGACGTAGAGAGCAACGGGACGAGCGCGATCGAAGGGGCCGTGCGTGGCCGGTCCGTCGGGCCGGGCGGGGACGCGCGAGGTTCCCAGGCGAGGACGGCTGCGTCGATCGCGGATGCGCCCGCGACGCCGGCGAAGCCGCCGCCGAGAAGGCCGACGAAGCCGTTGCCCATGGCGTAGCTCCCGCCGATGGCACCCATGGCGGCGAACGCGAAGGGCATCGTCAGGCGCAGCAGCGCGCTGGCGGCGCCGGAGCCCCACTGTCCGTGCGCGACGTGGACGATCGGCGGACCCGCGAGGAAGGTGACGATGCCCGCGGCTGCGCCGACGCCGGTGAACAGCAGCGCGACCGAGCCGCCGTCGACGATCAGGGTCTGCCAGCCGTACCAGTGGTTGCGCGGGGCGGCGCGCGCGATCTCTTCGCGCGTGCGGAGCGGCGGCGCGCCCGATTCGAGCGTCTCGCGCGGCGTGCCGTCGATGCTCACGACCTCGGACCACGGCGCGGTGAGCTCGTCGCCGTTCGCGAGCCGCAGGCGCACCGAGATGCGCGGGCGCACCTCGAGGATCGTGCCGCGGTAGGTGCGTCCCCCGACGCGCACCTCGTCCGCGGTCTGCCCGCGTGCGGCCCCCGCCGCGAGCAGAACCGCCAGCCCCAAGCCCCACCGCACGGCTCATCCGCGGTGCAAGCGCCGCACCCCGGCGCGGACTCCAGGGGTTTCGCGCACCTGGGCGCGTGCGCGCCGCCGACCCCTGGCATCGCTGTCGCGAGCGACGGGAAGGTTCGGGCGCGCATCTACGTAGAAGGAGGCACTCCCCGCCGTGAAGCACCGCCTCGCCATTGCGCTCTCCGCCGCCGTCACCGCCGTCGCGCTCGTCACCGGGTGCGCCAGCTCCGCCCCGCAGTCCGTCGTGCGCGCGCGCGCCGCGAGCGATCTCGCGTGCCCCGGCAAGAGCCTCGACGTGCAGGGCGTCGGCGGCGCGAGCTTCGCCGCCACAGGCTGCGGACAGCGTGCCCTGTACTCGTGCAGCGGCGGCGGCGAGGGCGACCCGTTCGGCGCGTCGTGCTCGCGCGTGAGCGGCGTCACCGAGCTGCAGGCGCCCTGAATCCTTCGTGGTATCGTCGTCTTCGCCGCGATGCAGCCGGGGAAGAAGACGATCCTCGTCGTCGACGACGAGCCGCACATCGTGATGGGGCTCCGCGACGCCCTCGAGTTCGAGGGATTCCGCGTCATCTCGGCGGGGAAGGGGAAGGACGGCGTGTCCCTCGCGAAGAGCGAGCGGCCGGACGCGATCATCCTCGACCTGATGCTCCCCGACGTGAACGGCTACGCGGTGTGCGAGGAGGTCCGGCGCATCGACCCGCTCGTGCCCATCCTCATGCTCACGGCGCGCTCGCAGGAGACCGACAAGGTGCGCGGGCTCGACGCGGGAGCCGACGACTACGTCACGAAGCCCTTCGGCGTGAACGAGCTCATCGCCCGCATGCGCGCCATCTTCCGCCGCGCCCAGGCGCGCGCGCGCACGCAGGGCGAGGGCCCCGCCGAGTCGCTCGCGCTCGCGGGGGGCGAGGTCACCGTGAGCTTCGCGACGCACGTGCTGCACGCGCGCGGCAAGGAGCACCAGCTCTCGTTCTACGAGGTGGAGCTGCTGCGCATGCTCGCCGAGCGGGCGAACCAGCCGGTGAGCCGGGACGAGATCCTCTCGAAGGTCTGGGGGCTCGAGAGCCACCCGACGAACCGCACGGTGGACAACTTCATCGTGAAGCTGCGAAAGAAGATCGAGAAGAGCCCGGACAAGCCGCAGCACATCCTCACGGTGTACGGCTACGGCTACAAGCTGGCGCCGGGCTGAGGGCGCCTACTTCGTCGCCGTCGGTGCGCCCGTGGCGACGAACACGACGTCGAGCCGCTCGTTGCGGCCGCGGGCCTTCGCGTCGCTCGGGTCCACCAGCGGCTCGCGGGCGCCGGCCGTCTCGCTCTTGATGCGCGCGGCGGGGGCGCCGGCGGCGACGAGGGCCTGCACCGCGGAGTCGGCGCGCTTCGCGTCGGTCGTGTCCTTCGCCGCGGGAGCCGCCGCGTCGTGCACCACGAGCTGCAGGGCGAACCCGGGGTGTGCGGCGGCGACGCGGCCGAGGTCCGCCAGCTTCTTCGCCGCGTCCGCGGCGAGCGCCGGCCCGGTGAACGCGTCGTGCAGCGTGACGACCACGCCACGCTCATCGCGCACGGGGTCCCATCCGCCGGCCGCCGACAGCTCCGAGAGAAGCGCGTCCGACGCGCCCGCGTCGTCGCCGGCGGCGCGCCGCACGCGCGTGAGCACGTCGAGACACTGCGCGCGGGCGCGCGCGGCGTCGTCGATCGGCGCCGGGTGCGGGCGCTTCGCGAAGCGGTCCTCGAGCTTCGTGAGCGCGTCGTTCGCGTCGTTGAGGCCCGACGCGTCGGTCGCGACGAGCTGCGCCGCGTCGCAGAGGAGCCGCGCCTCGGTCGCCATCGAGCGGGCCGCCACGAGTCGCGCCGCCTCGCGGTCACCGGTCGCCGAATCGCTGGCGGCGGGCACGAGCCGCTCGCGCGCGAGGCGAAGGCGCCCCTCCAGGTCCTGCACCTGCTTCTCCAGGCCCGCGCGCGACGCTTCCACCTGCTGCGCCTGCGCGCTCGCGTCGGCGAGCGACTTCTGCGCGTCGGCCAGCTCGGTCTGTGCGCGGGCGAGGCGCACCACGACGAGCGCGTGCTCGTACGCAGAGACCGCGCGCTGCGCGTGGAGCGTCGCCCCGACGTCGTCGCCGTGCGCGTGCGCATCGAGCGCGCTGCGCCTCTCCTGCTCGGCGCGGGCGTAGAGCTCGGGCGCCATGCGGGCGCCGTCCTGCGTGTCGGCTCCGGCGCGCACGCGCTCCATGTCGTCGATGGCCGCGACGTGCATCTGCGTCGCGCCGCACGCGGCGCACGCCAGTGCGAGGACTCCGGCGAGGAAGGCGCGGCCCCTCACGGCGTGCTCCCGGGGTTGGCCTTCGGCGCGGCGGGCGTAGCGGCCTTCTCGCCCTTCTTCTTGCCCGCCGCGTCCTTCTTCTTCGTGTCCTTGTCCTTCTTCGGCGGCTCGCCGTCGTGCGTCTCCACGGCCACGCGCGGCTCGTGCGGGGTCGCCTGCTCGTGGTCGAGCTCCGCCTGCAGCCTGCCGACGCTCGCGAGCGCCTCTTCCACCAGCGCGCGCGATCGCTCGAGCTGCGCCTGCGCATCCACCGCCTTGCGCCTCAGGTCTGACGCCGCCATCTCGGCATCCACGGCCTTCGCGAGGTCCCGCCCCGATTGGGCCCATTCGAGCGCCAGCCCGTCGGCCGCCTTCGCGTGCGCCTCGTCGCCGGCGGCGCGCATCCGCTGCGCCCTCTCGAGCGCGTCCTTCGCCTGCGCCACCGCGGCCGCCGTCACGCCCTTGTGCGCGGCGTCCTGCTCGAGCTGCGCCACGAGCGACGCCGCATCCGCGTGATCGTCGGCCCACGCCCACGGCTCTGCTGCCACCCCCGCGAGCGCCACCAGCCAGACGAAACGCTTCATGCGCCCGCTGGCAATGCCGCGACCTCGCGAGAAAGTCAATTCGGGCGCGCTACATGCCGCAGGTGGTCGCGGTGTTGCAGCTGGCGGCCAGACACGAGACCAGGTTCTGGCCCTCTTGCTGCTGCTGCGCCGAGTATGTCGAGCTGGAGCCGCACAGCATCGCGCACATCGAGAGGGAGGCGGGCGGAACCCCCGCCTCGGGGTCGCCGTTGACGCAGCCGATGATGCAATGGACGTAGCCGAGGCATCCGTCGACCAGGCCGGCGTCGTCGAACGAAGAATCCCCTGCGCACGTGCACCATGTGAGGCTGCACGACACCTCCACGCAGTCGTCGCAGACCATGCTGCCCGTCATGGGGGGCGGGGCGCCGTTGCCGCACCCGAAGGACGCATCGACGCTCACGCCGCCGCTGCCGCTCCCGCTCGAGCTGCTGCTGCTCGGGCCGACGCTGCCGCTGCCGCTCGTGCTGCCGCTCGGGGTTCCGCTGCTGCCGGACGACGTGGACCCGGAGCTCCCGCTGCTGACCGGCCCCGAGCTGCTCCCGCTGGGCAGCGCGTCGCCGCCGCTTCCCCCGTCTCCGTCGCCGCCGTTCGGCGCGAGGGCCCCTCCGCAAGCCACCAGCGCGAGACACGCCCCGAACGCCGCCCACCGTGAGGCTCGCATCCCCGTCAGCGTAGCGCTAGAAGCCGCTTCATGCCCCGCCCCCGCGCCTCCTGGGACGAGTACTTCATGAACATCGCGCGCGAGGTGTCGACGCGCTCGACGTGTGACCGCAAGTTCGTCGGCTCCGTCATCGTCCGCGACAAGAGCATCCTCGCGACCGGGTACAACGGCAGCATCCGCGGCCTGCCCCATTGCGACGAGGAGGGGCACCTCATGGAGGACGGCCACTGCGTGCGCACGGTGCACGCCGAGGCGAACGCCATCGTGCAGGCCGCGCGCAACGGCGTGCGCATCGACGGCGCGTCGATCTACGTGACCGCGTCGCCGTGCTGGGGATGCTTCCGCCTCATCGCGAACGCGGGGCTCGGGCGCATCTGCTTCGGCGAGTTCTATCGTGACCCGCGCATCTTCGAGGTGGCGACGCGCCTGGGCATCGAGCTCGTGGACATGTCGGGCACGGGCGGCGCGAAGAAGGAGCCGGCCGCGTGAGGCTCTCGGTCGCCGTCATCCAGGGCGGCCCGTCCACGGAAGCAGAGGTGAGCCGCGCGTCCGCGCGCGGTGTCGCGGCGGCGCTCGAGGAGGCGGGGCACCAGGTGGTGCGGCTCGAGCTCGACGCGTTCCTCGCCGAGTCGCTGCGCACCGGCGGCTACGACGTGGCGTTCCCGGTGACGCACGGGGCGGTCGGCGAGGACGGTTGCTTGCAGGGGCTCCTCGAGGTGCTGGGGCTGCCCTATGTGGGGTCCGACGTGCTCGCGAGCGCGCTGGCGATGCACAAGCGCGTGGCCCGGGTGCTCTTCGAGCGCGACGGGCTTCCGGTGGCGAAGGGGCTGGCGCTCGCGCGTGGAGCGAGCGACGCGCGTGCGGCGGCGGAGCGGGCGCGTCGTGAGGCGGGGGCACGGCTGGTCATCAAGCCGTCGGCGCACGGGTCGGCCATCGGGGTCGCGCGCATCGAGGCGGACGCGCCGATGGAGGACGTGGCCCGCGCGATCGACGCCGTGTGGGCCATCGACGAGCACGCGATCGTCGAGCACTTCGCGCGCGGGCGCGAGGTCACGTGCGGCGTGCTGCATCTCGATCGCCCGCAAGCGCTGCCGCCGACCGAGATTCTCTCGCCGAACGATCCCTTCTACACGTACGAGGCGCGCTACGCGCCGGGCCGCAGCGTGCATGTGTGCCCTGCGAAGCTTCCGCCGGCGGTGATCGCGCGCGTGCAGCAGGTGGCCGAGCGGGCGCACGCGTCCCTCGGCTGCCGGGACCTCTCTCGCGTGGATTTCGTGGTCGGCGACGAGGGCGATCCGGACGGTTTGGGGGAGGGGCCCCAAACAGACAACCTGAGAGTGACGCTCCTCGAGGTGAACACGCTGCCCGGGATGACGGCGACGAGCCTGTACCCCGAAGCGGCCGCCGCCCATGGCCTGCCGATGCCCGGGTTGTGCGACGCCTTGGCCACGCGCGCCCACACGCGCGGACCCACGCGCCGCATGGAACCTCTGCCGCTTCCACACTGAAGTGCGGGTGCGGGGGCGGGGCCCCGCACCGACGACCTGGGGAGGGGCCCCGCACAGACAACCTGACTGGAATCGCGGCCAACTTTCTGAGCGGTTCCAACGTCCAACGGGGCAACCCGCCCTGGACACGAGCGTCCCAGGGCCGCACTCTTGTGATGAGGTACTCTGGCAGTGGCCCGTGATTCTCTGTTCGGCGAGTCCATCGTCTGGCGGGGGCAGTGTCGGGCGGTCAGCGTGCCGTTCGGCAACCGGGTCGTGTCCGTCGTCGCCGCCACCGTGTCGGTGGTGACGCTCGGCTACGCCGTCGTCGCCGCCAAGTCGCTGAACGCGCCGGTCGGCGGCATGGTCCTCTTCGCCGCGTGGTGCGCGACGGTCGCGCTCGGGGCGTGGCGCCTGCCGCTCTGGTGGCGCTCGCAGATCGAGTACATCGTCACAGAGCGCCACGTCATCTGGCGGCGCGGGCCCATCCGTCGCTCGATCGACCGCGCGCAGATCAGCTACGCGCTCATCCGCTGGAGCCCGCGCGACCCCACGCTGGGCGACCTCGTCATCGTGCGCGCCGTCCCGACGGGCGCGCTGCGCCGCACGCTGACACTCACGCTCCACGACGTGGACGCGCCCGATCGCCTCTGGGCCATCGTGCGCGGCGTCGAGCCCGTCGCGCCGCTCGGCTCCAGCGAACGGTCGCTCCCGCAGCGGCTCGACGCGGGCGAGCGCGTGCTCTGGTCCGGCTCGCCGCTCGCGTCGGCGTGGACCCCGCGGCGCGCGATCACCGCCGCGGTCGGCGGGTTCCTGGCGCTCACCTTCGTGCGCTCGCTGGCGCGCTCTGCCCCGGCGCTGGCGCGCGTGCTCCGGGCGCACACGCTGCCGCCCGCGCTCGCTGCGGTGCTCGTGGCGGCCGCCGCGCTCGGCATGCTCGTCCTGCTCGCGGTCGCCGCAGGCGTGGCGTACGCGGCGCTCGTCCGCCCGCAGCGCCTTGCGCGCGCGACGCGCTACTTCGTGACGAACGCGCGCGTGCTCATCCGTCGCGACAACGAGGAGCTCTCGCTCGACCGCTCGCGCATCGCGTACGTGATCGACGCGCCGTCGCGGAAGCTCCACGACGTGTTCCTGGTCCTCGACGGACCTCAGGCGCGCGCGATGGCGCCGAGCGGCGCGTTCGGGACAGAAGATCGCGACGACTCGCTGCGACCGGTCTTTTCTGCCATAGCGGATGCCGAGACCGTCGGAGAGATCCTGAAGAAGGCTGCTTGATCTGGCACGCCCTGGGCTAGGCTCACGGCGGGTCTCGTGATCGACATCGGGAGCGTCGTCAACGGCAAGTACCGCCTCGTCCGCCTGCTCGGCGACGGGGGCATGGGCTCCGTCTACGAGGCGCAGCACCTGGTGCTCGGCACGCGCGTGGCCATCAAGATGCTGCACCCGGAGCTGGCGCGGCGCACGGGCCTGGTCGAGCGCTTCCTGCAGGAGGCGCGCGTCGCGGCGCAGATCCGCAGCCCGCACGTCGTGCACGTGAGCGACGTGGACCGCACGCCCGACGGGCACGCGTACATCGTCATGGAGCTGCTCGAGGGCGAGCCGCTCTCGGGCGTGCTCGACCGGTTGCGCAAGCTCCCGGTGACGACGGCGTGCGAGTACACGCTGCAGGTCCTGACGGCGCTCGAGGCGGCGCACGCGCTCGGCGTGATCCATCGCGACCTCAAGCCCGAGAACGTGTTCGTCACGTTCGCGGGCGGGCGGCCGGTGCTCAAGCTCATCGACTTCGGGATCGCCAAAGCCCGGCGGACCGACCCGCAGCAGAGGAATCTCACCGTCGCCGGCGTGGTCATGGGCACCGCCGAGTACATGGCGCCCGAGCAGGCCCGCAGCGCCGACAAGGTGGACGCGCGCGCGGACATCTACGCGGTCGGCGTGATGCTCTACGAGATGGTCGCCGGGACGCGCCCGGTGAACGGCGAGGATGCGCGCGTCATCGCGCTCAAGGTGGAGCGCGGGGAGGTGATCCCGCTCGTGAAGGCCGCGCCCGAGGTGCCGCGCGAGCTGGCGGGCCTCGTGCACCGCGCGATGGCGCCGCGGCCCGACCTGCGGTTCCCGACGGCGACCGAGATGCGCCTCGCCCTCGAGCGCGTGACGACGAGGCCGCAGCAGGCGGCGCAGCCGCAGCCGCAGGGGCAGCCCGAGATGACGGCGACAGGCACGCTCAAGAACGTGCCGGCCAACCAGGTGCTCGCGGGCGCCGCGCAAGCGCAGCACGCCCGTCCCGTGACGGCGCCGGTGGCCGCGGTGCCCGCGCAGACGCCGCCCGGGACCGAGCCCTCCGAGCCTGCCGTGCACACCGAGCGCGCGCCGCCCATCGCGACGGCTCTCGCCCCGCCAATCTACATGGTGATGGGGTCGTCGCCGGCGCCGCCTCCTCCGATGGTGCCTTACGCGCAGCAGCCGTATCGCAGGAGCCGTGGCCCGGTCGTCGCCCTCATCGGCCTCTCCCTGCTGCTCGGTGCGGGCGTGGTGGCGATGCTCATCGCGACGGGCACCCTGTCGTTCTCATCGAACGACCCGACGCCGCTGACCTTCGGTGGGGGTGGCGGCACGAGCACCGCGACGGCGACCACGAGCTCGCTCCCCTCGCCGGGCGCGCCGACGGACACGAACGCACCGGTGCCGACGCTCTCGCCCACCGTGCCGGGGCCGTCGCCCGGACCCGGCCCGCGGCCGACGCCGTCGAACCGCCCCGGGCCCGGGCCCGCGCCCGCTCCGGACGCAGGTGGATACACGCCGCCCTGGGTGATCCCGTCGACGCTGCCGCCGTTCCCGAGCGTTCTCCCGCCGTTCCCGACGACCATCCCGAGCATCTTCCCGAGCGTGCTGCCGCCATGGCCGATGCCGCCGGGACCGACGGCCCCGCCGCCGTCGCCCGCGCCGACGCCGACGCACTCGGGCGGCTCGAACATCTGATGCATGGCTACCCTGAGGATCCGCCGCAGGCGGGCCGACGGCGCGAAGCGCCGCTAGACTGATCCCGTGGCGCCCCTGACCGAGCCGCTCCTGCAGCTGGCCCAGGCGTGGCGGACGGCCACCCGGGGCTCGCGCCGGCAAGTGGCCGTCGTGCTGGTGGCGGCCGTGACGCTCGTGGCGCTGCTCGTCGCGCGGCACGGCACGATGCGAACGCGCGCGGGCGCGGCCGTCGCCATCGGGCTGAGCCTCTTGGGCGCCATCGCGTGGCGCCTCGCCGAGCGCCGCCGCCTCGCCGATCCGACTCGCATCGTGCGCGGCCTGGCGCGGCGCTTCGACCCCGCGCGTGCCGACAAGGCGCTCCGGGCGCTCTCGCTCCTTCGCGACGCCGACGCGGAGCGCGCCGACGGCACCTCGGCGGGCCTGGCGCGCCTTCACGTCGCGCGTGCCCTCGCGCAGCTTCCGTCGCAGGAGATCGTCGAGCGCGCGGCGCGCATCGCGGTGCGCATTGGTGCGGCGGCGATCGTCGCCGGCGTGTGCGTGCTCGGCGTGACCCTGGCCAACGCGTGGTCGGTTCTCGAGGGCGCCGACGTGCTCGTCGCACGCCACGGCAATGCGCCGGTGGCGATGGGTTGGCTCGACGATCTCGAGGTCGTCGCGCGCCCGCCCGAGTACCTGCACCAGCCCGAGCACCACGAGCTCGCGCTGCTGCCCATGATGGTGCCGTACGGCACCGTCGTGACCGTGCGCGGCGTGCCGGCGCATCCGGGGCGGCACCTGCTGCTCAGCGACGGCACCGACGAGGTGCCCTTCGTGGACGACGGCGCCGGCGCGCAGATCGCCCGCTGGACCGTGACGCGCACGACCACGCTGCGCACCGTCGCGCGCTTCGGCCAGGTCGTCATCCCGGAGCCCGACGCGATGCCCGTCGAGTCGATCCCCGACGCCGCGCCGGTCGTCACCCTCGAGGGCGCGCCGAAGACGCTGATGCTCGTCGAGCAGACCGAGGACCTGCCCATCCGCTACGAGGCGACCGACGACCACGGGCTGCGCGAGGTGCACCTCGTCCTGCGATCGGGCGCGCGCGAGGAACGGCGGGTGCTCGCGCGCCTCGACGGCGAGCAGACGAGCGACAAGGGCGGGATGGTCCTGCGCCTTCGCGACCCGTTCTTCCGCCGGGCGCACGCGCCGGTGGAGATCACCGTGGAGGCGAAGGACAACGATCCGCTGACCGGCCCCAAGTGGGGCGCGAGCCCGGCGATCACGGTCGTCCCGCCCGACGTCGGCGAGCCGGAGGCGCGCCGCATCGATGCGCTCCGCAAGCTCCGCGACGCGCTCGTCGACGCGCTGGCGTGGCGCCTCTCGAACACCCCTGCGCCGGCCGACGGTGCCGCCGCCCGCGCCGCCCACGCGGGCGACGAGCGCACGCGCGCCACGGACGACGAGAAGCTCCTCGAGGACGTCACGTCGCAGAGCTACGGCGGCGTGCGGATCCCGGACCGTCTCCGCGCGATGCTCCGCGCGCAGCAGCAGAAGACCCGCACGGCGGTCGACGCCGACGCGCGCGCCCCGTCGGCTGCCGCCCATGCCACCGCGGTGCACGCGACCGAGCGCTGGGTGCTCGTCGTGGATGCGATCATCCGCGGCCTGGGCGTCCGCGACTCGCGCGAGTCCGCGCGCCAGCTCGCCGACGTGGCGGACGATCTCGCCCTCGGCGCCTCGCAGCTCGCGCAAGCGGGGCCGGCGGGCGGCACCGACGCCGACGCGCGCTCGCGCAACGTGCGCCGCATGGACGCCGCGACCCTCGTGCTCGACGGCGGCTCGCGCCAGATGAAGCATCTGGGCTCGCTAGGGCAGGACCTGGGCGAGATCGTCGAGGCGGACCTGCTCCGTGTGAAGCGCGCCCGCGACGGCGACGACGAGACGCATGCGGAGCTCGCGGCGCGCGACCTCGCGGCCCGTCTGCGAGAGCCGGATCCCTCCTTCGGTGCGCGCGGGCGCGTGGGACGCGCGGGCGGCGAATCCGGCGGCGGACACGGAACGCCGGGCGAGGACGGCGACAACAGCGGCGACGAGGTCGACCGCGCGCAGCAGGAGGCGGAGCAGGATCTCGAGCAGCTCGCGCAGGATCACGCCGGCGAGATCTCCAAGATGGAGAAGGCGCTCGACGACGCCACGAGCGGCGACGAGCTGAAGGAGCTGCGCGACGAGGCGAAGAAGCACGCCGAGGCGGTCCGTGAGGCCGTACGCCAGATGCCGACCGTGGGCCTCGGCAGCGACTCGTGGACGAGCAAG
>DASVWO010000264.1:0-24389 GCA_036393165.1 Polyangiaceae bacterium | reverse complement strand
TCCATAAGCCCGGCGCGGCGCGTGCCCTCCGGACGCGCAGCGATCGATCCGGAGGCTGCACGCGTCGTGACGGGCGGCGTCCCGCTCGCGACTACGTCGCCGCGCTGCGGTCCGACCGTCACCCCGCTCTTATGCCTTTTTTCGGCCGGCTCTTGGGCCGGGTGGGAATCCTCGCGCTCGCCGCACTGGTCGTCGGCGCCGGATGCGAGGACGGAACGCCGGCTCCCGGTGCGGAGTGCGTCGCGAGTGGCGGTATATGCACGGGCTCGCTCGCGGATTGCCGCGGGTCGCTGCCGTACCCCTGTCCGGCCAACGAGACGTGCTGCGCTCCGGCGATGAAGACGCCGGCTCCGCCGCAGGACGCGGGAAGCGAGTGAGGGCAGCCGACCTCCGGTGACCGGTGAGTCGCCTCCGGTCGCGCCGGGGTCGCCCGTGGTCGGCGGCGAGCGGAGCCCGCGGAAGGCGCGTCGCAAGATGCCCGCATGCCGCGACCGTCCTCCGTCTTCGCCCTTTCCGTCGCCGTCCTCCTCGCGTGTCACGGCGACAGCGCGCGCGCCCTCGACGCGGGTGCGACCCCGAGCGTCGACTACACGAAGCGTCTGGCGCCGCTCGATGCCGGCGTGCAGGCGAAGCTCGTCGGCAAGTGGACGAACGACGTGGACAGGCTCGTCGTCGAGATCACGTCCGTCGACCTCGCGAGCGGCGCGCTGCACGGCCGCGTGTCGCCGACGACGGGGCCGGCTGCCGCGGACGGGCACGAGCTCGTGGGATGGGTGAGCGCCGCGCCCCCCAAGGAGAACATGGAGAACGTCGTGCCCGTCACGTTCAGCACGACGCTCTACGAGTACGGCACGCTGCCGACGTGGGCCGGATTCTGGAAGGACGGCAAGATCGTGACGATGAGCTACCTGGTGTGGCCCAACAAGACGTACGCGTGGGACCACATCTCTACCTTCCAGGAGACCTGGACGAAGCTTTGAGCGGCCCCCCCGCCGACAGAGCCGCAGCTGCCGCGAGCTTGTGCTTCGCCTGCCACGGCGGCCCGATCGATCGGCCCATCGCCACGAGGAAACCGTCGACGTCCTTGCGGCCGAGCGCCGCCGCGGCGTCGCGAAACACGCGCTCGCGGTCGTACCAGTGCACCGACCAGCCACGCGCCTCGGCGGCGCGGGCCAGCGCCTCGCGATACATGATCGAGTCGGCCATGTTCGCGGCGCGATTGTCGGCGATCCGTTCCTCGGTCGTCGGCGGAAGCTCGGGGCACACGCGGATCGCGACGGTCGCGATGGGCTCGCGCACCGTGGTCGCAAGCGCCTCCAGGCTCTCGCGCGCACCGCGCACCGCGGCCCCGCGCACGCGCTCGACGAGCGCCACGGCGTCGGCGAGCGAGATCGGCTTCGACCACGGGCTGTCCCGGTAACGGCCCACCGCCCACGATCCTTCGTGGTGATAGGGGTGCGTCGGCAGGCCGCTCGTGAGGTCGATGCGCCGTCGGTCGAGGAGCTCCCCGCCGCGCGAGAGGGTGACGAGCACCGCCGAGTTCCCGTGCTCGGCGACCCCGACGGCCGCACCGTGCCCCACCTGCACTTTCGACCTGGCCATCAGACGTGCCACCACACATAGCGCGAGCGCCCCTTCTCCGTCGCAAGCAAGCTCTTGTAGGCTCGATCCATGGTGGGGACGCCTGTGGTCGTCGCGGAGCGCTTCGAGGTCGAGCGCCTGGCGAACACCGGAGGCATGGGGCACGTGTACCGCGCGCGCGATCGGTTGAGCGGAGACGCGGTCGCCCTCAAGGTCCTCGGCGCGGCGGGCGAGGGGCAGCCGGTGGATCGCTTCGTCCGCGAGGTCGCGGTGCTCGCCGAGCTGCGGCACCCGGGGATCGTGCGTTACGTCGCGCACGGGACGACCGCGAGCGGCGAGCCGTACCTCGCGATGGAGTGGCTCGAGGGCGAGGACCTCGCGGACCGGCTCGCGCGCGCCGGGTTGACCATCGACGAGAGCGTGCGCCTCACCACGCGCGTCGCCGACGCGCTCGCGTTCGCACACGCTCGCGGCATCGTGCATCGCGACGTGAAGCCGTCGAACATCTTCCTCCCCGGGGGGGACGTCGACCGCGCGACGCTGCTCGACTTCGGGATCGCCCGCCGTCAGTTCACCACGCGCGCCCAGACGCGCACGGGCACGACCCTCGGCACGCCGGGGTACATGGCGCCCGAGCAGGCGCGCGGCGATCGATTCGTCGACCCGCGCGCGGACCTCTTCTCGATGGGGTGCGTGCTCTTCGAGTGCCTCACCGGGAGGCCGCCGTTCCTGGGGGAGCACGTGATGGCGGTGCTCGCGAAGATCCTGCTCGAGGAAGCGCCGAGCGTGTGCGACCTGAGGCCCGACGTCCCGGAGGCGCTCGACGCGCTCGTGCGGCGGCTGCTCGCCAAGGATCCGGACGCGCGCCCCTGCGGCGCGCTGGACGTCGCGGGGGAGCTCCGCGCCCTCGGTTCCACCGGCGGGGAGAGCGTGCGCCTGCGAAGCCGGCCGCCTCCGGCCCTGACGACGACCGAGCAGCGCCTCGTGTGCGTCGTGCTCGCCGTTCCGGCGGCCCCCGCTGACGAGGTCGCGAGCTCGGGGGATCCCTCGCTCGAGCGCACGCTCGCGGCCGTCGGCGGTGCGTCGCTCGACGGGCTGAGGCCCGTCGTCGAGTCGCGGGGCGCGCGGCTGGAGCACCTCGCGGACGGATCGCTCCTCGTCACGACGTCGGGCATCGGCACCGCCACGGATCAGGCCGTGCAGGCCGCCCGGTGCGCGCTCGCGTTGCAGGACTGCATGCCGGACGCGCTCATCGCCCTCGCGACCGGAAGGCGCGCCGTTCAGGGGCGGCTGACCGTCGGGGAGGTCATCGAGAGGGCCGCCACCATGCTGCGCAAGCGTGCGATCGAGCGCGCGACGCCGGCGGTGCGCGTCGACGAGGCGTCGGCGGGCCTCCTCGGTGAACGGTTCGACGTGCACCGCGAGGGATCGGAGCTGATCCTGGTCCGCGAGCGCACCCAGTACGAGCCTGCGCGCACGCTCCTCGGCAAGCCGACTCCCTGCGTGGGGCGCGACCGCGAGCTGGCGGTCCTCGCGGCCACCTACGCCGAGGTGGCCGGCGACCACGTGTCGCGCGCGGTGCTCGTGACCGGCGCTCCCGGCATGGGCAAGAGCCGCGTGCGCTACGAGTTTCTCCGGCGCCTAGAGCAGGGCGACGATCCGCCGCTCGTCTGGTTCGCGGGCGGCGATCCATCGAGCGCCGGGTCCCCGTTCGGGCTCATCGTGCAGGCGCTGCGACGCTCGATGGGGCTCTATGACGCCGAGACGATCGAGTCACGCCGCGCGAAGCTGGTGGCGGCGGTGCGCCGGCGCGTGGATGCGGCGGAGGCCGGGCGCGTCGCCGAGTTCCTCGCCGAGATGGTGGGTCTGCCGTTCCCGGAGTCGGAGGCGTCGGTCCAGCTCCGGGCGGCGCGGCAGGACGCGATGCTCATGGGCGATCAGATGCGTCGCGCGTGGGAGGACCACCTCGTCGCCGAGTGCGCCGGGCGGCCCATGCTGCTCCTGCTCGAGGACCTTCAGTGGGGCGACCTGCCGAGCGTGGAGCTCGTCGACGGGGTGCTTCGCCGCCACCAGGAGCTGCCCCTCATGGTGCTGGCCTTTGCACGGCCCGAGGTGAACGAGCTGTTCCCTCGCCTTTGGAGCGACCGCGGTCTTCACGAGCTCGCGCTGCCCGAGCTCACCCGGCGCGCGAGCGAGCGTCTCGTCCAGCACGTCCTCGGCGATCGCGTCGGGCGCGACACGCTCGAGGGCATCCTCGCGCGGGCGTCCGGCAACGCGTTCTACCTCGAGGAGCTGATCCGTGCCGTCGCCGAGCGTGGCGACGGCGCGATGCCCGAGACGGTCCTGGCAATGGTGGAGGCGCGCCTCGAGCGCCTGGACCCGCAGGCGCGCCTCGTGCTGCGGGCCGCGAGCGTCTTCGGCACGGTGTTCTGGCGTGGAGCGGTGGCGGCGCTCGTCGGCCGCGACCTGAAGGCGTCGCTCGACGACTGGCTCGCGATCCTCGTCGATCGCGAGCTGCTCGTGCGGAGGTCCGGATCGCGCTTCGCCGGCGAGGAGGAGTACCAGTTCCGTCATGCGCTGGTGCGCGACGCGGCTTACTCGATGCTCACCGACGCGGACCGCTCGCTCGGGCACAGACTCGCTGCCCAGTGGCTCGAGCGAGCGGGGGAGACCGACGCGGTGACGCTCGCGGAGCACTTCGAGCGAGGCGGGACCGCGGAGCGCGCCGCCGCCTCGTACCGGAACGCGGCGGCCCAGGCGCTCGAGGGCAACGATCTCTCCGCGGCGATCGCTCGCGCGAGGCGCGGGCTGGCGTGCGGCGCCGAGGGCGAGATCCGCGCTTCGCTGCGGCTCGTGGAGGCGGAGGCGCACCGCTGGCGCGGCGAGAACGCCGAGGCGCGCGGGTGTGCGCTCGAGGCGGTGAAGGCGCTTCCCTTCGGCGGGGTGGACTGGATGCGCGCTGCCGAGGAGCTGGTCATCGTTTCCAGCCGTCTCGGTGACGTCGAGGCCGTGCTCGCGGTCGTGGGCGACCTCGAGAAGCTGGGCGCGCGCGACGAGGAGCCCCGGCTGGCGCAGGTGAGTGCGGTGGCCCAGGCCTCGCTGCAGCTCGTGAACCTGGGACGCTACGATCGCGCGGACAGCCTGCTCGAGTGGATCGCGCGCCGGGCGGCGACGCTCGTGGCCGAGGACCTGCTCGCGGCGGCTCGTTTCGCACGCGCGCGCGCGCACCGTCTGATGGCGACGGGCGACGTGGCCACCTACCGGCGCGTGAAGGTCGAGTCGGCGCAGTACGCCGAGCGCGCGGGCGACCTGCGATCGTGGGTCGAGCACCGCGCGGGCGTCGCGTACGGCTACATGCTCCTCGGATCCTTCGAGGAGGCCGAGGCGGCGTTTCGTTCGTGCCTCGTGGAGGCCGACCGGCTGGGGCTCTTCATCGTCACGGCGATGATGAAGAACAACCTCGGGCTCATCCTCGCGCGACTCGGCAAGCTCGCGGAGGGGCGAGCCGTCGAGAACGAGTCGCTGCAGGCCTACGAGAAGCAGGGCGATCTGCGCATGGCGTCCTCCTGTCGCTCCTACCTCGCGACGATGCACCTGCTCGAAGGGGATCTGGAGGCGGCCGAGAGGGAAGGGCGCGCCGCCGTCGCCATGTGCGAGAAGATCCCGCCGAGCCTCGCCGAGGCGCTGGGGACGCTCGCGAGCGTGCTGCTGGCGAAGGGCGCGAAACCCGAGGCGCTCGAGACGGCGGGGCGCGCGCATGCGCTGCTCGAAGAGCTCGGATCCGTGGACGAGGGCGAGATCGCGATCCGGCTCGTGTACGCCGAGGCGCTCGACGCGTCCGGAAGGCGCGACGAGGCCCGGCGGATCCTCGCGCGCGCCAGGGAGCAGGTGCTCGATCGCGCGTCGAAGATCAGCGAGCAGGAGTGGCGCGACGCGTTCCTCCTGCGGGTGCCCGAGAACGCGAGGACGCTCGCCCTGGCCGCATCGTGGGGGGACCGTGGTGCATCCGGTGTATCGGGTGCATCAGGTGCAGCCTGAACCAGAGACACCTGTAGCTCGAGCGTTTCCACGCACTTGCGCGGTGCGCGGGCTGGCACCGGTCGTGCTCCAGCGAGGGTCCACAGCCATGAGCCACCCCTTCGAACCCGAGACCAGCGAGATTTCCAGCTTCACGCCCCGCGACGAGCGGTGGTTCGCCGCCGCGACGCGGCAGGCGCGCCCCACCGACTCGCGCCCTCCCACCAGGCCGGGAGCGACGATCGGCGACCCCCTTGCGGATCGCTGGTTCCGCTGACGGACCGCGTCACGGGTACTTCGGCTCGTACATCAGCGAGGCGATGTGCGCGCGGAGGTTCTCCGGGCGCGGCTTCTCCGCGAGGCCCGAGGCGTAAGCGACCTCGGCGACGGCGCAGGCGATCGAGAGCGAGACGCGCCGCACGTCCGACAGGGCAGGGTAGACGCGGCCGAGGGCCAGATCTTCGTCGCGCACTTCGGCTGCGAGGGCCTTGGCCGCCGCGAGAAACATCTCGTCCGTCACGAGGCGCGCGCGGCTCGCCGTGACGCCGAGGCCGACGCCCGGGAAGATGTACGCGTTGTTGCCCTGGCCGGGGACGAAGCGCTTGCTGCCGATCACGACGGGATCGAAGGGGCTGCCGCTCGCGTAGACGGCGCGGCCGCCGGACCACGTGTAAGCCTCCTCCGCCGTGCACTCGGCCTGCGACGTGGGGTTCGAGAGGGCGAAGACGATCGGGCGCTCGTTGTCGCGGCTCATCGCTTCGATCACGGGGCGCGTGAAGGTGCGGGCGACGCCGGCGACGCCGATGATCGCGGTGGGGCGCAGCGAGCGCACCGCCTCGGCGAAATCGGTCGTCGCGGGGTGGTCCTTCGCGAAGGCGCGCTTGTGGGCGTTGAGGTCCGTGCGGCTCGTGACGACGAGGCCCTTGGAGTCGAAGAACCAGGAGCGGGCGCGCGCTTCGTCGTGAGATAGGCCCTCCTCGACCAGCGCCATCGCCACGAGCTCGCCGATGCCGAT
This sequence comes from Polyangiaceae bacterium, assembly GCA_036393165.1. Classification (GTDB taxonomy): domain Bacteria; phylum Myxococcota_A; class Polyangia; order Polyangiales; family Polyangiaceae; genus Palsa-1150. The sequence continues at coordinate 17,776 of DASVWO010000264.1, read as the reverse complement.
GCCCGCCTCGCCCGCGCCGAAGAAGAGGAGGCGCTGGTCGCGAAGCTTTCCGCCCGTCAGCCGCAGCGCGGAGTAGAGACCCGCGAGGGCGACGCTCGCCGTGCCCTGGATGTCGTCGTTGAACGTGCGTGCCCGCTCGCGGTACTTCGCCAGCATGCGGAAGGCGTTGGCGTTGCCGAAGTCCTCGAGCTGCAGGATCGCGTCCGGGAACTGATCCTTCACCGCCGCCACGAGCTCGTCGACGAGCGCGTCGTACGCCTCTCCGCGCAGCCGCTTCTCCTGGATGCCGAGGTAGAGCGGATCGCGCAGGAGCGACTCGTTGTCCGTTCCCACGTCGAGCATGATGGGCAGACACCACTCCGGGTGCATGCCGGCGCAGGCGACGTAGAGCGCCAGCTTGCCCACGGGGATGCCCATGCCGTTGGCGCCGAGATCACCCAGGCCCAGGATGCGCTCGCCGTCGGTGATGACGATGATGCGCACGTCGCGGCGCGGCCAGTTGCGGAGCACGTCGGCGACGTGGCCGCGGTCGCGGCTCGTGACGTAGAGGCCGCGCGGGCGGCGGAAGATGTGGCCGTACTCCTGGCACGCCTGGCCCACCGTCGGCGTGTAGAGGATGGGCATCAGCTCCTCGAGCCGCTCGTCGACGACACGGAAGAAGAGCGCCTCGTTCCGGTCCTGCAGCCCGACGAGGTAGATGTACTTCTCGATCGCCTCCTGCTTGCGCGCAACCGCCGCGAGCACGCGCTTCACCTGCTCGTCGATGCTCGTGACGCGCGCCGGCAGCAAACCGCGCAGGCCGAGAGCTTCGCGCTCGGCCTCCGTGAACGCAGTGCCCTTGTTTCGCGTGGGGTCCTGGATGAGCGAGATGCCGCGCGGCGGGGGATTGGAGGACATGGCGCGCGGGATTGGAGGGCAAATTGCCCGCGCCGTCCAGCTATGCGGCGCCTGGAAGTGCGATTGCGGGCGTCTCGTCCAGCTCGAGCGGGTCGTGCGCGCTGAAGACGGTGACCTCGCTTCCTCGCGTGAGCGCGAGCTCGCGCAGGCGGGCCTGATTGGCGACGCGCGATGTGCGGTCGATCTCGACGCGGCTCTGGAAGAACGTGAGACCCCACGGGGCGCGCGGAGGATCCGCGTGCACTTCGCCGCGCGAGAAGTAAGCGTCGCCCGCGTGGAGGAGCCAGCCGGTCGCCGTCTTCACGGCGACGCCGCAGTGGCCGCGCGTGTGGCCGAAGAGGGGGATGAGCAGGATGTCGTCGCTCGTCCCGATGGCCGCTCGCACGCGCTCGAAGCCGAACCAGGTGTCTCCGCCCGCCGCGACGTCGTAAGCCCTCCACCGCGGTCCGTGCGCGAAGTGGATCGGGCGGTAGCGCTCGCGCTCGCCCAAGGTGGCGCGCGCTTCGGCGGCGGCCTTTTCGCGCGCGTGGACGTGTACCATGGCCTCCGGGAAGTCCGAGAGGCCGCCGGCGTGATCGAGGTCGAGGTGCGTCGGCACGACGTGACGCACGTCGGACCGGCGGAAGCCGAGGCGCTCGACGTGGGCGAGCGCCGTCTCGGTGGGGTCCAGCTTCGGACGGAGCATCGTCGTGAACCCGCCGCCGAGGCGGCGGCGTGGGTTCTCGATGTCCCCGGTGCCGAGGCCCGTATCCACCAGGACGAGGCCATCGCTGCTCTCCACGACGAGGCAGTGGCAAACCATCCGTCCGCGTTCGAACAGGGATCCCCGGCCGTTCACCAGGTTCGCGAAGGGCGGGCACATGGTCCCGCAGTTGACGTGGTGCACGCGCATCGTTCCTCGTGGGATGCCGCAGAGCCGCGAACGGTAGCGCAGGCCCATGGACCCCTTTCTGCACGCGCCGCGGAGGCAGAGGCCATGCGGCTGACCGTCAATCTCAATCGCTGCCAGGGCTACGCGCAGTGCTGCTTCCTCGCCCCTAGCGTCTTCGAGCTGCACGGCGACGAGGCGCTCTGGTTCGATCCGGCTCCCGACGAGTCGCTCCGAGAGCACGTGCTGCGCGCCGCCGCCGCGTGTCCCGTCCAGGCCATCTTCGTCGAACGGTCGGGGCCGTCCGACGGCGGCGACCCATGAGCTCCGTGCCCGGGAGCCAGTCCCGCATCGTCATCGTGGGCGCCTCCCTGGCTGGACTGCGCGCCGCCGAGGGGCTGCGCGCCGAGGGCTTCGAAGGGCGCCTTGACCGTCGTCGGAGACGAGCCCTACCTCCCGTACGACCGGCCGCCGCTCTCGAAGACGGTTCTCGCCGGGAGGGTCCCGGTCGATCACACGCCGCTGCCGCGCTTCCGGACGCTCGAGAGTGTGGAGTGGGTGCTGGGCGTCGCGGCCGCGGAGCTCGAGCTCGCGCGCAACCAGGTCGTGCTCGCCGACGGCCGCGCGATCGCGTTCGACCGCCTGCTCATCGCGACCGGGACGCGGGCGCGTCCGTGGCACGACGCGGAGCAGGCACGGCTCGACGGGGTCTTCACCCTGCGCGGGCGCGACGACGCCGAGAAGCTCCGGCGGAGCCTCGAGGCCCGGCCGCGGCGCGTGCTCGTCATCGGCGCGGGGTTCACGGGGTCGGAGGTCGCGTCCGTGTGCCGCGAGCTCGGTCTACCGGTCACGGTCGTCGAGCGGTCGGCAGCGCCCCTCGTGGGAGCGCTCGGCCGCACCATCGCCGGTCGCGCGGCGGAGCTGCAGCGCGAGCACGGCGTGGATCTCCGCTGCGAGGTCCAGGTCGAAGCGCTGGAGGGCGACGCACAGGGACGGCTGCGGCGCGCGCGCCTGTCGGACGGCAGCACAGTCGAGGCCGAGGTCGCGGTCGTCGCGCTCGGGGCCATCCGCAACATCGAGTGGCTGGGCGACTCGTGCCTCGCGGTGGGTCCGTTCGGCGTCGCCTGCGACGCGGGATGCCGGGCCATCGACGTGAACTTCGTCGTCACCGACGATCTGTTCGTCGCGGGAGACATCGCGCGGTTCCCGCATCCGCTCTACCGGCAGCAGTTCCTCAGCCTCGAGCACTGGGGCAACGCCGTCGAGCAGGGAGCGATCGCGGCGCACAACATGGTGTGCCCGCCCACGCGTCGCCGCCCGCATCTCGCGGTGCCGGAGTTCTGGTCGAGCCAGTTCGGCGTGAACATCAAGTCCGTCGGCGTCCCGTCCGCGGCCGACGAGGTCATGATCGTCCAGGGGTCGCTGGAGGAGGGACGCTTCGTCGCCGCGTACGGGAGAGACGGCCGGATCGTCGCTGCCGTCTCCTTCGATCGCGGTCGATGGATCGAGTTCTACGCGCGCCTCATCGAGCAGGGCGCGGAGTTCCCCCTGGAGATGGCGACGGGCGAGGGGCGCCCCCTCGGCCCCGCCGTCCCGGCGGGCTTCCCGGACGCGGCCGTCGTGCGCGAGCACGCGACCGCGATCCTCACGGGTCACGATCCGGACACGCGGCGCGTGAAGCTCGTTCCGCGCCGCCCGAGAGAATCGCCATGCGCCAAGAGAGCATCCTGAGAGCCATCTACGATCAAGCCAGCCGCGCGAACCCCTATCCGCTGTTCGCCGAGCTTCGCCGCACGCCCGTGTGCTGGCAGGAGGACGGACCGGACGAAGGCGGGACGTGGGTGGTGAGCACGTACCGCGAGATCGTCTCGCTGCTCCACGATCCGCGGCTCAGCTCCGACCTGCGTCACTGCACGCAGCCCGGAGTCGACGCGAGGGCGCTCGAGCCCATGCCCTTCATCCGGCTCGACCCGCCCGAGCACGACCGGCTGCGCGCGCTGACGATGCGCCACTTCGGGCCACCGGAGCGCCCGGCCTTCATCGAACAGCTGCGTCCGCAGATCGAGAGCATCACGACGTCGATCGTCGACGGGCTCGTCGGGGAGCGGGTGTTCGACGTCGTCACGCGCGTCGCCTACGCGCTGCCGGTCCGCGTCATCTGCGCGATCCTCGGGGTCCCGCTGGAGGACCACCCGCGCTTCCGTGTGTGGGTGGACGCGCTGATCCAGGCTTTCAGCAAGCTCACGCCCGAGGCGCGTGCGCAACGGGACCAGGCCGGGCATGCGCTCCGGGATTACCTGGCCGACCTCGTCCGCCACCATCGCGAGCAACCGGGCGACGACTTGCTGTCCCGCATGGCGACGGACACGGGACCGGGCGCGCCCATGGACGATCCCCAGCTCGCCTCGACTGCAATGCTGCTCCTCATCGCCGGGCACGAGACGACCGTGAATCTCATCGCCAACGGGGTCCTCACGCTCGTACGGCATCCCCAGTGGCTCGAGCGGCTGCGGCGCGAGCCCCAGCTGGTCGTCGGCACCGTCGAAGAGCTTCTCCGGTACGAGCCGCCCGTGCAGCTCATCCCGTCCCGGACGGCGCTCGAGGACATCGCGGTCGCCGGGGCGACGATTCCGCGCGGGGCGCTCGTCTCCCTGGCGCTCGCGGCGGGGAGTCGCGATCCAGCGCGGTTCGAGGATCCCGATCGCTTCGATCCCGAGCGGTCGAACAACGCGCACCTCGGCTTCGGCAGCGGCATTCACTACTGCTTCGGGGCGCCCCTCGCCCGCGTCGAGGCGCAGATCGCGCTCGGACAGCTTGCCCGCGGGCTGGATCGGCCGCGGGTCGTCACCGACCCGCCGCCGTACCGGCCCAGTCCCGTGCTGCGAGGGCCCCGGGAGCTGATCGTCGAGGTGGACGGCGTCCGTCCGCGGGATCGGTTGCAGTCCTGAGCGAAAGGTGCACCAATACTGGGAGCGTTCATGCTCCGACCCTCGCTCTCGGTGGTGTTGGGATCACTCGTGTGCATTGCGGTTGCCGTCGCCTGCGGAAGCGCCGGATCGGGAGGCGCGACGGGCGGCGACGCCGGTCCGATGGACTCGGGCGGGAGCGGCAGCGGGGGGATGACCGACGGGCCGCACATCTTCAACGGCGATTCGGCCAGCGCGCCCATCGCGTCCCTCTACTGGGAGCCGCCGAGCGCGACGGTCCACTGCGACGGGATGACGCCGCAGTCGGCGAGCTTCACGCTGCACGCGAAGCTTCAGGGCGGGGGCGACGAGGTGATCGCGGCGCAGTCGGTCGCGTTCGATCGACCGGATCTCGCGAGCATGATGCCCGGGTCGCCGGTGGTGCTCACGGCGCCGGGGCTCGTCGCCGGGATCGGCACGCTGCAGGGCGTCGTCGGGAACATGGTCGCCACGGCGAAGCTCGAGGTCGCGATCCGCACGGGCATCGTGGGCATGGGCGTGACGCCGGGGCAGCAGACGACGCTCGACGGCGCGACGATGCCCGACCCGGCGCTGACCGCGCTTCAGTACCCCTACGACAAGACGGTGTTCCCGCTGGGACTCACCTCGCCGCTCCTCATGTGGGCGGCGCCGAATCCGTCGGGTGACGTGTACCGCGTCGAGTACGCCGAGAAGGACTACGTGTACGACGACTACGAGGTCGTCATGGCGCCCGCGCAGGTGCGCGTCGTGCAGACCGCGTGGGATCGCATCACGGCCTCCAACCAGGGCGATCCGCTGAAGGTCACGCTGTCGCGCCTCGATGCGTCGTCGGGCAAGGCGTACGAGTCGGCCACCGAGTCGTGGACCGTCGCGCCGGTGAGCATGCAGGGCGCCATCTATTACTGGACGACGAGCGCCGGCGGCCACATGTCGCGCATCCAGCCCGGCACCGGCGCGATGCCGCAGACCCTGTACAGCGGCGCGTGCATGGGGTGCCACGCGGTCAGCTCCGACGGGTCGACGCTCGTCGCCTCCGTCGAGGGCGCGGGGCCGACGACGGGATCCCCGCCTGGGCCGAACCAGGCGCAGGATCAGGCCGACGGGCGGCCGTGGGTCACCTTCGCGCTGCCGATGGCGAACGCGACGAAGGTCTCGACGATGTTCTCGGGCAACGTCGCCGTGAACAACGACGGCAAGTACACCGTGTTCGGCGACCAGAAGCTCTACCTCGCCGACACGGCGACCGCGCAGATCTACACGAACACGGGGCTCGACAACTTCACGCTCGACACGGGGATGACCGGGCTGATGACGCCGGCGTTCTCGCCCGACGGCAAGCACCTCGTCGCCGTGGAGGGTTCCGGCAACTGGTACCACAACCTCTACAGCGGCAAGCTCGTCGAGCTCGACTTCGACGAGGCGTCGCACACCTTCTCGAATCCGCAGTCGCTCGCCGCGACGAGCGTCTTCCCGTCCGGCCAGCAGGGCGTCGCGTACCCGACGTTCTCGCCCGACGCGAAGTGGGTCGCGTTCCACGTCGGCGACTACGACACCGGCTGCGACGCGCAGGGGTGCGACGCGAACGCGACGCAGATAGGCGCCATCTACCTGCAGTCGACGAGCGGGTCGATGCCGGTGCGCCTGACGACGCTGACGGACTCGTCGTCCAACGCGGCGGATCACAACGAGACGTTCGAGCCGACCTTCAACCCGGTCCAGCGTGGCAACTACTTCTGGGTCGTCGTGTCGAGCTCGCGCGACTGGGGCAACCGCATCACCGGCACGCCGAACAACGGCAAGAAGCGGCTGTGGGTCGCCGCGATCGACGCGACGCCGGCGTCGGGCGCCGACCCGAGCCATCCGGCGTTCTTCCTCGAGGGCCAGGAGGAGGACACCGAGAACATGCGCGGCTTCTGGTCGCTCGCGCAGTGCATCCCCACGCCGAAGCAGGGCGGCGGGGGCGGCGCCTGCACCGCCGGCTTCCAGTGCTGCTCGGGGTTCTGCGACATGGGCGTGTGCACCAGCCAGGGCAACGTCTCTTGCGTCGCCCTCGGCGGCACGTGCAGCGCCAGCACGGACTGCTGCAACTCGCCGACGGTCGTGTGCACCGGCGGGACCTGCCAGGTCGCCAACCAGTAGCCCGCGTCGCGCTCTACTTCTTCTGGCTCTTCGCGAGGAGGTCCGCAAAGGTGAAGCGCGCCTCGGCCTTCACCTGCTGGCGGTACTGCTGGTAGGCGCTGCGCTCCTGGTCGTCGCTCAGGGCCTTGACCGACAGCTTCACCTCGCCGCGGCGCGGGTCGATGTCGATGACCTTCGCCTCGAGCTCCTGGCCGATGCTGAAGGCCTTGCGGAGCTCGGTGCCGCGCGGCGTGCCGGTGCCGCCCGCGGGGATGTAGCCGCGGCCGTGCCGGCCCGTGACGCCCAAGATGCGGACGATGAGGCCGCCGCTCTCGATGAGGTGCACCTTGACCTTCACCGGCTTGTGCGGCTGGATGCGCTGGGGCGCCTCGTTCGCGGCGTCTCCCTGGAGCGCCGGGTGCAGGCCGATCTTGTGGTTCCCCTGGTCGACGTGCGCGACCACGACGTCGATCGGATCGCCCACCTTCACGACGTCCTCGGGCCCCTCGATGTGCTTGAGCGAGAGGTCGGCCAGGTGAATGAGGCCGTCGATGCCCGGCTCGAGCTCCACGAAGGCGCCGAACGGCTGGAGCCGCACGACCTTGCCCGCGTGCTTGGTGCCCTGCGCGTACTTCTTCGCGACCTGCTGCCACGGGTCGGGGATCGTCGCCTTGTGCGAGAGCCAGATCTTGCCCTTGTCGTCGATCTTGATGACCTTGACGCGGGTCTTCTCGCCGGCCTTGAAGACGTCGCTCGGGCCGTCGCCGCGGTTGTGGCTCATCTCCTGGAGCGGAACGAGCCCCTCGATGCCGCCGACGTCCACGAACGCACCGAACGGCACGACGCTCCGCACCGTGCCCTCGATCTCCTCGCCCACCTTGAGCCGCTCGAGCGCCTCGGCGCGCGCCTTCTTGGCGTCTTCCTCGATCATCGATCGCCGCGAGAGCACGACGTCGCGCCCGCGCTTGGCGTACTGCGTGACCGAGAAGGAGAGCCGCTGGCCGATGAGGTAGTGCAGGTCTGCCCCGAGGTGCAGATCGACGTGGGACCCCGGCGCGAACGCGCGCACGCCGTCGACGTCGACCTCGATTCCGCCCTTGATGGCGCCCGTGACGAGCCCGTCGACGAGCGTCTTCTCGGTGAACGCCGTCTCGAGGCTCGCCTTCGTGCGCTCGGCGCGATGAGGATGATGCGTGAGCACCACCAGCCCGCCTCGCCCGCCATCGTTGTGCACCACGGCGATGAACTCCGCTCCGACCTCGAGGGTGACCTTCGGAAGCTTCGGCTCCTTCGGCGGCTCCACGGGCGCAGCTTCCGCCTCGGCCGCAGGCTCTGCCGCCGCCGCGGGCTCTGCCGCTGTCTCCGTGGCTGGTGCAGTCTCCGGCGCGGTCTCCGCCGCGGCCTCCGCCTCTGGCGCTGCTTCTCCCGCCGGCGCTGCCTCTCCTGGCTCTCCCGCCGTCTCCCCCGTGGGCGCAGCCTCCGTCGCCGCCCCCATCGCCGTCGCCGCCTCGACCGCCGGTGAAGGCGGCGGCGGCGCCTCGTCATCATCCGGCAGCAGCAGCTCGCGCCGATCGAAGATCGCCTTCGCCTTGCCCGGGATGTCCACGAAGATCACCTCGTCGGTGACCTCGACGATCTTCCCGAACACGATGTCCCCGAGGTTCACCGGCGGCCGCTCTCTCGGCGGTCCGGGCTTCTTCTCGCGCTTGCGCTTCTCGATCTTCGGCGCGGCGTTGGGATCCGCCGCCTCGGCAGGGCCTCCCTCGCCGTCCTTGGCTTCCTGCGCCTCGCCGCCCTCGGCTCCGGGGCCGTTTGCGTCCGCTTGCGCGCCCTTCTTCTTGCGACGGCGCCGGCGACGCTTCTTCTCCCCGGCCGGCGCGGCGCCTTGCCCCTCGGTCTCGCCGTTCGTCGTCTCGGTCGCCTCTTCGGCGGGCGTGTCCGCGGAGGCCTCCGCAGACGCCTCCACTGCAGGCGTGTCCGTCGCGGGCGCTTTCTCCGCGGCGGGAGGAGGTGCCGGTTCCGGCTCGGTCGTCGTCTGCGGCGCAGCCGTTTGTTCGGTGGGAGGCGGTTCGGGGTTGCTCATCGGGTCAGCTGGCGAGGGCGCCGGAGCCTAGCGCAATCCGCGGCGCTTTTCCCGCGACTGCATGGGGCAGGTGGCCGGCGAGACGGTTCTGGTAATAGAAGATCAGCCGCGTGTCGACGAGCAGCAGCGCGTCCCCCCGCGCCTCCAGCACCGGCGTCGTGTGATAACCGCTGAACGCACGAAGCGCCTCATCGAGGATCTCCCGCCCGGACGATCGCGACAGCCGCGGCAGCAGAACGACGCGCCCGCGTGACTCCAGCTCCTTCAGCCGGTCGCGCATCCTCTCGACGGCCGCGGCGAGCTCGGCGCGGGGGACCATCACGTCGTCCTGCGCCCGTAGCATCGCGAAGATGTCCCTGCCTCCGACTCCCTTGCGCAGCTCGTCGAACGCGCACGCCGCCACGAGGTGGGTCGGCATGACTACCGTGTCGCGCAGGTACGCGTCCACGATGGCCTCGCCGAGCTCGCGGGTGTACTGCGTGTCGCGCGCCGCGTCCGGTCCGATGCGGCCCTTCGCGTCGGTCAGGTACGTGAGGGGGTCCACCACGTGCCCGCGCGCATCGTGCGACACGCCGTCCTCGTCCACCGTGTTGCCGAAGCAGTCGAGCGGCCGCGAGAAGCGCACCACGCAGCCGGCGTCCAGCCCGAGGAGCTTGCGCATGAACGCGGCGACGCGCCCCGGCCGCGTCGATTCGTCATCCTCGATGATGTACCGGTGCTTGCCCTCTTCCTGGAGGAAGTCCTCGACCAGCGTCTCGGCCTCGAGGGTCAGCAGGTAGTTGAGCGTTACCGGGACGAAGAACACCTTCTGCGGTTTGCCGGCGGCGGCGCTGCGCGCCATCGCCTCGACGCCCGTGCCGGCCAGACCCAGCTTCAGCTTGCGCTCGACGGCGCCCGATCGGGATCGCGTACCCCCGGGGAAGAAGAGCGAGTGGTACCCACGCTCGATGAGGACGCACGAGTACGCCTTGAGCACGTCCTTGTAGAGCCCGTGCTTGAGGCGGCGGTCCACCCGGTAGGCCCCCAGGTTGTGCATGAAGAAGGAGAGCACCGGGTTGGTGAACAGGTTCTTGCCGGCCCCGTACGTCGCGGGAGGGAGCCCGGCGCGCTCGAGGGCGAAGCCGAAGACGACCGAGTCGAGGTTCGACAGGTGCGTCGGCACGAAGACGATGGTGCCCTTCTCGGCCAGCGACCGGACCGTGCCGACGGGGCCCTCGATGACGACGCGTCCGTCGAGCGCCCGCAGGTCGAACGCGCCGCCCAGGTGCCGCAGCGTCTGCGACGGCGACAGCAGGGCGCCGATGATCGGCGCCGCCGCCCGGGACGCGAACTTGTAGACGCGCGGGTCGAAGTTCCCCGCGACGTCGCGCGCGTACGCCCGCATCACGTCGTGCAGCTTGGCGCGTGCCTCCTCGGTGCTCATGCGCGCGAGCGATCGGGCGATGGATCGCCACTCGCCGAGCGGCACGGAATCGTCGCTCCCGGCCTTCTGCTGCCGCCTCACCTCGAGGAACGCCGCTTCGCTCAGCGCGAGGAGCGGGTCACGGATCGCATCGCACGCGCGACGGACGACCTCGTCGACGATGCCGTCCTTCTGCTCGTTGAACCGGAAGATCGGGGGCTTCACGCCGGACTAGGCGTACCCCTGTGCCTTGGTTTCGTCGACCCCGTCGAGCGACCAGTCGAGCCCGGGCGGGCATTCGAGGCCGATGGCGGCCGGATCGGGGAACCGGAGGCCGCAGGCCTTCACGGCCGGCTTGATGTCGCTCACGAAGTCCTGCATCACGTCGCCCGAGTCGCGCTTCTTCAGGCCCGCATCGATCGCGTAGGCGTTCCCCTCTGTGTGCGGGCGCCCGAACGAAAGCATCCCCTGGCGCAGCCACTTGTCGAAGAAGCGCTGCTTGATGTCCTCGTACTTCTTGCTCCGGCACATCTCGACGACGATGCGCTCGCCGAGGCCCTGGTGGCCCGCCTCCTCCTTGAGGATCTTCTTGATGATCTCGCGGTAGGGCAGGAACGCACACTCCTCGTACTCCCGGAGCTGCCAGAAGCCGCCGCGGTCGTAGAGGAACTGCGCCATGGCGAGCTCGAACCAGCTCCCCGCGAAGTCGATGGGCTTCTTGCCCAGGCGCGCGTTCACGTGCGGCTCGACGCTCTCGCCGGTGAAGTCCTTGTACATGCGCACCACGACCTCGTAGTGCTCCATCTCTTCGCGGATGTGCCACGTCATGAACTTGAGCCACTTGAGCTCGGGGACGAATTGGAGCCCAAACCCGAACATCTGGGCGGCGGCGAGCTCGCGATACGCTTGGGACTCCATCATCTGGGTCAGCGTCGCGATCATTCGTGAATCCATCTCGCTCTTCGCGGCGTACGTCTTGGCGCTCATGGTCCGGCCGCGCGGAGCTTAGCTGGTCCTCCCATGACCCGCGCAGGTGATTCAGCACACATCCAGGCACCTGCTGCGGATTCGCGCAAATGTCGGAAATGACGCGCTGCGCGCGCCTCATGCGCGTGGGTGCAAGCTTTGCAGTCAGAGCAGAGCAAATGAACAACGTCCGCTGCGGTGAGCGGGCGACGTTCGCTGGGCTCTTCGTTCTCTCCACGGGAGCTCTCTGCGTAGCGTTGGCCGCGTGTAGTTCAGGATCGGACCCGGGAGGCACCCTGGGAGGCTGGGGAGGAACCGCCAGCTCGAACGGCAATGGAGCGAGCGGGCCTAGCGACCCGACCGGTGGCAACGCCGGCAGCGGCAGTGGCAGCGGCGGTGGAGGCACCACACCCGAAGTGGACGCTTCCTCGCCGGCTGCCGATGCCGGATCCCGGGTCACGGGTGACGGAGGTGCCGACGCCGTCGTCGATGCCGCGCCGGTGGAGGACACGGGAAGCCCCGCCAACACCATGAGCCTGGTGAACACCAACGTGAACACCATCGTGTACGGCGAGACCATCTACGGGTACGACCCCATCCCGAACGACTCGGTGCTCGACCTCGCCAAGGTGGGGACCGCGCTCAGCATCCGCGCGAACCCGACGCCGCAGATCGTCGGCCACGTCGACTTCGTGCTCGACGGTAACTACACGCACACCGAGAACGCGGCGCCCTACTTCCTCTGCGGCGACAACGGCAACGGCACCATCACGAACTGCAGCCAGTACTTCACGAACGGCAAGCACATGCTGACCATCACGCCGTACGCGCTGGGCGCTGCGGCGGATGCGGGCGCCGACGCCGGGGCGATGCCCTCGACGACACTCTACTTCTCCGTCACGGACTCCGAGGCCGGCGCGCCCGACGCGGGCGGCGGCGGCTGATCTAGCCGCGAAGCGCCTCGGTCACCTCGGTCACGATCATCTCGACGAGGCGCGCGTAGAGGTCGTCTCCCTCCTCGCGCGTTGCGTCGGCGGGCGCGCCCGTGTACGCGCGGTCCATCCCGATGTCGCGGAAGCGGCCCTTGCCGGAGCGGATCGCTTCCGAGAGGCTCACGCCGACGGCGGGGAGCGACCTGTGCTCGTCCTTCACGGGGCCGCCGGCCGCGAGCACGAGCGACGTCTCGTAGCGACCGGCGTGGCAGTCGCCGCGCTTGAACTCGTCGGACAGCGTGCGAGCCCACCGTCGCGTCAGCGGCGAAGCCATCGACGCGCGTGTGGTCTTGGCGGCGACGCGCACGGCCTCGTCGTGCGCCGGCTCGAGATGGTTGCTCACGAAGCAGACGTGGCTCCATCCGCCCGCCAGCAGCGACAGCGCGATGCTCTGGAGGTACGCCGTGACGGTGCTCGGCGAGATGCTCACGGCCCCGGCGAAGCCCGCCGCGAAGTCGGTCACGCCATAGGCCACGCTGGGAGCGACGAAAGCCTTGATTCCACGCTGGGCGAGCACCGGACAAGCACGCGCGGCGGCGGTCTCGCCGATGATCGTGTCGGTGGCGAGAGGCAGATGCGGCCCGTGCGGCTCGACGCTCCCGACCGGCACGAGCACCGCCGTCGGCGGGGACGCGATGGCGGCGCGCGCTTCCTCCGTCGTCAGGTCGGCGAGGCGGACCGTCACGGCCTCTTCTCGCGCTCGCGCTGGCGGAGCAGCTTGCGGTCCACCTTCCCGCGGTCGTTCTTCGGCAGGTCGTCCACGAACTCCACGACGCGCGGGTACTTGTGCTTCGCGAGACGCGCCTTCGCGAACTCCTGCAGCTCGAGGGCGAGGTCCTCGCTGCCCGACCGGCCGGCGCGGAGCAGCACGAACGCCTTGGTCTTCACGAGGCCTTCGTCCTCGATCCCGATGACGGCCGCGTGCAGCACCGCCGCGTGCTCCATCAGACACTCTTCCACCTCGACGGGAGCGACCCAGAGGCCGCTCACCTTGAGCAGCTCGTCGGCCCTTCCGGCGAAGTAGAGGTATCCCTCCGCGTCGATGCGGAAGAGATCCCCCGTGCGGCACCAGTGACCGTGGAAGACGCGCCAGCTCTTGTCGCGGTCGAGCCAGTAGCCGTGGCTCACGCTGTCGCCCTTCACCCAGAGGATGCCAATCTCGCCGGGCGCCACCGGCGCCGCGCCGGGCCCGTCGGCCTCTTCGGGAAGGATGCGCAGCTCGTATCCCTCGACCGCCTTGCCGAGCGAGCCCGGCTTGATGTCCCCGGGGCGGTTGCTCGCGTAGATGTGGAACATCTCGGCGGAGCCGATCCCGTCGTAGACGTCGCTGCGGAAGCGCTCGAGCCAGCGGCGCAGGAGCGGCTCGGGCAGCGCCTCTCCCGCCGAGAGCGAGAAGCGGACGCTCGAGAGGTCGAGCCCCGGTTTGCCCGTCTCGCGAAGCGCATGGTCGTGGTCGAGCAGCTTGCCGAGCATCGTCGGCACGTTCGTGACGACCGTCGGCCGGTACATCGCGATGGCCGCCTCGAGGGACTCCGGCGTCGGCCGCTCGCTGAATAGCGCCGTCGTGGCGCCGACGGCGAACGGGAACATGAGGTTCGTCCCGGTCGCGTACCCGAAGTACAGGCGCGGGACGCTCACCGTGACGTCGTCCCGCGCGTACTTCACCGTGCGCTTGGCGTACACCTCGGTGTTGAACGCGAAGTCGCGGTGCGAGTGCACGTTGGCCTTGGGCTCGCCGGTCGACCCGCTCGTGAAGAGCCAGATGGCCGGCTCGTCGCGCTGCGTGAGCGTCGGCGCGCGCATCGGGTCGATGTGACGCAGCTCGTTCGCGAGGCAGCGGAAGATCCCGTCGGCCGGCCCGCACTCGGCGTCCGGATCGTCGCTTCCCGAGAGCGCCTTCGCGTCGTAGACGCACCACACGCGCCGCACCTCACGGCCCATGGCCCCGGCACGCATGCGCTCGCGCATCTGCTCGGCCACACGCGGCACCGTCACCACGGCCGTCGCGCGCGTGTACTCGACGAGGTACTCGAGCGACTCGAGCGGAACGTCCGGATTGCCCATGGCGACCACCGCGCCGCGGGCGAGCGTGCCGAAGAACACCCACGAGAACGCCGGCACGTCGGGCAGAACGATGAGCACGCGCTCGCCGCGCCGCACGTCGGCCTCCTCCAGCGCGGCGGCGAAGGCGCGCGCGCGCCGGGCGATCTCGTCGTACGTGTACTCGTGCGCACCGAAGCGCAGGGCCGTCTTCTTGCCGAGGCCCTCGCGCAGCCGATCGAACAGGAAGTAGTCGGCGAGGTTGAACCTGTCCGGGAAAGTGACCATCGCGCCCCCGTTTCTTACGGCGGCAGGTCAGGGCAGTCCAGCGTCGGGCGTTCCGGGCGGGACCGGCTCGACGCAGGGCGTCCCCCCGCACGTGTCCACGATCTGGCCGGTGCTGAAGAACGTCTGGATCTGCTGCTCGGCCAGCGGAATCCGCCGGATCGCCTCGTGCACCTGGTTGTCCGCGCCGGGTGTCTTGTTGGTGTCGGGCGGTACGGGCGTGCCGTGGATGTCCCAGGTGGTGACGGCGCTCGGGAGGGGGCCCTGGGTCGGCGTCAGCCCGTAGGGGGTGGTGACCGTGGGAGACATGAGCGGCTCACCCTCGGTGCGGGCGATCATCTCGGTCAGGAGGTTCTGGACCTGCGCGTCGTTCAACCCCATCTGCGAGAGGACCTGCTTCTTCGGCACGCCGCGCAAGGGGGCCTTCAGGATGTACGGAGCGATCGTCGCCGGGTCGGCGTAGTCCGCCTGCATCTGCCAGAGCTGGAACAGCATGTCCACGTCGAGCGGGTCGGGGTACTGCTCGGGGATCAGCAGATCGGCGAGCCGCCAGTCCGTCGAGCGCGGCATCATGGAGCCCCAGAAACCGCCGCCGCACCCGAGCACGCCGCGGAGGACGTCGGGGTCGTAGCCCATGAACGCCATCCCCATGATCCCGCCCAGAGAGATGCCGTAGTACGTGAGGTGGGTCGGGTCTGCGATCGGCGGGTCGCCCGCCTTGCCGCTCACCGTCATCGCGGGGTCGTTGACGATCTGCCCGCGCATCGTGCGCGCCAGGACCATCGCGTTCACGAGCGCCTGCTGCAGCCGATCCGTGGAGTAGGGGAGCTTCGAAAAGTCGGCCGGGATCTCGCCGAACGCGTCGTTGTTCCCGGGGCTGACCGGGTCCTCGTGCGCCGAGAACCCGATCCAGTCCGTGGCGACCATCACGTAGCCCTCGAGGTTGGCGAAGTCCTGCGCCCACGACCCCGTGGCGTCCCCGAGCTCGTTCTCGCCGGTGCCGAAGAGACCGTGCCCGTAGAGGATGATGGGCAGCGGGTGCTTCGTCACCGCGGCGCGCGGGATGATCACCGTGAAGGGCGCCTGGTACGCGCCGAGGAGCACGGGGTTGCCGCTCGAGTCGAAGTGGAGCAGCGCTTCCGGCTTCGACTCGTCGGCGTTGTCGATGAACTGCGGCACGGTGAAGGTGCCGCGGATGCGCCGCAGCGTCTGCGCGTCGAAATCGTTCTCGACCGACGTCACCGTGTATCCCGCGCCGTCGGGCCCGACCGCCTCGAGCGCCTGATCCCGCATCGAGAGCACGTGGCCGGTCAGCGCCTCGTCGCTGCCGGTCACGAAGTCCCAGGCCACGACGAGCTGGGTGCTCGGGACGCCGGCGGCGGCCAGCGCCGCGACGATGGCCGGCGTGCGCGCGAGCTGGGCCTGCGACATCGCGTCGGCCGGGGCCGCGCCTTGGAGCATCGGCTGGAAGAGGGGAGGGGGCGTGGGAAGTCCGCCGTCGAGCGTGCGGATGCTCTTGGTGATGGCCACGGCGTAGCGGTGGTTCGGCAGCAACCGCTGCGCGGGCGTGATGAGCAGGCCCTGGCGGTCGGTGTCGTGCACGACGTTCTCGTCGACGCCCGAGAAGTGGGCCACGAGCGCGTGGCTCGCCATGTCGACGATCACGGTCGCCGCGCCCGGCTTCAGGCTCGCTGGAATGTCGTCCTGGGGCACCAGGGACGCCGGGTCGATGCGCTCGGCGAAGTAGTAGAGCATCGACGCCGCCGGCGAGAACCCGTCGGCCATGTTCCAGCGCGTCGTGTCGATCGGGGTGCCCGAGACGTGCGCGACCGGCAGCGTCTCGGGCAGCAGCGCGACGCGCCACCCCGTGACGGTGGTCGGGTCCGCCTTCAGGTAGATCGCGTCGGGCCACGGCATGATGCAGGCGCCCGGCGTGCGCAGCGGATTGCACGTGGCCGGCAGGCCGTCGTTCAGGGGCGGGACGAGGCTGTTGCCGCCCTCGTCGCAAGCAATCGAAGCGACGAGGGCGAAGGCGAAGGGAAGCGCGCGCCGCATGAGCAGCGTTGTATGTTGCGGCAAATGCGACGTCTTGCCTATCTCGCCATGGCCTGTGCGCCCGCGCTCACCGCGTGCGCGGCCACCGCGCCGACGGTGCCGCCCGTCGTCGTCATCCCGGTGGTGCCCGGGGATCCCGAGCCCAAGAGCGCGCCTCCGGCGAGCACGACGGAGTCGGCTCCGCCGGCGCCGCCGCCTCCGTGGGTACAGCGCGCGAAGCGGTCGGAGAAGACCAAGCGCGTCGCGACGTGTCAGATCGTGCCCTTCGCGAGCGACTCGAGCATCGCCGTCGAGAACCGGGCGCTCGGTGACGATCGCATCTCCATCCGCGTGATCGAGGACGTCGAGACGGCCAAGGGCGTGGCCTCGCTCCCCAGCCTGCTCGGCAAAGGGTACGTCGCCGAGCGCACGCCGACGGGCGTCCACGTGCACGGAGAAGACGGTCAGCCCGTGCCCGACGATCAGGTCGCGCGCGTGCGCTCGCTCGCTGCCGCCACGATCGCCTGGCCCGGGCACGACGTGGTGGCGTCGCTGCCGGCGCCCGGCGCCGAAGTGGCGGCTCTCGAGGGCCCCGTCGTCGCGGTTGCCGCCGTTCCCCTGCATGGAACCGCGAGCAACGTGGACGCGAAGGCCACCGTGCGGTTCACCGGCCCGCGCAAGCTGGACGACCGCGACACGCTCGCTTTCGACGTCACCCTGAGCGCCACCGAGAGCGACGCCGGCATGTGCCACCGCTGGACCAACGCCGCCGATCTGAAGGGCGAGCTGCTCCTCGCCGCACGCGACGGCGACCTCCTCTCGTTGCACCTCACCGGCCCCACACACGACACCGAGGGCCTCTGCCAGGGCCCGAGCGGGGGACCGCCGGCGCCCCCTCGCACGTGCAACCAGGGCGACGTCGCCATCGATGTGACGCAGCCGCACGTCCCGTGAGGCGATGGGCCAGTCACCGAGGCGAGGAGGCTTCGGGTCGGGCGACGAGACGTCGGACCGAACGAGGTGGCGTCGGAACGATTGAGGTGGCGTCGGAACGATTGAGGTGGCGTCGGAACGATTGAGGTGGCGTCGGAACGATTGAGGTGGCGTCGGAACGATTGAGGTGGCGTCGGAACGATTGAGGTG
>DASVWO010000263.1:0-25993 GCA_036393165.1 Polyangiaceae bacterium | reverse complement strand
GAACGCCCACGTCGTGCCCGGGCAGTGGGCGGAGTCGGCGTTCGTGAAGCCCCAGTCGTTCGAGGGCCTCAGGGGTCCAGGGAAGCTCGTCGCGGGAGTGACGCCGTTGAGCTCGACGTGGATGACCGGCCAGCCGGCGATTGCGTTTCCCGTGTGGAAGAGCGGCTGCGGTGTCCCGAGGACGCTCCCGGCCCCGGACGTCGTGAACTCGTTGACGTTGCCCGCCGTGATGATCTGATTGAGGTTGATTCCCAGCGAGTCCGCCCACGCCGGATCGGGCGTGAAGGCGAAGTGCCAATCGGGATCGGATGGATTGCAGGAGCCGTCCGCCTCGGTGAGCCAGCCCCGGAGCTCGACGACGCTCGGCGAAGTGATGCCGGCAGGCAAACCGGAGATGAGAGGCGACGTGGCACCCGGGACCGACACGGCGAGCCACTTGCCCGTCGCGGGGCCGGGCAGGAAGACGCGCGAAGGTTGCATCGTCGCGATCGTCGTCCCGTAGTTGGCGGCAGCCGCCTGCAGCGCCGTCTGCGTCTGTGGCGTGGGAGGACACCCGGCCAACGCCAGCAACGTGATCGGAAGGAACAGTCGCATTCGCATGGCAATCCGCCTCTCCGCGTCAGGGTGAAACCGGGACGGGGATGACGACGTCGACGAGCGCGTAGCCGTCGCCGACGAGCTCACCCACCTTCTGGAAGATCGTCGCGTCGAAGCCGGGGTTCGCCCAGTAGGCGTTCTCGGGCATCACGATCATCCATCCGTCGGCCGAGGAGAACACGACGTCGAGAAAGACGTATCCGTCCCCCGCCAGCTCCTCGAGCTTCGCGAACGTGTCGCTCGGGATCCCGGACGCGAAATACCCGCCTTGCTCCCACAATCCGAGCCATCCGCCTCCCGGAGGGAACACGACCGCCACGAGCGCTTGCCCGCTGCCTCCGGGGTCGAACGAATCGACCTGCGCGACGATGTCCGCGGGAAAGCCGGCGCTCGTCTGGTAGGTACGTGCTCCGCTCCCGTTCTGCGTCCACTGAATCATCCACTCGCCGTCCGGAGCGACGTACACGTCGACGAGCGTGAGACTGTTGCTCGCGATCCCGGCCTCCACGGCGTTCCCGAGATCGGCGGGAAAGCCCGCGCCGTACCAGCGATAGTTGGAGCTGCCGATCAGCATCCAGGCGCCGTTGGGCGCGAAACGCACGTGCGTCAGCGTGTTGCCCGCCTGAAGCATGGCGCCGATTTGCGACGCGGCATCGGACGGAAAAGCGGGGCCGTAGAAGTACGCCCCGCTCCCCAGCAGGATGAACCACCCCTCGGCGTACCCCGTGTCGACGAGACCGCAGCGTGTCATGAAGGCATTCACGAAGGTGTCGCCGCCGAAGAGCCTCTGGGCGAGCTTCCACTTGTCGAGGTTGGCGAAGCTCTGGGCGACGTTCGTGGCTCCCGTCAGCCCGTTGCTCTGCCCCCAGTGGAGGATGCCGCCCATGTTCAGCGCCGTTTGCTCGAACTGCGGCATCAGCTGAACCGAGTCGGCGTTGAGCAACAGCGACATCTCGACGGCGCCGGTGACGTCCGACTGCGGCTCGCCGTCGATCTGACCGAACTGCTCCGGAGCCAGGAATGCGGCGCTCGGTCCACACGCGCGCAGCGAGAGATACCCCGCGGGCCACACGTTCTGGGGTATCCCCGCGTCGAATTGCGCCAGCATGGCGTCGACGAAGCCGACGGCGTCCGCGAACGGAAACATCGCTTCGCCCGACGCGACCTGCCCCTGCAGGTTCAGCGTGTTGGGTCCGCCGGTCATGACCTTGTAGCCGAGGTCGACGTACGGCTGCTGCGGATTGCCGGGCAGGGGGAACTGCTTCTGGAAGACGGCGTCGATGACCGACCGAATGGCCCAGGAGTAGCCGTACTGCTTGCAGAAGTTGATGAGCTGCTGCGCTTGCTCGACCTCCCCGGGTCCGGGGTCGAGCAGGTTGATCCCCGTGAGCCACTGGAAGGCGCCGTCGAACCCGAAGGTGATCGTCGGTCCGGCGCCGAAGTCCGGGCTGTTCTGGATGGCCGAGGACAAGTCTGACGTCTGGGCGGCTGTCGGCGCGTTGCCGAATGGAATCGGCGACAGGACGGGAAACTGCACGCGGTTGGTCACGTAGCAATTGTGCGTGCCGTCGTCGTTCATGATCGGATTGACCAGGACTTGAACGAAGCGGTTGACCCCCGTTCCCCAGACGTCGCTCGGCCAGGTGGCCTGGAGGAACGCGTCGAACCCGGACCACACGCCGTCGAAGAGGTCCTGGAAGCCGGGATTGAGCGCGTTCTGCTGCTTGAGGGCTTCCCAGGTCGTCCAGCTGTTCCACTGCATGAGGCAGTACTGGGGCACCACGTCGAGGACGACCGCGTAGATCACCCCCATGCTCCCCATCGACACGAGGACCGCGTTGAAAAGGTCGTCGTCGTAACGGATGCTCTCGGAAGTCAGGCACGTGAAGGCCGCCATCAGCTTCGCGGGGTCGGTGATCTGCCGCGAGGCGGGCTCGACCCAGTAGTGAACGCCGCCCGCGCCGATGAGGTAGATGGCGCGGACGCTGTCGGCGACCGGCGGCCGATCGAAGTCGCCGCCGTGGGTTCCGGTCGAAATCGCGCCGCCGATCGTCTGCCCCGCGGAGCCTCCGAGCGTGCTCAGTGCCAGCGGAGGCTGTTGAGCGTCGAGCAGGTCGTTGATCCGCGACAGCGTGCATCCGGCCTCGACGAAGAAGAGCGACGACGCGTCGGTGCTTCCGAGGAGGATCTGTCCGAGCGTCGCTTGAAGGCTGCTCGCGAAGCCGCTCGTGTCGATCGCGCACCCGAAGACGGTCCAGTCTTGCGGCGGGATGGGGACGAACGACGACAAAGTGATGTCCATCTCCACCTGGACGGACTGCGACGGCGAGAGCGCGACGGGTTGCGGCAACACGGCGTCCGAGAACGACCAGCCGCTGCCGAGAGCCCGAACGGTCATGCCGGCCGCCTCGGCCTGCTGAATCGCCGACGCGATCTCGTACGGATTGGTCGGCTGGAAGAGGGACTGGGTGAGGATCTGACCGCCGGGGGTCGAGAGCGAGTCGATGATCCCCCAGTTGCTCCACCGCTGATCCGACTGAACGAGAGGCGCGGAGACGCCGATGGCCTGCTGACACGCCGATCCGGGCACGAGGCGAGGTGCGTGCCGCAGCCGCCGCTGCACTCGAGATGGAGGGGCTGGTCGCGCGCGCGGCGCGCTGGGCGCCGCGGGTGCCGCTGCAGCGCCCGACTTCGCGAGGGGCTGCATGGAGCGCAACTGCTGCCGCAAGGCGGCTGCCTGCGCCAGCGTGGGCGCCGGAGTCACCTTCGGCCGAACGGGACGCTCCCGAGCCGCTGCGACGGGCGGTGCCGCGGCGCGTTTCGAGGAAGCGCCCTTCCGCCGACCGACCGAAGTCCTCTTCTTGCCCTTCGCCGTCGGTGGGTGCTTGGGCGACTTGTGCTTCCCCTTCCCGCTTCGCTTCGTTCTTGCCACGTTGATTCTCAATGTCACACGCCGGGGGCCGCTTGGTCGAACTTCAGCGCGCTCGACGCCTCACCGGTGCCCGGTTGCACGCGACGCAGCTGCCACAGCTGCGTCGAGCCGTCGTACCAGCGGCTCCGAACCGCGAGGCGCTGGACGCGGAGGCCGTTCCGCGAGATCTCCTCCTCGGGGATCTGATACGGAGCGCTGGTCGGGATGCTCGTCGGCCGCAAGATGCGGCCTCGCGGCAGGATCAACGTGTGGCCGTCGCTCGCGACGGCGGACGCGAGCTCGAGCGCCACGACGCCGTTCGCTGGATCGAGCGACACGGGCAAGAAGGGAATCCAGTACCCGGGTACGCGCGATTCGATCTGGTACGCGAGCGCGACCGGAACCGATTGAACGGGCGGCGCGGGCGTGGTCACGGGCGGGTTGTGCGCGGCGTCGCGCTCGTGCTGCGGCCATGGCTCGCCCGCGGCATTCTCGAGCACGTTCTCGATGGCCCAGATCATGTTGGCCATCTCGTCGCGCGCGAACCGGATCTCCTCGACCACGCGGCCTGTCTGCAGCGCGCTCCCGGCCGTCGGCGGCAGGAGGAAGAAGTCCGCGACGGTCCCCGGCTCCGTGGCCACGCTCGTCGAGAACATCGTCCACCGACCGGTGCCCCCGAGCGTCTCGCTGTCGGCGCGCTGAACGAGCGTGTCGATCCCGAACACGTCGTGGACGATCAGCGAGTCGAGCTGGTACGTGCCGGCGACGGGCATGTCGACCGGCAGCATGAACCAGTCGTTGGCGTGCACGAGCATGAAGTCCATGAGCGCGAGGCGCGCCAGATCCCGCTTGTCCGGCTTCATGTCGCCGAAATCGAGCGTCCCGTTCTCGAAGTCCCAGAACCTCGCGTTCGGCATGCCCTTGAACCGCACGTGGGCCGGGACGATCGTCCGCGTCGCGGACTGCAACGAAGCCCCCTGAGCGACCGAGCGAACGTCGAACGCGGCCCAGTCGATGAGACCGTCGTCGCCCGGGTGCACGTCGAGCAGGGCCGTCCCCTGACTGGTGGTCGCGTTGACTCCGGCGGCGTACTCCAGCCGCGCCGGCTGCCAGGTCGGCGCGTCGGTCGCATCGCCGATCGCGCCGAGCGTCGACTCGATCCACGCCGTGTACGCCGCCAGCACCCCGGCGGGCGCCGGAGGCACCGTTGCCGCGCCGCTCTTCACGTCGCGGTAAGCAGCCACTCCGTCGATCGCCCGGCCGGCGCAGACCCGGCGGAGCCCGGCTTCGACCGGGTCGGCGGGATCGTCGGGTGCGCTCGCGATCGGGTAGGCCGCTCGGAACGGGCCATCGCCGGCTCCCGCGTCCGAGAGCAGACGCGAGAGCACCTGACCGAGCTCGATGCGCGTCGACAGGTCGGGCGTGAACGGCTCGCGTTCCAGCTGGTGCTCCAGCGGAGCCGTCTCGAGCGGCGCGGCCGTTCCGTCGCTCCGCTGCCAGCTCGTGAGCTGCCCCACGCGTTCGGTGAGCTGCACCCACGCCGGGGAGCCGGAGTCGACGCCCACGAACTCGCCGAGCTGCCATTGCCTCGTGAGCATCCACAGGGGATCGCGAACGCGCGCCTGGAGAGGCTGCGTGAGGTCGTCCGTGCGAGGCCGCGGCTCGACGCGGTTCCACCAGGTGATCGAGGCCATCTAGCTCGCTCCCGTGGCGAGGAGGGTCGGATCCAGCGCGACGCCCAGCCTGGTCGCGATCGTGTCGTCGCCGGCGTTGGCCGCGAGGAAGATCGTGGGCACGAGCTGGGCGAGCGGGTCGAGGAGCTCGAGATCCACGGCTCGTACCTTCGCCAGATCGAGCGTCTCGTTCACGATGGCGGCCAGCGAGTCGAAGTCCCACGTCTGGGCCGTCGCGGTCGGCGGGACGGCCACGAGGATCGTCTGCGCCGCCTCTCCGCCGGTGTCGTCGTAACGAAACGCGATTCCCGTGTGCTCTCGAGCGTTCGGGATCGTCTCGACCCATTCGTCGAGGAACAGGCCGTACCACGCCTGCGTCGCGTCGAACGCGCCCCCGGGCGCATGAAGCAAGAGCGAGAGCTTGCCCGAGGTGCGCTCCTCTCCGACGTTCGGCGGAAGCCCGACCCACGAGGCGCCCGGTTGATTCGGGAGCTGGGCCACGTTCCACGTCGCGCGAGGAGATCCGCTCGCCTCCGCGAGGATGCGCAGCATGCGCCAGCGCCCCAGCGCATCACGCACGCGCATCGCCTGGGTCATCCAGCGGTCGACGGCCTTCGGATCGCCGAGCAACGCCGGCCCGTTCGCGACGGCCTGCGCGATCTCGGCGCCCGCGGGGGAAGCGGCGGGGAAAATGAAGCCGGAGATGAGCGAGAAGTCGCGGCCGAACACGGCGCGCGCCTGCCCCTGGGCGTCCGACGCCTTCGCGGCGGCGTCGAGCCGGCTGCCTATCTCCGCCAGTATGCTCCGGGCCTGCGCGACGAGCGAGAGGACCGTCACGCCACCTTCTTGCCCGCCACTCACGAAGGAGGGAAACGCCGCGGCGATTCCGAACGCCGAGGCCGCGCGCATCTGCTTGCGTAGCGCCGCCGGCTGCGGCGGCGACGCGGCGACGGCATGGCCGAGATCCGTCTGCACCTTGGTGAGCGCCGTCATCGCCGCCTGGGCTCGCGTCTGTGCCTCGATGGTGGCAGGCTGCGCGTCGCTCGCGCTGGAAGCGTTCTCCGGCAGGACGACGTCGACCGGCTGGAGCTGGCGCATCGCGCCGACGCACCGGTCGATGGCGTTGGCGAGGTCGAGCAGCTCCGGGAACGTGCGCGTGGTGGCGCGATCCCAGCCGGCATCCGCCTCGTACACGATCGTGAAGGCGGCGCCCGCGGCCGCATCGCCGGGCGCGGCGTCGCCGAACGCGGCGTAGAGGACCCGGCGATCGAGCTCGCTCGCGGCCGGATCCGTGGCCACGGTCTTCGCGAGCGGCAGGACGTCCATGGGCCGCAGCGCCAGCTGGTCGAACGTCACCACCTTGGTGGCCGTCGTGGACGTCGTCGTCGGGTACTGGACGCGGCACCTCGCCGTGCGCGGGTCGCCGAGCATGGATCCGACCCAGCCGTCGAGGCGCGGCTCGCAGGCGGCGCGCGGGGTCGCCGTCGCCGGCCAGCCCGGGCCGACGGCGAGCGCGCTCGATCCCATGACGACGCAAAGGCGGTTCGTGAGCGTGATGCCGCCCGTCACGCCCCGCACGACGTCGGGATCCGGCGGACGTGTTCCCTGCGCGAGGGCATCGAGGCCGGCGCCGCTCGCCATCGTGGAGCCGCGCACGACCTGGTGCACCGATTCGGCGAGCAGCATGTCGGCCACGGCGTCGATGTTGCGGTCGAGCTGCGCGAGCTGCTGCTCGAGCACGTCTCGATGCGCGATGGTCCCGGGCAACCCGCCAGGGACGTCGAAGAGCTGGTTGGCCTTCCACTTGGTCCGCAGGGCGAGCCCGTCGACCACGTTGCGCGCGGCGACGGTCTCCGCGGGCAAGCCCGAGTCCTCGATCTTGTTCGCGACGAGCGGCGCGACCTGCCGGACCGGATCGATCAGCGACTCGGCGTGCTGCTCGTGGAACGCGCGCTCGAGCAGATACCCGAGGACGGCGCCGATCGGCTGGCCGTTTCGCACGCTGTCGAGCAGGAACCTGCCCATCCGCACCTGGGCGGACGACAGATCGATGGCGTACGGAGAGTCGCTCTGGCCGAGGTGCGTCAGGTACGCGTTGCGCAGCACCGCGGCGGACGTCGCGTGGGTCATGGACGGCGCATGGACGTACCCGCCCGGCGTGGTGCGCAGGGTGCGACCGTCCGGCAGCGCGACCGTCGTGGCCGTCTCCGGCCGCAGGTTCTCGACCCATCCGTACGCGCCCACGAAGCAACCGGGCTGCCCGTCACGGAGCTGCGTCATGCTCGCGAGGCGCTGGTTGGCCAGCGACGTCACCCACGCGTCGACCCGGTGCGAGACGGCGTCGAGGGTCTCGGTGAAGAGACGCTCGAGCTCCGCCGTCGCGAGCGGCGCCAGGACGTCGAGCGCGTCGCGGTAGTCGCCGACTCCGGTCAGCGCCCGGAGCTGCGACTCGTAGTCGCCGTCGAGGAACGCGGCGATGGAGGTGAGCCCGATCGCCGGGATGGTCACGTTGTTCTGGAAGCGCTGCCACGGCGTCTGGCGCGCCTCCGTTCCCGGCACGATCCCCACCAGCTCCGGCTCGCGGAACGCCGGCACCGGCGTCGCCGCGTACTGCGAGAGCAGGACGTTGCCCCACCAGTGGTACTCCGCCAGGACGCCGTGGCGGAGGAAGCGGTAGAGGAGCGCCCGCTTCACGTCCTGAGACAGCTGGCTGGGGAACGCCTCCAGGTGGAGGTCCGCGATCGAGGCTTGCCGGATCCAGCTGATGTAGTTCCGGGGGCCGAGCCCGTCGGATTCCGAGAGCGGCGCCGTGTCGACCAGGGGGCCGTGGTACGAGCCGGACTTGTCCGAGAGGTTCAGGCCCACCACGCGCGGGGGCGTCGGCGAGGTCACGCCGATGGCGGCGAGCGCCATTGCGCCGACTTGCTTGTGGTAGCTCTCCCACTGCACGATGGGCCAATCGAACAGCGTGGCCATGTTGAGCCACGCTCCGTCACCCATCACGCGTCGCACGCGCACGTCGCGCGCGCTGGCGTCCATGGCCAGCACGTCGAGGAGGTCCTGATCCGGGTCGTGGCTGCGACCGACGTGGGGAGCCATGGTCGCGAACTGCTCCCAGATGGGCTTTATCTTCTGGATCAGGGCCGACATGCGGCGTGCGACCGGGGTGGCCCGCGGTGAGTCCTGCCACCTGGCGAGCGACGTCGCCGGGAGCACGCCGTAGGGCACGCGCCCCACGCGGAACGCCGAGCAGATCCCGCGCGGCACGACCCACTGCGAGAAGTACTGCCCCACCTCGTTGACCGCGGCCGGCGCCACGAGCGGGTCCATCATCTGGTCCAGGAAGTAACCGAGCGTCGCCGAGTAGAGGACGCGGTTCATCTTCTGCGCGGGCGTCGACTCCTGGAGGTCGGCCCCCTCGACGTGCGTGAACCAGGCGTCTCCCGGCACCTTGGGATCGCGCACCACGGGAAGCCCGAGGGCGAGGGTCATGTTCTGCGCCGCGCAGCTGGCGGCCGTGTCGAGCGGAGCCCCGCGCTCCACCGCCCAGCTGTGCGTCCCGTCGCCGTCGGCCGGAGGGTACGCGGCCGGCGTGCCCGCGACGTTGCTGGTCGGCGCACCCTGCTTCACGAACGCGAGGCCGCGCGTGTAGTGATGGGCGTCGAACAGCGCGCCCAGGAGCGCCGAGGTCGACGGCGCGTCCACGGACGTCTTCACGCCGACGACGATCAGCCGATCGAACCCGAGGCGCAGATCGTCGGCACCGACCGGCAAGCGGATCCCCATGCCGATCGACACGGCGGTGTCGAAGTCGATCGTCCATTTCACCGCGTCGTCGAGCTTGAAGTTGCCGTCCGGTCCAATCTGCACCCGGTCGGAATCCAGCGAGTCGGGCCCCACGCTCAGCGCGAGGGGCTCGACGACCGGTGAGCCGAACGCCTGCTTGCTCGTCGTTCCGCGCGTCGCGATCACGACGAAGCGGTCGGGCATGAGGCGCGCTTCGACGGCGCGGGACCACCCCGACGGCTTGTAGAAGGACTGCGGCGCGGGCGCGGTCGGATGGGTGGCGCGCACGATCCAGGCCGCGCGTTGCGATGGGTACGTGGCGAGCAACAACTGCCATGCCGCGAGGCTCTCCTGGCCTCCGGTCGCAGCCGCCCAGTAGGCCTGGCCGGCGGCTTGCTCGGCGCTCGAGAGCTCGGGTTCATGCGGGTCGGCCGAGAACTCGTCGGGATACACGCGGACGAGCAGGTTCGACGAAGCGGCGTCGAAGCGCGTCTCGACGCGAACCGGGACGAGCACGATGGGGTAGCGGGCCTCGAGCCGCCCCACGTCGGCGGTCGGATCGGCGAGGAGCCACGCGGCGAGCGCCGACGTGACGCCGGCGACTGCGTCCTTCTCCGCGGCGCGCAGCCCGGCCACCGCCGTCTTCTGGGCATCGACGGCGGACTTCGCGGCCTGGAGCCGTGGATCGGTCGGAGACACCGTGCGCGTGAGCGTGGTCACCGCGGCGTTCTTCGCGACGAGGTCGGCTTGCGCCGCGAGACGGGCGGCGCGCGCCTGGTCGAAGGCGGCGCGCTTCTGCTCTACCGGGGTGCGGTCGGCCATGGTGTGTCCTCAGGCGTCCGAAGGGATCATTCGCGTCGTGTGCACGAGCAGACGCACCGCTTCGCGATAGGAGATGTAGGCGAGGTCGGATGCCCGGGCGCCATCCGCCGCGTGCCAACGGGCGTTCTTCGGATCGACGACCGATCCCACGTTGGGCAGTCCGGTCGTCAGATCGATGTAGGCGATCTGCGCGAGGGCGTTCGCATCGGACGCGAGGTCGGACCACGCGAGGTCTTGCCAGGAAGCGGGTGAGCTCGCGAAGACTCCGCTCGCCGGCTCGAGACCGAAGCGCGGCTCCGACGTGTGCTCCTGGAGAGCGAAGTACCACCCGGCCGGTCCCTGCGACGCCGAGGCCGCGCCGCGCGCGTCCGTCGTGGTCAGCTTGAACCCCCAGAAGCCGGCTCCCTCGCCGAGCGATCCCAGGAACTCCGGCTGGAGCTCGACCGGGTTGGTCGCCGGCACGGAGCGCGAGCCGTCCGGGTTCCACTGCGCCTGCACGGCGTAGACGAGCATGTTCGGATAGCGGCGCAGGAGCTCCGCTCGCAGGATCAGGACGAGATAGCTGTCGATTCCAGGCCGCGCCGAGTTGGCGCCGAGCGCCGAGTTGCTCGGCCACTGCGTGATGACGTGGATGTCGGGCCCCGGGTTCGGCACCCCTCTCACGTCCCAGAACTGGCGGAAGTAGGTCCCGCGCTGGTCCGTCGGGTACTCGTTGAAGAGCAGCGTTCGCGCCATCTCGTCGTTGGCGCCGAGCATGTAGCTCTCGATGAACCGCTCGTTCGGATGGGCCAGCGACACGACGTCCTGAGGCAGCGTCTCGAGGCCGGCGAGGATCCAGTCGGGCGAGACGTCGAAGAGCGGCTTGTAGAGCGGCTGATCGAAGCTGGGCGCGGCCATCACGGGGTCGAGCGGATCGGGCGGATGCCAGGGCGGGAGGATGCCGATGCGGCCCTTCAGCGAAGCAGCGACCGTCACCGCGGGATCGATCGCCGCGGAGAGCGCGGGCGCGACCGCGGCGAGGTCGATGGGACGCAGCGTCGCGCCCGCCGCCGGCGCCGCGTTGAAGTCGCCGAACGCCGCCACGATCGCGGTCCGAAAGCGCGTGTCCTCCGGAGCCGTGGACGGTGGGAGCGCCTTGATCGTGCCGTCGGGCTGCAGCTCCTGGGCGACGAACCCCGTCCGGGCGGGTGCGCTCGCGATCTGCTGCGGCGTGAGTGTTCCGTCGCGCGCCGCGATGCGACGCTTGATGTCGTCCGGCGGCGAGCCGCCCGCCTGCAACGCCTGCTGGATCTCCGTCAGGAGCTGCTGCAGCTCCTGGCGCAACGTCGGGTCCACGAACTGCGGCCACACGGCGAGCACGAGCTGCAGCAGGACGTCGATCAAGGACCACAGCGGCTTCGGAATCTTCGAGAGCCAGTCGCCGAGCTGCGGCGTGAGCCAGGGCGGCGCGATCTCGGTGCCTGCGCGCGAAGGCGTGACCATCTGCGTCGGCGTCTTGGGTGGAGGCGCGATCGCCAGCGCGCCGGTGTTCACGCGATCGACGAGTGTGGGCGGCGTCGTGACGAACGCTCGGCCCTGGCGGATCCCCACCGGGCCGAGGGGACGCGACAGACGGACGAACGCCGGATGCAGGACTCCGGCGCGGAGTGGGCTCTGCGCGACGAGCGAGCGCACCGTCTGCGGCGCGGCGGAGCCGACCGTGAGCAGCAGTCGCGACTGGATCGCCTGCGTGAACGCGGCGAGCGCCGGCTGCTGGAGCACCAGCACGTGCCGCGCGTAGAGCCTCAGCGCCGCCTCGCGTGCGAGCTGCGCGTTCCTGAGCTGGGCGTTCGCTCGACGGATGGCGTCGACCTGCGCCCATGCGCCGGCCAGCAGTTGCTGCTGCTCGTTCTGCACCACCGTCCACCCGAGCGCGCCCGCGACTCGCAGCCGCGGATCGGCGTTGAGATCCTCGAACCAGGGCGGCTGCGCCGCAGGATCGAGCTGACCCGTGCCCGCGTACCAGCGGCCGTAGAGAGGCGGCGCCAGCGTGCGGGGTGCGCCTGCTTGCTGCAGGCGCTGGTCGGGGAGATCGAG
The DNA here is from genome assembly GCA_036393165.1 of Polyangiaceae bacterium. GTDB lineage: Bacteria > Myxococcota_A > Polyangia > Polyangiales > Polyangiaceae > Palsa-1150. The sequence goes on along the minus strand of DASVWO010000263.1, from coordinate 14,128 downwards.
CAGGGCGGCGAGCGCGGTCGTCCAGGTCTGGCGCTCGCCGGGATCCCAGGGCGTCGACTGCGAGTCGAGCGCCCGGAGCGCGCTCTCGACGGCGAGCGGCGTGGATGCGGCCGTCGGCAGGCCCATGCCGGGATCCGAGACGTCCATCGGCCGCTCGCCGACCGTGGACGGCAGCGGCTGCGCGACGATGCGCCGCGCCAGCGTCTCGAAGTCTCCCGTGTCGCTCGTCTGGAAGCGCCACTTGTAGAAGATGGGCAGCTCGACCGCCGAACCGTCGTTCTTCCAGGCGGGCAACGTCGCGTCGAGCGCCGGATCGACTGCCTGCCCGAGCGCGGCGAGACGCGCAGCTTCGAGCGTGGGCACGAGGAACGCCGTGTACGTGGTCTTCGAGTCCAGCCGTCGTGGACACAGGAGCCTCGCGACGACCTGGTGCGAGGCGTCGTCGAGGAGACTCTGCAGCGTGGGCGCGTCCACGGTGTCGATCCCGTCGACGTGCACGTGCGCCCACGCCCAGAGCTGGTCGATGCGCGGAAGCGCCGCGCCTGCCTTCGTCGTGAGCATGCCGCTCGGTCGGTCGGTCGTGGGCCCCTCGATGGTGTCGATCTCGTCGTCGCGCAGGACGATGAGCCCGAGCCAGGGGCGGAGCCTGTCCTGCGCGTTGGCTCTCGCGGGCGTGTAGCGCCAGGCCACGTCCGCCGGATAGAGCTCGATGAGGGGGAAGTAGTTGGGCTCGACCTCGAACACGTCCGGACGCGGCCAGTGGCGCGAGATCGCGCGCGTGTCGAACGCCTTCACGTCGGCCGGGCCGAAGAGCCCGATGTCGACGCCGATCGGCGCGGTCGACTCCGACCCGCCGCCGATCTGCACGTCGAGGTGCACCGTCGCCCGCAGCGGGACCGGAGTGCCGTCCTGCTGGGCCGTCTGCGTCGAGATGCCCTGCCGCAGCCACGGCAAGAACGCGTATTTGCCCAGTTGGTCGGTCATGCGGCCAGCTCGTGGAGCGGCACGACCTGCAGCTGGTCGCGGTCGCCCGGGTTCGCACTCAGGTGGGCGGCGAGGGCGAGGTACGCCTCGCCCTTCGTCGTGGGAGCCGTGATGTCGGGGCGCTGCGTCAGATCGGTGGTCGAGGCGATGACGAACGTCTCCTCGGCGAGCGTCACGAGCTGCGCCGAGCCGGCGGCAGGCGCGTACTTCCCGAGCGCCGCCGCGCGGAGCGGCGAATTCGCGGCGCCGTTCGACAGGGCCCACGCCAGTTGCTGCACCAGCGTCGGCGTGAACAGGACGGGCTTCGCAGGCGGCGGCGGCGCCTTGTCGTCCACATAGATGTCCTCGAACGTCGGGTCGAGCCCGAACTGCTGACCGAACGCGACGAGCCCGTCGCCGACGGCGAAGCCCGCGTCGCGGTCCTCGAAGGACGGCCGGGACAGCTTGTCCTGGTCGGACATCTCCTCGAACTGAGCGGGAGCGAACTCGTCGCGCACCGTGGTGAACGACACCGACTGCCCCCCGAGCGACACGGCGTCGAGCGTGAAGATCGTCTGCGGGCCCGGGACGGCCTCTCCGAACTTCGTGAGGGTCTGGTTGAGCGGGCACACGCGCTCGCGCATCGTGAGCACGCCGTTGGGATCCACGAGCACCGTGGACGCGGTGTCCGCCGTCGGCTTCGCGAGCGTGACGACCGACGGGATCCCTGCCGGAAGCGATCCGGACCAGTTCTGCACGTTCGCGATCGCGTCGTGCAGCTGGGGCCACGCGTCGGTCGGAGGTGCGTCGACGGTGTGCGACTCGCCCCACGTGATGTCCACGTGGACGCTGATCTCGAAGAAGATGATGGTGACGTGGGCGTCGCCCGTGGCATGCCACGGCGTCGGGCCGGAGAGCTCGCCGTCGAGCGAGATGCCGAGGAGCGTCGAGGTGCCGGATCGGAACGCGAGGCCCGCGGTGAAGTCGACGATGAAGGAGAACGGCTTGAAGACGATCAGCGCGTCGAATCCGAGCCATCCGTAGACGTTGAACGCGCTGACGCCGACGTAGAGCTCGGCCTTCGCGCCGAGCTGGAAGGTGTTGGAGGTGATGGCGAAGTACGTCTGGATCGTGAGGCGGAACTCGTCGCTCGCGCTGAGCGCGATGGTGAGCCGCTTCAGCGTCGGGAAGTCGGGCGGGGGCTGGAAGTGCGGATTGAGCCCGCCGATGGCCAGGGCGAAGCTGGGGCTGTCGCCCCAGCTGAGGCGCATGGCCATGTCGCCGTAGATCGTGAAGACGACGATGCGCGAGTCGTGCAGAGATGCGTCGAGCGAGAAGAGCTTCTTCCCGAAGTCGATGATCCCCAGCACGTCGAGGTGAAGCTCGACGATCGGCGCGTCGGGATTCGGCAGATTGACGTTGAACTGGCCCAGGATGGCGATGACGACCGGCGAGGGCAGCGACAGCAGGATCCCCAGCTCGGCGGTGACCAGGTTGAGGCCACCGCCCCAGCCGATCTCGAGCATCGGGCCGAAGACGTATCGACCCTCGGCAGGGGGGAAGATGGCGCGCAGGTCGCTGATGATCGCGGGCGCGTTCTTGACCGGGTCCTTCGGGAAGAGAATGTGATCCAGGCTGTGCTGCCTCAGGCCCGCCTGGATGGCGTCGGTCACGAAGTTGCGGTTGATGCCGCACAGGCCCCCGACCCCGTTCAGCGTGAACCCGAACCCGAGCTGGATGGGCGTGAACTCGACGCTGATGATGACGAGGAACGAGTAGCCCGACTCGCCGTTCGGAAGCTTGGTGTCGAGCAGACCGATGGCCTTGACCTGGATGCTGTAGAGCGACAGCGCCAGGACGCCGGCGTAGCGGCCGTTGGGCTGGTCGAACTCGATGAAGCCGCCGCCGGTGATCGGACCGGCCTCGATGTCGATTCCGAGGCCCGCCGGGAACTTGAACGCGACCGACAGATCGACCGGCCCGAGGTTGCCGCGTGAGAACGCGAGATCGAGCTCGACGCCGATTCTCTCGACCGATGCCGAGATGGGCCCGATCGTCCCCGAGCCGTCGAGGCTCGCCTCGACGTGGAGACCGTCCGACGCGACCGCCAGCGCGAGGTGGATCGTGTCCAGCTGGAACGGACCAATCGTGAGGTTCAGCGCGAAAGCCGTCTCGAGGCCCGCGCTGCCCGTGAAGAAGAACCCCTTGTCGGAGGACCATCCCAGGTCGAAGTCGAAGTCGAACGTCAGGCCGTCCGAAGGCAGGATCGTCTGGAGGAAGCTGTCGGACTTGCTCGTGTCGATGACGCACTTGCCCTGGACGACCTTGATCTCGAAGCCGACGTCCGCGATCGCCTGGTTCTGGGCGGCGTTCCACGCGAGCCCCGCCAGGACCCCCGCGTTCACGCTCTTCGCCTGGAGCCGGCTGCCGTCGGTCTCACCGAAGATGACGAACGGCTTCGTGGGGTCGGCAGCCTGTCCGATGAGGCCGAGCGAGACGTCGCCCTCCACCTGCGCGGCGGCGGTGACCGTCGCCTTCGCCGGGGGCAGCAGCCGGATCCCGAGACCCGCCCCGACGGCGCCCGACAGCTGGAGCGCGATTCGCCACGAGTCCCCGAACGTCGCGAGCGTGATGTCGAGCGAATCGGTGACGTCGACGTACAGCTGTCCCTGCATTCCCGGCGGGTGGGCATCGGTGGTCGGGAGGAAGGCGAGCGCGAAGATCTCGAGCAGCGGCGGCAGCGGTTGCGTCGGGTCGGTCGCGCCCTCGTTGTCCTGCGGCACCCCGTCGTCGTTCAGGCCGTCGTCGACGGTGGTCAGCGGGCCGATCTCGGTCAGGAGCGCCGCGAATCGGGTGAAGAGCGACTTGGCGTCGAAGGCCTCGGTCCCCCAGCCGTACGTGGTCTCGAAGAACGCGAGCGCGTCCTTGAAGAGCAGTCCGAGCCGATCGAGATGCAGCTCTCTCTTCAAGAGAACGGGCTCCACGGCGAGGACCTCCGACTTGGGGTCCCAGGGCGGCGGGGGTATCGCGATGGGCGTGATCACCGCCACCGCCAGGAGCTGCAGCACCTCGAGCACCACCGGGTGGCGCTCGTCGAGGTACCGGAGCAGCGCGTCCTCGAGCGCGCGCTCGGCGAACTCGGCGGCGAACGCGCCGATGGCGGCGGCATTGGGGCCGCCCGAGCCGACGCGAGCGAGATCGGTGGCGACGGCGTCGAGGTCGGTCGCGAGCTTGACCACCGCCTCGATGACCTTGACCGACGCCTGGAGGATCGCCCCCGTGTCGTCCGATTCGGCGGCGTCCACGAGCTCGTCGACCGCCGAAGCGAGAGTGGCGGCCTGCGTGCCCGCGTCGGCGAGGACCTGGAGGAACGGCGCGTCCGGCGTGACGCCCACGGCGGGGTCGAGCCCGAGCTCGATGAAGAGCCTGGGCAAGTTGTCCGGAGCGAACAGGTCCTCGAACGCCGAGAACGCCGAGCCCACCTCCTCGGCCAGTCGGTCCAGCGTCCCCCGTTGATCCGCCACGCGCGCCTCAGACGACCTTCGCGAGGTCGTTGATGTGGTTGACCGCGTCGTTGTCGAACACGAAGTACCGGCGTGGGTCGACGTCCCCGGTCGGAAGGCGGATGAACGTCCGATAGAACTGGATGATGTCCGTGCACTCGGTGCCCTTCGTGTGCTTCCCGCAGACCGCCGACTGACCGGTCCCGTCCTCGGTGGCCTTCGTCCCCGGGGGCCCCGAGAGCACCTTCACGCCCAGCGGAGCAAGCACCTCCGCGGCCTTGAACCCGTAGATGACCTGCATCTGGCGCGCGACGAAGCCGAGCACCTTGTTCCACTTCGTCGTGAACTTCGTGGGTCCGGTCGTGGGATCGGGAAAGAACCCGGTGTCCATGCCGTAGTGCAGCGACTGAAGGTCACCGAGGTCGATGACGTTGTAGTGCCCACCCGCCTTGACGTCGCGCACCTCGTCCTTGAACTCCCAGAGCATGTCGATCGTCACGTCCGTGCTGTCCGGCACGCTCCCCTTGCGAAGCAGCTCCGCGTAGGCGGCTGCTCCTCCACGCGCGTGCTCCTTCAACGGCTTGACGTAGGCCTGATGAATGACCTCGCCCGCCGTCGACTTCAGATGCGGGCGAGCTGCCGTGAACGTCCCTTTGGTCGAGTCGTTGGGGTCGACGGGGACCTCGGTCGGCACGCGTGGCCCGTCCTGTCCGTCGCAGCCGAAGATGACGACTTGCCCCTTCGGGTCGAACTTGGCCTTGAACTCGTCGAGGGCGTTCTTTCCGATGGTGGCCGGATCCTCGCCCATGTTGGGGAAGAAGTCGGTCCGCACGCGGCCGTTGGTGTCGCCGGAGTTCCGCAGCGGAAAGCCCGTGGCGGTGTCGTTCGGGGGCGGCGAGTCGTCGCTCACCGAGCCACTCTGCGTGACGGGCCCGTCGACCCACGCATGCGACATGACGGCGAGCTCGAGGACCGACTTGTCGGGAGCCGCCCGGATCGAGCGGTAGACGTGGGGCATCCCGAGAAGATCGCTGCCGCTGGGCTTCACCACGAACTTCGAGGGGTCGGCCGCCGGATCGCCGCTCGCCGTGAAGCTGGCCACGTCCACCCAGCTGAGCTTGGTCGAAGTTCCCTTGGCCTTCAGCGCGAGCTCGGCCACCCGGACGGAGTTGTCCGGGCATTGGAAGAGGAGGAATCGGACGAGATCGCCGGCGACCGCGAGGGCGGAAGCACCCGCTCGATTCTTCACCAGCGAGTCGACCCACTCCTTGGCGCGTGCTCGCGCCTGGTCGCTGAACTCATCGGCGGGTTTGTCGTTCGTTCCTGCGACGAGGAAGATGAAATGGATCGCCACGCGGCCCCCAGCGGCGGTTTCAGCTCCGACTGCATCGCGCGATCAACGACGGCTGCGCGGTCCGCGAGTTGAACATGGAAGGGTGCGCGACGCGAGGCCGATCGCCGCGCACGCGCGTTGACAGTCAACAGCGCGTCTCGTCAGCGCTGGAGCGGCCGCGGCTTGTGCGGGATGTCGGCCGACCAGGATACTCAGAACGGAGTCGCCAGGAGGCGCGCGATGGTCGGCTCTGCGTGCTTTCCGAGCACGTCGCCCTGGAGAAACGTCGGGTCGTCGAAGAGCAGCGCCGAGAGCCGCTGGTCGACCAGGTGCGACGCCATGGCCTGCATGGGGCCGTCGTTGTGGCCGATGCTCTCGATGACCACGATGCGCGACTCGCCGAGGGCTCCTTCGCTCGCGCGTTCGTGGAAGAGGTGCTCGAAGTACTGCACCCCGACCTCCTCGGCGCGCGATTGGTGGTCCGTCGCGATCGTCACCACGGCCTGCGACCATGCGTCCCCCACGCGCGGCCGCAGCTGTCGCAGGGCCGAGTCGATCCGGACGAGCGACTCGTCGCATCCCGCCTGCAGCAACGTCGTCTGGTCGCCGCGCGTGCGCACGCCGAACGCCTTCAGATCGTCCTCGCTCGGCGTCTTCGCCAGCGCCGCCTCGAGGAGCTCCGCGGACGCGCGCACGATCGCGTGCGCCGCTTGCTCGGCGTCGCCGAGCCGATCCGCGGTGATCGCCGGCTCGACTTCCCGGATTCGCTCCTCGAGGTCGCGGAGCGCCTTCGCATCGTCCTTGGCCAGAATGGCGCTCACGGCCGCAATTGGCAGGTGGCTCGCGTCCTTCACGGCGTCGAAGCGCGGAGACGAGACGGTGCGCTCTTCGGTCTTCCCCCCGTAGCGCAGCACGAGCTTTCCATCGCCGAGCGCGAGGTACGGCCGCGACGTCCCGAGCGCAGCGAGCTCCCGGGCGCGCGCCGCCGCGTACTCCGTGTGAAAGTCTTCGTTCGCGCGGGAGAGCGGGTCGCTCGCCGCTCCTTTCGTCGCCGGCGATTGCGCGGGGGCCTTCGCTCCCTCGCCGCAGCTGAGCGCGGCGAGCGAGGCAGCGAGCACCACGCCCCATGCTTGCGTCGAGTGCGCTGTACGGGCAACCATGGTTGAGCCCTAACACTCATGGCGACGCGCGCGCTCGGGATCCTGCTCGCCTTCCTCGTACTCGCCGGCTGCGACGCGCCGATCGGCGCCATCCGCCGCAGCCCTCCGGACGACCTCGCGGGGCGTGTCCTCGCGATGCGCTCGAAGGCTCCGCCCATCGCGCTCGAAGGCACGCAGGGGCCCTACAAGCTCGGTGACGCGCTCGCGCAGGGGCCGGCGCTCCTCGTCTTCTATCGTGGCCACTGGTGACCCGACTGCCGCAAGCAGCTCGGGGAGCTGCAAAGTCACCAGGCCGACTTCGCCGCGCGTTCGATCCACGTGGTCGGCATCTCGGTCGACGCCGTCGCGAAGTCGAAGGACCTGGCGCAGGGCCTCGGGCTCTCGTTCCCGCTGCTGTCCGATCCGGACCTCGGCGTGATCCGGGCGTACGGCGTGGCCGACGAGAGCAACGAGATTGCCTGGCCTTCCGAGTTCATCGTGGACCGCGACGGCACCATCCGCTGGCGCGCCACGGCGCAGTCGGTGGGCACGCGGCCGTCCGCGGCCGACGTCCTGCGCGCATACGACGCGCACTGACGCTCGCGGTCACTGGCTGCTTCAGTCCTTGTCGTAGTGCTCGTGCAACAGCTTCGCGAGCCACCGCCGGAAGCCGCGCGGACCGAGAGGCGCGCCTTCGTCGAGGACCTTGTCCCCCGCAACCGACATGGAGAGCATCGCCAGCGCTGGCAAGAGCACGCTGTAGTACGTGTCCTCGAACGGCGGGGCCTTCTTCTGCTTGCGCGGCTTCACGCGCCGCACCGCATGCACCGCCTCGGCGAGCGAGCGGACGCGCAGGTCCTCCTTGGGCGCGTAGCCCGAGAGCATCAGCCACAGGAAGGTCCGCCCGTGCCCGTGCGTGACCAGGGTTTCGAAGACCGCGTCGAGCAGCGACTCCAGCCGGTCCTCCGATTCGGGCGCCGACTGCACCGCGCGCATCAAGTCCGCGTGGAGCGAGTCGAGCGCACGGGCGACCACCGCCTCGACGAGAGCCTCACGGCTGCCGAAGTGATGCAGCACCGTCGGATGCGACACGCCCACCTCGGCAGCGACCTCCTGCAGCCGGATGGCCGTCGGACCTGACGCGACCAGACGCCTCTCGGCGGCATCCAGGATCGCAGCGCGCGCCTCGTCGGCGGTGCGCCTCTTGCGCGGTGCGGCGTGCCCGGGCGAGCGCGGCATCGTGGCCACCTCCTCTAGTACGGACTTTCTTCGCCCGGAGGGTTGAAAGTGGCGCCCGACGCCTTATCTACAATACTGTCAGTAACGAGGAGGCCCTGCGATGTCCGCCACGATGTCCTCATCCCTCCCTCTTCCTCACTTCGACTTCCGCCGCGCCGGCCGCGCCCTCGCCGCGCTCCTGCGCGATCCGGACGACCTGCCGCAGGTCTTCCACATCATCGAGTCGCTCTCCGGCACGGCGCCCGCGCGCCTGCTCTGGGGCTTCCGGCGCGACGCGAACGGCAAGCGCCTCATGCGCGACAAGCCCGACATCGTGAGGAAGCTCGCCGACCGCGCCTGGCTGCGCACGCTGCCCGCAGGCTCGCTCGGCCGCGCGTACCTCGAGTTCGTCGAGCGCGAGGGCATCTCGGCCGAGGGCATCCGCGAGGCGAGCATGGCCGAGCGCCTCGCCACCGCGCCCGACGTCGAGTTCATGCGCTGCCGCATGCGCGACACGCACGACCTCTGGCACACCGTGACGGGCTACCAGGGCGACGTCCTCGGCGAGCTCTCGCTCCTCGCGTTCACCCTCGCGCAGCACTGGAACAGCGCGATCGCGCTGATCGTGTTCACGGGTCTCCTGCGGGGTCTCGGCCAGGGCCACACGCGCGTCGTCCTCGAAGGCTACCGGCGAGGTCGCAAGGCTGCGTGGCTCCCCCCGCAGGACTGGGAATCGATGCTCGCCCTCCCCCTCGGCGACGTCCGCGCGCGCCTCGGCGTCGGCGCTCCGCCCGTGTACGCACCGGTCCGCACGTCCGACCTGCGCGCGAGGGGCGTCATCGCAGCGCGCTGACGGTCGGTGTCGCCGATCTCTGTGCCTGCTTGTCTGGCTACCGGTACGCCTCGACCGCGTGCGCCTTCGACGAATGCGCGCCCACGCAGCCGTTGTGCACGGGCTCGTTGCAGACGACGCAGTGCCGACCGTCTGCTTCGATCACGATCCGGCGCTCGCAGCCGGCGCGGTGGGCTAACCGCGGACGCGAGCAGGCCAGTGGGGCGTCGGGCGTCGCTGCCGAGCGTGAAAGAGTCGAATGAGCCAGACGTCCGAGCCTGATCTCGAGCCGGCGACGCCGTACCAGATCACGTAGGGAGCCCGGCGCAGAATCAACTTTCGGAGCGTCGAGCCGCCGGGCGATCTCGCCTCGATGGCTCCGACCCGCGGCTGCTCCGACAGGAGGGTCATCGCTTCGTGCAGCGCAGTGCCCAACGCCTCGACCCAGTTCAACTGTTCGATTCGACGTAGCCACGTGACCTGTGCGCGCAGGTCACGCTTGAAGCTCGAGGCGATCCGAACGCGGTGACTCACCTGCGGCGCTTGGGCACGCGCCGCGTCCGGCGGGGAGCCGACGTCTCGAGCTCGGCCATCAGCTCGGCCCGCGTGACCTCGACCATCTGGCCGGAACGCACCTTCTCCCAGTCTCGCCAAGCCTGCGCGCGCTGCCACCTGTCGGCTTCCCCGAGCTCCGCCGCCTCATCGATCTCCTGCACGCGCTCCGCCACGAGCGTCCGCACGGCGGTGGAGAGCGGCAGGCCGCGCTTCTTCGCTTCGTGTTCCAGACGCTCGCGCAGGGCCTCGGGGAGGACGACCGAGAGAGGGTACGCGACCATAGTGGATTTCACTAGCACGTCCCTTTGGGCGGCGCTCCTTCCACGACGGCACTATTCGCCTTCGCTTAGCCGCCAGTCTCCCGCCGGCTTGGGGACCAACTCACCCGCGCGAGCGCACCCTCTCGAGAAGGGTGACGTCCAGCAGGTCCTGAGGACGCCCGGCGGCGCGCTTGTTGTCGATGAGGTCGTCCATCGAAAACCTGATCTTCGAGATCGCGTCCTGGCTCGTGTTCATCCCTCGCACGCTCTTGGCGGTCGTCCTTCGGCCGCATCGGATCTCCCGCCACACGAAGGCGGAGTTTGCCAAGCCACGGTCGGAGCGGTTCCAGGATCGTCTCTCGCCACCGCTGTTCTGGGTCATCGTCGGCGTCCTCCCCACGTTTGCAACTGTGGAGTCGCTTCGATCGTTCACGTCGGACCCCGAGCATGCGAGCTTCCTCGAGAAGTACGTGCCGGTGGACTGGTCCAACGAGACGAGGGTTTTTGCGATCACCCTGGCGTTGGTCTCGGCGCCGATGGCGTTCGCCGTAGCAACGAGGCTTCTTCAGCGCAAACCGCTGACGCGCGACAGCCTGGAGCCGGCCTTTTATGCGCAGTGCTACGTGTTCGCGCCATTTCTACTGTTCCTGTCCGCGTCGGTGTTCCTGGTCATGGTCGCGATCGTCGCGGCGATGGGCGACGCCCTCGACGCCATCCCCGCGGTCGTCGGGGCGGGGATCGGGGCGAGCGTCGAGGCGAGCGGCGAGGTGGGCGACGAGCCGATCCACCGCGCGTGGATCGACGGTCCGTGGGGCGTGGCGCTGATCGCGGCCTGTGCGGCGATCACCGTCCTATGGTTCGGCTTCGCCCAGGGCGCCTTCTTCGCCGACGCGTTCCGCGACGGCGCCTCGAAGCTCCGGCGCTTGGTGCGCGCGACTGCCGCGTCGGGGTTCGCGGTGCTGCTCTGCGCGGCTCTCTTCGTCTCGTGGGCATTCGGCAGCGAGGCAGTCGTCGGCTTGCTGGCCACGACGGCGCAGGCCACCCAACACAAGCCAGCGCTGGAAATGCCGGCCGAGCCACCACCGCCACTGCCCCCACCGCTGCCAGCGCCCGAGCCGCCGACCGCGCCTTCTTCCGCGGTACCCGGCCACGCGGACTGACGCCCTCGACGCGGATGGGGGCTGCCGTCACTCGCGCTCGAGCGCCTACCCCTAGCCTCCCCCCCGATCTACACCGGGTACGACCATGGCGGGAGTACCCGATCGGGTACCCGGTCCATCACGGCGTCTGCGAGGTCGTCGCGTACGGCGTGGCGCGGGCGCGCGGCGCAGCGACGCGCGTGCACGATCGGCGCGGGATATGGCTCCGGAGCATCGCGGGCACCTCCGCCATGCTGTTCACCTTCTATGCGCTCGGCTTCAACTTGACGCCCATCTTCCTGGCCCTGCTCGGCCCGGTGCTGCTGCGGGAGCGCGCCGGGCGGCGCGTCTGGATCGCCGTGCCGGTGTGCATGGCGGGCCTCGTGCTCATCGTGCGGCCGGAGATCGTCGTCGGAGCGGGCGCGCTGGCGGGGGCCGTGGCCGCCGTGGGCTCGGCGCTCAGCTCGACCTTCGCCTATGCGCTGCTCCGCCGCATGGGAAACGAGAGTCCGGAAGCCGTGGCGCTGCACTTCTCGCTGTTCGCCGCCGCGGTCCTTTCGGCGCTCGCGCTGCTGCACCTCGGCGCGCCGTCGGCGGCGGCGCTCGGATGGATGCTCGGGGCGGGGGTGATGGGCGGGCTCGCGCAGCTCGCGCTGACCAGGGCGTATGCCATGGAGCTGGCGAGGGCGGGCAGCTTCGGGACGGCCATCAGAACGGCACCGTCGTCACCCAGGAAGGACCGCCGACGAGCGTGTCGGGGTGACCGCCGCTGCGGTCCGCCGTCATCGTGCCGTTGCCTTCGTCGAACGGCCAGCAGTCCTGCAAGTTGCTCCACGCCGGGTCCGTCGAAGGGACCTCGGCGTGCATCGCCCCCTGAATCTGCGCCTGCGTACGCGCGGTCTTCCAGAGACGCACCTCGTCGATGAGCCCCGCGAAGACTCCGTCGGCACCGGTGCCGTTCGCCGCGACACGCGAACCGATGCGCAGCGGCAAATGCATGCCGGAGGCGCGGCCCTTCCCCGAGCGGCGACAGGCCGCACGCCGGTATGAACAGCACTCCGACTGCGCCTGCCGTGGCACGCCACATCGGACGCTTCATTCTACCTCGGGTCACCTGCCCTTGCGCACGCTCGGGAGTGCGATGAGGTCGAACGCCCGCCCGTCTGCCAGACGTACTGCCGAGAAATGTCGGACGTCTCGCGTGGCTATCCGCACGATCCCGGTCTCCTCCGCGAGCGCCACGATGCTGGCGTCGACGAGCCCCAGGCGCAGCGAAGCGTAAGCCGCATCGATCTGCATCGCTCTGGCGAGCTGGCCGTCCGTGGGCGGTGAATAGAGAAAGGCGCGGTTCTCTACGTCGTCGATGAACGCGCGCATGGCGCGTCGGTCGTCCCGCAGGAAATAGTCGAGCTCCGCGAGCACGAGGCCCGGGACGTACCGGGCGCGCGCTTCGTCGATCCGCTTGCGGTAGATCCGGTGGTCGGGCGCTCGCGCATCCAGGTACGACAGCAGTGCGCCGGTGTCGCACAGGATCGCGGGGGCCGTCATCGTTCGAGCTTCGCGAAGAGCTCGGCCTCCTCGTCACGCGGAGCGCGCGCGCGCCGCATCGCCCCGGCCGATCGCGGCTTCGGGTGAGACCTGTACTGCTCGAGGGCACGCCGGAGCTGCGCACGGATGAACTCCGAGCGCGAGACTCCCCGCTCGCGCGCGGCTCTGTCGAGCAGCCGATCGGTCTCGGCGTCGAGGATCAGCGTCGTCGTTCGCTTGCGCGCGGAGAGTGCCATAGAAGTGATATAGGAGTGCCCAGCACCCGGTGCAATACCGTCGCATCGAGCAGGCTCCACGTCCCCTGCTGGCGCGGATCGCAGCAATCAGTGGCACCCACAGCAGGAAGCGAACGCCCTAACGACGGGCGATTCCGGCTGCGACACCGCGGGCGCCGATGTGCTGAGCGGTCACTGGCCGACGCGCTTCTTCAGCTCCGCGATGTCCAGCTCGCAGCGCTCGACACGCGGGCGAAGGTCGTGTGATGCGCGCAGCACACCCGTCATCTGGCTCACGGCTCCGGCCAGCTCGGTGACGGCCGTCGACGTGCGAATCTCACTCTCTACGATCCTCCGCGAGAGCTCGTCGCGCATCGTGTCGATGCGTCCCGACAGGTCGGTGCGCGTCTGGCGCACTTCGTCGCGAATGTTCTTGAGAATCTCGATCGTCAGGTCCGTGGGTTCCAAGGGAGCCACCTCCTGAGTATCGCGCCTCTTCAAGGGGTGCGCCAACGGCCGGGCTCGGGGATTTCAGGCTCTTGTGGTGCGTACCCCCTGTCCCGGACAGTCAGGCATGTGTCCTGGGACACCCCCCGCGGGATGAACAGCAACGTTCGATGCGGTTTCGCTCCGCTCGAAGTCTGGCGATTCTGAGAGGTTACGGAGCGCTGTTCATAGCAGATCGTGGGGTGTCCCGGGACAGTGCGCTGCCGCTGTCGCTGCCGCGGGCGCGGACGCTGCCGCTTCGCGCCGACGCCCGAGCTGTCGCAGCCGCATGTGACGTCAGTACGTATGAAGTGACCGGCTCCGATCGCGAGGTCGTGAGCGGCCGTTAGGGCATCTCGGGCCGGAAGTATTCGACGAATCGTGCGACGGCGTGTTCTGCAATTCGAATCATGGCGTGTCTCCTCTATGAAAAAAGCCGGCCCCCGGCTCACCCCGCGGTGAAGCCGGGGAGCCGAGGGCCGACGCGTCAGGCCGTTCGCTTCAGAGCGAAGCGACTACTTGACGGTGTACGAGACGGGCACCGACCAGTCGGCAGCGCCCGTCTTGCTGACCGGGCGGTACCGGAACTCCAGGACCGTGCCCGGAGTCTGGCCCGTCAGGTTCGTCTTGGCCTGGATCGTCGACGTCAGATCGATCCAGGTCTTGCCGTCGGTCGAGTACTGCCAGTCGTACGACACGCGGTGACCGGCCGAGGGCGCGACGATCTTCACCGTGCCGGAGTTCGCTCCGGCGAGCGCCGCGAAGACGCGGGGTGGGCGGGTGGCGGTCTTCTTCACCGCCATGCCCGCACTCTGGATGATCGCCGGCCCGTTCTCCGCGTTCGGGTCGACGATCGACTGAACGTACATGCGGAGCTGCTGCAGCAGGCTGACGAGGACCGCCCTCTTCGCGTTGCGCGTGGCCGCGGCGCCCTTTG
>DASVWO010000262.1:0-13713 GCA_036393165.1 Polyangiaceae bacterium | reverse complement strand
GATCCCGGGCCGCAAGTCGCTCGAGGCCGCCGGGCCGCTCTCGGCGCGCGACGAGCGCATCGCCGCCATCAAGGTGAGCAACGAGTCGGCTGGTGCCGAGCTCACGGTGTCCTTCAAGGACGGCGTGCCGCACTATCTGGTCAGCGCCAAGGGCGACGTGCTCGTCATCTCGCTCGCAGCGCCTGCCGCCAAAGGCGAGCCGGACAACACGATCGCGAAGAAGGACGAGAAGGGCAGCAAGCCGACCACGGAGCACCCCTCCCCGGCCAGGCACCACCACCTTCCCGGGCCGCTTCACAGACTGTGAGCAGCGGCTAGATTCCGCTCCATGGCGGCGCGCGCGACGGGCTTTCAGATCGCGCAGCGTGCGGTGAAGGGTGTGGGCATCGCGGCGGGCGCGCTCTGCACGTTCGTCGCCTTCTCGAGCGTCGTGGGTCTCGCGACGGGCAACGGATGGGCGCGTGGGATCGTCGGGTTGATCCTCACGCTCGCGCTGCCCGCGGTGGTGGTCGATCGGACGCTGCCCAAGCCTGAGCATCCGCCGAAGGCGGGGCGACGGCCCGAAGGGCCGCACAACGCGGTGAAACCAAGGCCCGGGATGGTGGGCGACGCGATCGCGATCGTCCTGCTGGGGGTCGCGCTCGTCTTCGTGGGATTCGGCCAGCCTCTGACGCGACCGCTCCTGGTGCACGAGGGCGACCGGTACGCCGAGGACGGCCACGACGTCCTCGCCCACGTGGTGTATTTCCTGGCCGGCGTGAGGCCCGTGGACGCCCCGCCGAAGGGAGACCACTGAGTGAGGGGCAAGATCGTCTTCGTCGTCATCGCGGCGATGCTGCTCGTGCTCGTGTGGCTCGTCGGCACGCGCTCGCGCGACGCGCACGTGATGCCGGCGCCGCGAGGGGAGGAAGCGGCGGCGCCGAGCGCGTCGCAGCCGGTCGCCACGCCCGAGGCGCCCGCGGAGGCGGGGAGCGTCGCGGTCGTCGAGAAGGATGCCGCCCCCGTGGCAACGGACGCGCACGCGACGGCGCTCGATCGCGCGGTGCGCGTCGTGGCGCCCTCGTGGGAGCTCGCGGCGGCGCTGCTCGTCGCCAACGGAGGGCGGATGACCGCGGACGGGAGCGCCGTGCGCTCCGGCGGGATCGAGGCAACGGTGGACGTGGTCGCGGCCGAGCGCGACGTGGAGGCGCGGCTCGCGCGTGGAGGCGCCGACGCCGACGGCGCCGACGTGGGTGTGGTGCCGCTGCCGGACTTCGTCGCGTCGTACGAGCGGCTGCGGGCGCTCGAGCCGCAGGTGTTCCACGTTGCCGGGTGGTCGCACGGGCGCGAGGTGCTGCTCGGTGCGCGCGACGGGATGCTCGCGAAGCCCATCACTCCTGCGGGCGACGTCGCGGTCGTCGCGGCCGACACGTCGTCCGAGGTGCTCGCACTCTTCGCCCTCGACGCGGCCGGGCAGCCGCCGACCAAGGTGCGGCTCGGTGGGGATCCGCAGAGCGCCGCGTACGCAGGCGTCGTGCGTCCTCTTTCGGGCGACCGGCCGGCGGGCGCGCCGTCGAAGGTGCTCCTCTCCACGGGCGAGGCGTCGCAGCTCATCCCGTTCGTCGCCGTGGCACCGCGCGGCTTCATCGAGGCCCACCGCGACGCGCTCGTCTCCCTGATGCGGGCGTGGTCGCGCGGTTCCACCGGCCTGTTCGAGGACGTTCCGAGCGCCGCGCGGCGCATCGCCACCGAGCCCGGCGCGCCCGATCCCGCCGCGCTTCTCGAGCGGCTGGGGTGGACCAGCCCCGTGCTTCCCGGGGACGTCGCGACCGCGATGGGCCTCTCGCCGGGGCCGACGCCGGGCATCGGCGCGCTCTTCGCGCTCGACTGGCGGCTGCTCCGCGACGCCGGGGTGCTCACGTCTCCGGCGCCGTCGACCGCGCCCGTCGCGACGGAGCCCTTCGCCGCGGCGTTCCCCGAGACGCTCGGCGGGGAGGGCGCCCGCGGCAACACGCAGCGACCCGCTGCGCCCGACGCGCGCGTGCTCCTCGCGCGCCGTGCCGACAAGCCGGACGCGCAGTCGACGAACGACGACGTCACATGGCTCTCGGACGTCTTCCCGCCGTGCCCCGTGCGCGTCGCCACGCGCGCCGGGACCACGGTCATCGAGGTCCTGTCGCCGCCGTAGCGACTACCTGCGGCCGCGCCCCTTGCGCGTGAGCCGCTCCAGCGAGGTGCGGCTCGTGGCGACGAGGTCCCAGCCGTCGTGCTCCCCCTGCGCGAGGCGCACGGCGCCCGCGTACGCGATCATCGCGGCGTTGTCGGTGCAGCTCGCGAGCGGTGGGACGAGCACCCGGTGGCCGCGCGCCTCGCCGAGCTCCGTGACGCGCCGGCGCAGCTCGCGGTTCGCGGCGACGCCCCCGCCGAGCACGACGTCGCGCACGCCCTCTCGGTCCGCCGCCTCGATGACCTTGCGCGCGAGCACCGCAGTGACGGCCGACTGGAACGCGGCGCACACGTCGGCGGTCCACGCGTCGCCCTTGCCCGCGCCCTCGCGGGCGACGAGCTGCGCCACCTGCGTCTTGATGCCGGAGAAGCTCATGTCGCGGCTCGTGCGCGCGGCCATCGGGGCGGACAGCGTGACGTGCGACGCGTCGCCCTTCGTCGCGAGTCGATCGACGACGGGCCCGCCGGGGTAGCCGAGGCCGAGCAGCTTGGCGACCTTGTCGAACGCTTCGCCCGCGGCGTCGTCGCGCGTGGCCCCCAGCTCGTGAATCGCGTCCGGCCGCGGCGCGTCGACGCGGTAGATCGCCGTGTGCCCGCCCGACACGAGGAGGCACACGAAGGGAAGCTCCGGGGGCGCTGCGTCCCCGTCACCCCGGCGCAGATACACCGAGAGCAGGTGCCCCATCAGGTGGTCCACGCCGACCAGCGGCTTGCCCGCAGCCCACGCCAGGCCCTTCGCGGCCTGCACGCCGACGAGCAGCGCGCCGACGAGGCCCGGTCGGTGCGTCACGGCGACTCCCGCGACGTCCGTCATCTCCACCCCGGCGCGCGACAGCGCCTGCCGAACGACCGGGCCCACGTTGCGCAAGTGATCGCGTGAGGCGAGCTCCGGCACGATGCCGCCGTAAGGCGCGTGCACCTCGACCTGCGAGTGCACCACGTCGGACCGAACGACGCCGGCGTCGTCGACGACGGCCGCTCCCGTCTCGTCGCAGGACGACTCGATGCCTAGAACGAGCACGGCCCCGACTGGCGCTTCGCGTCGAACAGGGCGAAGACGGTGGTCTGCGACGCGTTCGTCCCGCCGTCGGCCGCCGGCATCGGCGCGCCGCGCAGCAGGCGCGCCTCGATGTCCCCGCCCTGCATCAGCGAGAGCACGATCATCACGTCGTCGCCCTGGCCGTCGCCGAACGGCGTGCTCGCGCGCGCGACGTAGAGCAGATTCTTCACGCGCCCCTCGCCGAACTGCAGCGTCGAGAGCGGGTCGCTCCACACCTGCGGGATCGGGCGCATCGGCACGGCGTGGAAGCGGTCGTCGCTCGTCCAGATGGACCCGGGCGCGTCCTGCAGGTGGTCCGTGTCGAGCGTGAGGCACAGCGTCGTGCTCGAGTCGATGCCCGCGAGGTCGACGCCGGTGTTCGTCACGCCGCCGACGAAGCTGTCGCCGTGCGTCGAGAAGCCGGAGAGATCCCGGCATCCCAGGAGCGCCAGCGGAGCGACGAGGAGCGGGACGGCCAGGTTCACCGGGGAGAGAGCTTAGCGCTTGTCGGCGATCGCGCGCGCGGCGTCGCGGACGCGCGGTTCGGGGTCGGTGGCAGCGACGCGCGCGGCGACGGTGCGAGCCGAGGCGGCGTCGAACGAGGCGAGCGCCTCGAGCGCCGCCTGGCGCACCAGGGCGTACGAGTCGCGCGTCGCCGCGTCGGCGAGCTTCGGGCCGGCGTCGCCGGCTCCCGCGGCGCCCAGCCGGCCGAGCGCCTGGGCCGCGAGCACGCGCATGGCCCAGCTCTCGTGCGTCGCGAGGATCTTGCCGACGGCCGTGACCGCGCGTGCGCTCGCCGGGCCGTGCGAGCCGACCGCCGCCAGGGCCACGCGCTGCACCGGCTCGCTCGAGTCCTCGAGCCCCGCGACTACCGCCTCGACCGCCGCGTCGCTCGACGACCGCGCCACCAGCACGAGGGCCTTCGTGCGGAGCGCCGGATCCGGATGGCGCGCGAGCGGGACGATGCTCGGCTCGAGCGACGCCACGATGGCGCGCGCCGCGTCGGCCGCCGGGCCCGTCGCACCGTGCGGCACGAAGGGCAGGAGCTCCCCATCGCCGGTGCCCAGATCGTCGAGCACCGTGCGCGCGCGCTGCCCCGACGTCCGGAGCGCCGCGAGCGCCGCCGCGCGGATCGGGTCGGCGAACTTCACGAGCCCCGCGGCACGGTCGGCGTCACTCGCCTCCTGCGGCACGAGACCATCGAGCACCGCGTCCACCTCCAGCGTGCCCTCCGGCACCGGGAGCACGTCGCGCCCCTTGTCCCGCAGGCGAGCGCGGTCGGCTCCGGCCGCGAGCACCGCGAGCCCGCCCACCGCCGCGCGCGACACCGTCTGCGCCGAGATGCGGCCGCGTCCCGAGTCGTCGTCGCCGGCAAACACGGCGTCGGCCATCGCCTGCACCGCCTCGCGCTGCCACGATGGGTCCTTCTGCGAAGCGGTTGTCCCGTCCCTCGTCGGCGAGGCCATCCGCGAGAGCGCGACGATCGCCATCGTGCGCGGCAGCGAGTCGCCATCCTCGGCCATCTCGAGGAGCTGCGGGACCTGCGCGTCCGCTTGCAGCTCGCCGAGCGCGTACGCGGCCGCGGCGCGCGCGACGTTGCCCGCGTCCACCGAGCCGGCGATCGCCGCGATCTCGCTCGCCGACGCCTTGTCGTGCGCCACGCCGAGCCCCAGCACCGCGAGCGCGCGCATCGCCGGCGTCCCCGCGCGCGCGATGCGTCGCAGAACCGGGAGCGCCCGGGGATCATCCATGCGCGCGAGGGCCCAGGCCGCCGCGACGCCCACCGAGTCGGCCACCGCTGCGCCGTCGCTCGCGGCGTCCTTCGGGAAGAGGAGCGCCTCGATCTTCGGCGTGAGCCCCGCGTCGCCCAGCGCGCCGCACGCGATCATCGCGCGCGTGCGCAGGGCCGGCTCGGCGTTCCCCGTGGCGTACGCGAAGAGGGGCAACGCCGCGTTCTTGTTCTGCACGTACGCGAGCACGTCGATCGCGATGCGCTGCTGGCTCACGTCGGCGTCGGCCAGCGCGTCGAGCAGGGGCTTCACCGCGCGCGAGCCGATGTGCGCGAGCGCTCCCCGCGCTGCCGTCGCGTCCTCGGCGCTCCCGTGGCGCACCCGCTGCACGAGGCCGAAGGTGAGGCTGCCGTAGATCTCGACGAGGAGCCGCCGGTAGATGGGCTTCTGCGGCTGCCCGATGGCCATGGGCAGCAGATCCTGCTCCAGCGACTCGAGCGTCCCCTTTCCGAGGTTGATCTGCATCGACAGGCGCGCCGCGCGCGCCACGAGGTCCTCGTCGGGTGCGCCGCGAACGACGCGGCGGAAGAGCCGGTCGGCCTCGTCGGTCTGCCCCTTGGAGAGCAGCAGGTCGGCGAGCTCGAAGTAGACGAGGAAGAGTCGGTCGTTCTTCGCGATGGCCGCGCGGAACTCAGCGATGGCGTGTTCGGTGTCCTGCTTGCTCCGGTACATCTCGCCCAGGCGCCTGTGTCCCTCGGCGTCGTCCGGATTGAGCTCCACGGCGCGGGCCGCGTACTTGATCGCGTCGTCGTCGCGGTAGATCTGCAGCGCGTACTGCGCCATGCGCTCGTAGAGCTCGCGCGCGCGCTTCGGCTCCACCTCGGCGAGCTTGCCGAGGACCTCGATCGCATCGGCGATCTTCTGCTCTTGCACGAGCACGCGCTCGAGCGCGAGGTAGCTCTCGGCGTCGCCCGGGGCGAGCGCGATGACCCGGCGCAGCGACGCCTCGGCGTCCGGCAGGCGCCGGAGGTGCAGCTGCGCCTCGGCGAGCATCCGGCCGCTCTCGACGTCCGGCGGCTGCGCCGTGAACGCCGCCTGCAGCTTCGGCAGCTGCGCCTCGAGGATGCGTTCGAGCCCCCAGAGGGACACGATGCGCGTGCGGCACTCGCGCGCGAGCGCCTTGTCACCGGTGCTGCGCGCCTTCGCGACGATCTCCTCGTAGAGGACGCGCGCATCGCGGTACGAACGCACGCGCTCGTACGCCGAGGCGAGCGCCTTCTTGTACGCGAGGTTCGCCGGGTCGAGCGCGACGGCCTCCTTGTAGACGGCGAGCGCTTCCTGCGTCTTGTCGTGCTCGAGGTACACGTCGCCGAGCGCCGCCAGCGCCTTGGCGCGCGGCTGCACGACTACGAGGATGCGCTGCCACGTCCGCATGGCGAGTGGCTCGTTGCCGTCCTGGAAGTAGCGGTCGCCGAGGTCGACGAGGTGCCCGGGGTCGCCGCTCGACCCCTGCGCCAGGCGCTCGAGCACCTTGAGCGATCGGGCCTGGTCGCCGATGCGCGCGTAGAAGTCGGCGACGCGCGAGAGCACTTCCTCGTCGGTGCCGGCGCGCGCCTCGAGATCGGTCACGAGCTTCATCGCCCGCGCGCGGTC
The DNA here is from genome assembly GCA_036393165.1 of Polyangiaceae bacterium. GTDB lineage: Bacteria > Myxococcota_A > Polyangia > Polyangiales > Polyangiaceae > Palsa-1150. The sequence continues at coordinate 7,086 of DASVWO010000262.1, read as the reverse complement.
GCCGCGCTGCAGGAGCGCCTCGCACTCCTCGAAGACGAACTGCGGGTTGTCCGGTGCGGTGCGGATGAGCCCCTCGTACTCGGCGATCGCCTTGTCGAGGTCCCCGTTCGCTTGCAGCAGGCGGATCATCCGCAGGCGCAGGTCGATCTGGCGCGGGTTGATGGCGAGCGCGCGCCGGTACGTCTCGATCGCCCTGGGCGAATCGCCCGTCTCCTCGTAGAGGCTCGCGAGCAACGCGAGGCGGGCGAAGTCGCTCGGGTGCTCGGCCTCGAGCTTCGCCACGAGCTCGGGCAGCCGCTGATCGGCGCGGTAGATCTCGGTGATGATCGCGTAGATCTCGGCGCGCAGCGCGCTCTCGCCGCTCGTGAGGGCCAGGGCGCGCTCGAGCGTCTTCTGCGCCTCGGGATCGTGCGCCTTCGCCTGCGCCTGCCCGAGATCCTTGAGCGCCGGCGCGAGCGCGCGGTTGTCGCCGGCGGCGGCGGCGGCCACCTCTTTGAGCTCGGTGACGGCGCGCTCGTATTCGCCGCGCGCGTACAGCTCGTGCCCCAGCTCCGCCTTCACGAAGAGGCTCGTCGGCTCGAGCGCCACGAGCGCGCGGTGCTCCTTCTTCGCGCCCTCCCAGTCCTTCTGGTCGAGCGCGATCGCCATGAGCGTGCGCAGCGTCTGCTCCTTGTCGGCCTGCACCGTGAGGAGCGGCAGTGCCTGCTCGTACCGCGTGCGTGCCTCGGCGAGGTCGCCTCGATCCTGCCGCAGGTGGGCGAGGGCGAGGATGGCCGTCGCGTCGCTCGACTTGAGCGCGATGGCCTTCTCGTACGTGGCGACGGCGTCGTCCATGCGCCCGTCGAGCCGGTAGATGCCGGCGAGCGTCACCGTGGAAGAGTACTGGTCGGCGCCCACGGTGGCGGCGCGCTGCTCGAAGTCGGTGACCAGCTTGGCGATGTTCCCGTCGCGCTCGCGGTAAAGCTGCGCCAGGCGCTGAAGGGGGAAGGCGGCGCCCGGCTGCGACAGGACGACCCGCGTGTACCGGTCGATGAGGGCCGCCTGCGTCGGTCCGCCGGGTTCTCCCTTGGGCGCGCCGGGCTCGCCCTTCGGTGCCCCGGGCGGACCCTTCGGGTGCGCCTCCCCGCCGGACGGCGGATGCGGCGGGGCGGGATGGTGACGGCGCCCGTGGGGGTCGAAGTCCTGCCCGCCGGCCGGCACGGCGATCGCAAGAACCGCCGGAAGAGCCAGGAGAAACAGCCGGCGGAGGCGCACGTCACAAGCTTAGACGCCCGGGGGCCCTCCCGCACTTGCTGCACGCAACGAGGGAAGCTCCCCGCCTCTGCCGGCGTACCTGGGGAAGCACATGGTCGCGACCCTTCGCCAGAACGCCTTCGGAACGTGGATCGTCGCGGCCTTCGTCGTGCTCGGCGCGCTGGCGATGCTCTGGAAGTGATTTGGACAGCAAGATCAGAAGATCAGAAGGTTTGTGTGTCGATCCCAAATCCTTCTGATCTTCCGATCTTGCTGTGATCTCCTCTCGTGGTGGCCTCGGGCTAAGCTCCGAGGGCCATGGCGTTCTTCCAGGAGCCCCCCTCCCTCGGCAACCTGTACTCGTCGGACCGGGCGTTCCGGTCGTATCTCGCGCGGGCGCTGCCGCCGGACGTGATGCGCGCCGTGGAGCCGGAGCTGGCCGAGATGGGCGAGCTCTCCGGCGGGTACTTCTTCGAGCTGGACCGGCGGTACCGCGGGGCCGAGCCGCGACTCGTGCAGTGGGACCCCTGGGGAAACCGCATCGACGCGATCGAGATCACGCCGGTGTGGGAGGAGGCGGCGCGCGTGGCCGCCGAGAAGGGCGTCGTCGCCACGGCGTACGAGCGAAAGCACGGGGAGCTCTCGCGCATCCACCAGTTCGGGCTCGCGTATCTGTTCGACGGCGCGACCGAGGTCTACACCTGCCCGCTGGCGATGACCGACGGCGCGGCCAAGACGCTGCTCGTCCACGGGAACAAGGAGCTCGTGGACCGCGCCATCCCGCGCCTCACGAGCCGCGACCCGGCGCGCGCGTGGACCAGCGGGCAGTGGATGACGGAGCGCACCGGCGGCTCGGACGTCGCGATCAGCGAGACGGTCGCGCGCAAGGACGGCGAGCAGTGGCGCCTGTACGGCACCAAGTGGTTCACCAGCGCCACGACGTCGCAGATGGCGCTCACGCTGGCGCGGCCCGAGGGCAACCCGCCCGGCGGGCACGGGCTCGCCCTCTTCTACGTGGAGCTGCGCGACGACCGCGGGCGCCTGCGCAACATCCAGGTGAACCGCCTGAAGGACAAGCTCGGCACGCGCATGGTGCCGACCGCGGAGCTCACGCTCGATGGCACGCCGGCGACGCTGGTGGTCGGCCCGATCGACGGCATCAAGCACATCGCGCCGATGCTCAACATCACGCGCACGTGGAACGCCGTCGGCGCGTGCACGGCGTTGCGCCGAGGGCTCGCGCTGGCGCGCGACTACGCGAAGAAGCGCGTCGCCTTCGGGGCGCCGCTCGCGCAGAAGCCGCTGCACGTCGACACGCTCGCCGGCATGCAGGCGGAGCTCGAGGGCGCGCTGCTCCTCACGTTCCGGTGCGTCGAGCTCCTCGGCCGGGAGGAGGCCCGCACCATCACCGAGGAAGAAGCGGTGCTCCTGCGCCTGCTCACGCCCATCGCGAAGGCGACGACGGGCAAGCAGGCGGTCGCCGGCGCGAGCGAAGCGCTCGAGTCGTTCGGCGGCGCCGGTTACATCGAGGACACCGGGCTCCCGCGCATCCTTCGCGATGCGCAGGTGCTGCCCATCTGGGAGGGTACGACCAACGTGCTCTCGCTCGACCTGCTGCGTGCGCTCGTGAAGACCGGGAGCCTCGCCCCCATCGAGCGCGAGGTGAGCCGGCGCGTGGAGAACGCGAAGGAGCCATCGCTCGCGGCGGCCGGACGCGTCGCCACCGAGGCCGTCGCCCACGCCCGCGCGTGGCTCGAGAGGACGATCGCGAAGGGCCAGCCCGCCGTCGAATCGGGCGCGCGGCGCTTCGCCCTCACGCTGGGCCGCTCCCTGGAGCTCGCGCTGCTCGTCGATCATGCCGCGTGGGCCGCCTCGAAGGGCGACCCGAGGCCCGCCGCCGCGGCGCGCCGCTTCGCCCGCACGCCGGTCGACCTCGTCCTCGACGACGAGACCGCCGAAGACGCCCGCCTGCTCATGGAGGACTGAGCGAGAGACGCATCTCGGGCCCCTAGAGACGCATCTCGAGACCGTAGATGCGTCTCTACGAGGGCGAGATCAGCCCAGTCGCACGAGAAAGGCGCCGAGGAGGGCGAATCCGAGCATCGCGACGAGCAGGGAGACGACGATTCCCCACACGCGGGCGGTGCGGAGCGCCTCCCTGGCGTCGTCCTCTCTCGAGGCGGCGCGAAGGCGGGCGCGGGAGGCGGCCACGATCCGCAGGAGCAGGACGACCTCGAGGATCACGGCGACGGCGATGGCGCCGAGGGCGATCGAGAGGCCCTGCGCGCGGCGGTGTGCGTCACGGGCCCGCTGGAAAGCGAAGCCGTCGAGAGCGGTCCACCGCGCGACGGGAGCGGGCGCGACGAGGGCGAGGCACGCTGCGAGGATGCGGCTCGTTTCGCGGATGTCCCGGGGCAGAGCGCACACGTCGGGGTCGGTGCCGAAGAGGAGCGCGGCGTCGTCGCTGTCGGCGACGAAGAACGGGCGGGCCATCGTGCCGGGTCCCAGCGTCGAGGCGCCGGTCGGGTCGTCGGCCGCGACGGCCCAGTAGAGGCCGGGAGCGAGCGGCGGGACCTGGAGCGCGGCTCGCGGCATCTGCGCGTCCGACGGCGGGAGCGGCGCGGCGGCCGCCCACGCGCGCCCCGCGGCGCTGTCGACCTCGACGTACGCGACCTTGCGCACCGTGGGGACGGTGACCTCGAGCGCGACCGGAGCGCCGGGGACGTAGCGATCCTGCATCGCGATGCGCGAGCCGCCCGGGGAGATGAAGAGGCCTCCGGCCCATTCCCCGCGGTTGTCGCCGGGCGGTCCCGTCTGCGCACCGGCGTACTCGGCGTGCAGGAGGAGGGGCACCGAGAAGCCCATCGGCGTCACAATCAGGTGCGCCCAGCCGAGTGCATCCGTCGTCACGGTGGGCTCGGCAGGCGTGAGCGCCGGGTCGCTCTCGACGTGGATCGCGGCGCCGTCGCGGGCAGCCCCGGTCGTCGCGTCGCTCGCGCGGATCCAGAGGCTCGCCGGGAAGCCGGAGGCGGCGCGCTGGCCGAGCACCGCGACGTCGAGCGAGATGGGCCCGGCTCGCCGCGCGAAGCGAGCCCACTGCGACGCCGCGGGCGTCTGGACCGCGGGAGGCGCGGGCTGCGTTTGCCCGCTCACGAGCACCTTGCCCCCGACGCTCACCTCGATGTGGTCGGGCGCCACCTTGAGCGGCATCCCGAGCTCGGCGGCGCCGTCCTCGTTGGTCGCGACCTGCCAGTGCAGCTCGCTCGTCCCGGCGCGGGCGACCACGTCGATCCCCGCGAGCTTCACGGGCTCGCGCACGCCGCGCTCCTCGTCGAACACCGCGAGCTGCCACGCCTGCCCGGTCCCCGCCTTGGCATCGGGCGCGCCGTAAACCATCGCGGCGCGCACCTTCTCCCCGGCTCCGACGCGTAGCCCGAGGCCCACGGTCGCCATCGCCACCGCCGGCGTCAGCGCCAGCAGCCACCGCTCCCACCGCCCGCTCACGGCTTCCCCGCGCCGCCGAGAGCGCCCGGGTCGAGCCACCAGCGCGCCACGTTCTCCTGGCGGTTCACGCGCACCTCGCTCCCCACGCGCTCGACGTCGATGAAGGCGTCGCCCTCGTCGGACGCGCGCTGGATGTGGACGCCGTAGGCGCCGGTGTCCCATGGGCGGACGCTGCGGTAGGTGACGCGCGCGGGAGACGCGGCCGCCTGGAGGGTCGCCGCGCGGTCGACGACGGCGGCGACGTACTTCGCGACGAGAACGCCGGCGTGCCCGATGCGCGGGACGCGGTCGAACGCGACGGTGAAGCCCCGGGCGCGCATCGCGTCGGCGAGCATCTCGCTCTGCCGGATGGGCGAGGTCCGGTCGTCCTCGCCGTGGACGAGCCACACCGGGAGCCAGCGGGCGCTATCCACCACGTCGAGCGCGTTGACGAGGTGGGCACCGAGCTCGTCGTGCAGCAGGCCGCGCACGTACGTGGACAGGTCGTAACGGCTGTCACCGAAGAAGCTCGTCACGCTGGCGAAGCGGTCGGGGTGGTGGAATCCCACGGTCGTCGCGCCCGCTCCGCCCATCGACGCGCCCCAGAGCGAGACGCGCCGCGGGTCCACGGCGACCACCTCGGCGAGCGCGTCGAGGGCCCGCATGACTTCGTCCTCGGCGTCGGCCACGTACAGCGAGTTGCCCAGACCGCTCGGCATGAGCAGCACCACGTCGCGCGCGTCTGCGGCGCGCAGGAGCTCCGCGTAGGCCGCGTACGTCCACATCGTCCCGTTCCAGGGATGCAGGCCGACGAGCAGCGCCCCCGGCTTCGTCGCGTCGTGGCCTGGCGGGACGTACACCACCGCCCGCCCGCCGCCGGCGGCCCCGTGCGGGCTGTCGAATGCGAGGACGCCGAGCCCCTCAGTCGTCGTGCGCGCCGGCCCGACCCGCGGGATCTCGCCGCACGCGATCCGCCGCTCGTAACGGCTGACGCGCACCGTGATCACCATGTCGTGGACGCCGGCAGCCAGTGGCACGACGACAGCCCCCGGAAACGACGGAACGTCGTGGCCGTCGATGCTCACGCGCCCGCGGCCGGCGCACGGCGGGACCTGGGCCGAGAGCCCGCCCGAGCCGCCGTCGACGCGCACGCGCAGCTCGTAATCCCCGGGATCTCGCGGCTCTCCGCCGAGCGCCTGCCAGCTGTCGGCAACCCATGCACCCCTGTCGGCGCGGACCGCAACGTCGCGGACCTCCGACCCGCGGACCTCCGCGTGGGGCTCGAGCAGGACGCCGTGCATCGCCGATCCATTACCTCCCTCGAGCCTCGCACGCGATGTGCATCGCGCTCGTCCGTCGGACGCGAGGAAACGGTGGACCTGCTGGATCCCAAGCTGCTCCTGATGCTCGCAAGCGGCACCCTGCTGCTCGTCGGCGGCATTCTCGACAGACTGTGGCGCGTCCGCACAGGGGCCGACGAGCGCTTGTAAACGGACCGGCCAGCGCCTAGACGTCCCATCAGTCAGGTGCCGGCGCTCGTTCAACCCGCCGAGGCGAGGTCCTCGTTCCTGCGTGCGCGCGCAGCTTCTGCGCTGGCTATCGCTCCGCTCGGCGTGTGGACGGTGATCCACCTCTGGAACAACCTGTCCGCCTTCCGCGGGGCAGACGCATGGGCTGCGGCCGTCACCGAGTACCCGCACCCGATCGCCGAAGCGGTCACCGGCGTCGTCGTTCTGCTGCCGCTGGCGATTCACACCGTATGGGGAATCGGGCGGCTCGCGACGAGCCGGCCGAACAACCTGCGGTACCGGTGGTACGCGAACCTGAAGTACCTGCTGCAGCGGCTGGCCGCCGTGGGCCTGCTGCTCTTCCTCGGCGCGCACCTGTGGCTGGCCCTGCTGCAGCCGCGCATCGAGGGGGGGCACGCCGAGACGTTCGCGGACCTCGCCCAGCACATGCACTTCCACACGCCGACCCTCGTGGTCTACGTACTCGGCGTTCTGGCGACGGCCTATCACCTCGCCAACGGGGCGCAGACCTTCTGCATGTCCTGGGGAATCGTCTCGACGCAGCGGGCCCTGCGCCGGCTCGAGATCTGGGCCCTCGCCCTCTTCGCCCTCCTCCTGCTGATGGGCTGGTCCGCCGTGTACGCCCTCTGGGCCGCCGGCGCGGCTGCACCGCACTGATCAGGTGCTACACCACGGCGCGTGCGCCTCGTGCACGCGCTCGCTCCGGTCACGCTCCTGGCCCTCCCGATGGGCGCGTGCTCCTCGAAGTCCGGCGGGTCGTCGGTGCCGACGCGGTCGTGCGGTCTCACCGTCTGGTACCAACCGACGAGCCCCGCGTCGGTCGTGCAGGTGGTCGGCAGCT
>DASVWO010000261.1:0-31685 GCA_036393165.1 Polyangiaceae bacterium | reverse complement strand
CCGCCCGTGATCTCGATGGTGTGCGGATCGACGAAGCGCGCCGCTCCGCGCAGGATGGGCACGCCGTGCCGCTCGAGGTTCCACTTGATGCGCGCGACCTCCTGGTCGCGCACGGCGTCCTTGCGCGAGAGCAGCTTGGGCACCGCCAGGTCCGGGTTGAGCTCGACGCTCAGGCCGTAGAGCTCGCGTTGCCGGAAGCCCGACAGGAAGATGGCGGTCTCACGCAGCGTCTTGCTCGGCAGCGTGCCCGTGTGCACGGCCGCACCGCCGGGCTCCTCTGCACGCTCGACGCATGCCACGCGCTTGCCGAAGTACGCCGCCTGCGCCGCCCCCTTCTCGCCCGCGGGGCCGACGCCGACGACGACCAGATCGTGGTCGTAGACCATCGTCGACGAGGGTACCTCAAGCGAGCCTGGCCCGAAGCGTGAAGCTGGCCGCGGCATGGGGCTCAGGGGGTTCAGGGAATCGTGCGCCGTCGCCACGCTCGCGGTGCTGCTGCCGGTGACCATGCTCGGTGCGTCGCAGGCGTGGGCGGATGCGAGCGCGGACGAGGATCGGCCGTGCGTGCCGCCGTCCAAGCATTCGAAGCACTCGAAGCATGCGAAGCACTCGAAGGGCTCGAAGCACACGCGCACGGCGCGGCCCCTCGTGAACTACGCCGCGGAGCAGCCTGCGCCCGCCGCGCCCGTGCACGTGCCGATCGAGATCACGCCGAGCGCCGGGTACACGTTCTCCACGGGCGTGCCGGTCGTCGGCGGCCTGCTCGTCTTCGCTCCGTCGCCGGTGTTCGGTGCGACCGTCGACGTGGGCGAGTGGTACGGCATACGACTCGAAGCCGACTACAAGCTCCAGCTGGCCGGGCTGGAGCTCGACACCGGCTCCGGTTCGAACACGCCGCAGTACACGGTGACGGCGCACCACTTCCAGCTCGGTGCGGAGCTCGACCTCCTTCGCCACGGCGTCGTACGCCCCTTCCTGGGACTCCTCGCCGGCGCGGTGTGGTTCTCCCCCCAGTCGAACGTGCAGGACGAGCTCTGGTTCGAGGGCTCGATCGCAGCGGGGGCCAAGGTGCTCATCTCGAGGCACTGGGGCATCCGGGCGCAGGCGACGGTCACCGCCGTCACGATGGACTCGCGCAGCCAGGTCTTCTGCCCGAGCGGTTGCTACACCGAGTGGTACGGGATCGGGATGTCGCAGATCGCGCTGACCGCGGGTCCGATGCTTCGCTTCTAGTCGAAGCGCGCTTGCCGTCGGCACGCGCATTGCGAAGCGGCGGTGCATGCGGGCATTCGACGCAGACCGTGTGCCCCGGAATCACAGGGCGTCGTCGGGAGGGCACACTCTGGGACCGACGTGTGCCGCGCTTGCATCGTCGGCGGCGCTCCTCTCGGGCTGCACGCACGACGTGTATTCGCCACCGGCGCGCATGATGCCGCTCGAGTCTGCCGCTACATTGCGTCCCGGGCAGACCGGGCTGCAGCTCGAAGCGGCGACGCACGGCGCCTTTCTCGGACTGAGCGGGGAGAGCGGCACCCTGCGCGTACGCCGCGGCGTGGAGGAGGCGACCGACGCGTCGGCGGAGGTGTCCGTCCTGCACATCGACGGGAGCTCGGTCGCAGGGACCTTCCCTTACGCGTTCGCCGGACGCGTGGGCGTGAAGCACGAGGTGCGGCGCTGGCTGTCGATCGTGGGCGGCGCAGGGGGCGGCGCATCCGCCGGCGGTGGATTCGTCAGCCCGGACGTCGCGGTCATCGTCGCTGCCGAGAACACCTACGCCGTGCCGTTCCTCTCCCTGCGCGGGAGCTTCAGCGTGCCCTTCGACACGCACCCCGTCGACACAGGGAAGGCGGGCTCGGACCCGCCGGGGCGCTGGGTGTACACGCCGCCCTTCACGTGGATCGCCGGAGGCGTCGGCGGCCTTCGCATCCCGCTGCCTCCCCATTCGTCGCAGGAGCCGGCTCCCGACGTCAGCGGCTCGCTTCTCCTAGGCGCCGGCTGCACGTGGCTCGCGTACGACGGTGGCACCAACTCCGTCGCCCTCAGTCTCGCCGGCGGCGGCGAGATCGTGTTCTGACCCCGCCTGTCGCACATTCACGCTCAATGCGCACTCGGGACGATCACGTCGTGGCGTCGTACGATCGAGCCCATGGACCGACGGGCGCGTCTGGGCGCCCTCGCGAGCGTCTTCCTCGGCCTCGCGTGGGCATGCGGTTCGTCCTCGAGCAGCAACGGGAGCGGCGACGGCGGCTCCGGTGACGGCGGATCGTCGAGCGGCGCGAGCAGCAGCGGAGGCGGCAGCGGGAGCACCAGCAGCAGCGGCAGCGCCAGCGGGAGCGGCGGCAGCAGCGGCAGCGGGAGCGGCGGGGGCAGCGGCAGCTCGAGCAGCAGCGGCGGGGGGAGCGGCAGCGGGAGCTCCAGTGGCGGGTTGCCGAGCGGGCGCAGCTACCCGGACACGAACGCGGTCATCGCGCTGCTCGTCGACCAGCTGCCGACGATGAACATGGCGCAGATGCAGTTCGCCACGAGCCACTACGTCGGCACCGAGAAGCAGGTGCTCTCGGTCACGCAGCAGCTCCGCGCGCTCAACAAGGACTTCCTCGTCCTGCACTACCACCTGTGCTTGTGGCAGTCGGGCCCCATGACCCCGTTCATCTGCGACGGGATGACGTGGTGCAACGACTACCCCACGGTGACGATGAACGAGAGCTGGTTCTGGCACAACACCAACAACGAGCGCGTCATCGACCCCGACATGGCGCTCCTCATGAACGTCTCGGTCCCCGCCTTCCAGCAGTACTGGGAGCAGTCGCTCGAGACGCAGGTCGCCGACGGGCAGTACGACGGCATCATGTTCGACTCGGCGTCGCCTTCGCTGCTGCAAGGCTGGGTCGGCGGCAACGGCGCGAACCAGGACCCGCGCCTCGCCGGAACGGCAGCGAAGACCACGCAGTTCACCGAGCTCGGGAACGCCACGTGGATCGCCGCGTGGCAGACGTGGATCACCAAGCTGAGCGCCGATCTCGCCGCCAAGGGAATCCCGCTCATCCCGAACGACGGCGCCTTCATCACCAGCTGGGACAACACGGATTACACCGTGACCTCCGGCGTCTTCTCGGAGGGGTTCGCGGACCAGAGCTTCGCCCTGAGCGACTGGGTGGCGGCCACCGACGAGCTGCTGAAGCTCGCGTCGCTCGACAGGATCATGATCCTCCAGAACTACCTCACGGCGCCGACCGACGTCGCGAAGCGCATGTACTACCTGGGCAACTACCTGCTCGTGAAAGGGCACCACACGTACCTCGACTACTTCGCGAGCGGCCCGCTCGAGTGGTACCCCGAGTGGGGCATCGACCTCGGCGCGCCCAGCACGGCGGCGACGACCGACGTGGGGACGCTCTTGACCGGCGGCGTCTACCGGCGTGACTTCGCCAAGGGCAGCGTGCTCGTGAACCCCTCGTCGGCGCCGGTGACCGTGTCGATCACGGGCAACCAGGTCGTGCCGATGGGCGGAGGCGCGGTGGACACGACCGGCGCGACGCCCGGAACGCTCTCGATGAACGCGGTCACCTCGGTCACGGTCGGGCCGACGACCGCCGAGATCGTCCTGCACTGAGGTCCCCCGTCCGTGGTAGCCCTTCTGCCATGGCGGAGGGCTCCAGCAGCGCCCCGAAGCGCCTCGAGCCCCGGGGCGATCGTCTCGCGCCGCTCGTGTTCAAGCAGGGGAGCCACGCGCCCTACGGGATCCGCTGGTACGGCGCCACGTCCCTCTGGGGGCACTTCCGCAATTTCGTCTCCACCGCGATCGCCCGCGAGTCGGTCGATTCGCGCGACTGGATGCGGCCGCTCGATGCGCGCGAGATGCTCGCGAACGTCACGCAGGTGCTCGGGGTCGAGCCGAAAGCGACGCTGCTCGAGTCACTCGGCGGGCGCCCGCTCTGGATCGACTGGATCGCCGACACGGGAGACGACCGCGACGTCAGCGAGGCCGTGGCACACATGGTGTTCGACACCTACGTGGTGGACGACGGAGGCACCGACGTCGCGCTGCCGCGCGGGGACGTCCTGCTCTTCGGGGGCGACACGGCCTACCCGGTCGCGACGACCGAGGAGATCTACCGGCGCCTCGTCCAGCCGTGGAACGACGTGCTGCGCCACGCCCCCGCGGACGGAAAGAAGCGCCGCGTGCTGCTCGGCATCCCCGGCAACCACGACTGGTACGACGGTCTCGACGGCTTCGGACGCCTCTTCCGGCGGCGCGCACCGCGCATCGAGCGTGACGGCGACAGCGCGCGCCCGCCCCCCGAATCGCATGCGCCGTCGAGCCCACCTCGCAGCGGCGTCGGGCGGCTCGCCCGGCGGCTGCACATCGACGAGCTTCGCGGCACCATCGACATCTTCGCCTCGGTGTTGAGGACCGTCAGCGCCCTCTGGAGCGGCAAGGAGGTGGAGCAGAAGCGCCGGCTCGCCATCCACGGCTACGATCCCGTCCAGGAGTCGAGCTTCTGGGCGCTGCCGCTCGCTCCGGGGCTCGAGCTGTGGGGCGTCGACCGGCAGCTCGGCCGCATCGACTACCGGCAGCGCGCGTACTTCCGGGAGCGTCGCGAAGCGGCGGGCCAGGGCGCCGGCATCTGGTTCGTGGCGCCCGATCCCGCCATCGCGCACGGCGACGCGTGGGGGATCGGCGAGCGGATGCTCCGCGCATGCGGTCTCTCGCTGGAACGCGACCGCATCCTCTACCAGTGCGGCGACATGCACCATTACGAGCGCCGCACGGTGCGCGACTCGACGCACGTCATCGCCGGGGGCGGAGGCGCGTTCCTCCACGGCACGCGCATCGTTCCGGACCCGCAGCCGGCGCAGGCGGCCTATCCGGACGCGCGAACGACGCGGCGTCTCGCGCTGCAGGTGCCGCTCAAGCTGACCTTCGGCCGCTCCGGCTGGCTCGTGCACATGGCGGCGGGGCTCGTGGCGGCGCTCGAGCTGGGCATGGACTGGCGCCACTGGACGCGCACGTGGTGGGTGGCGGGCATCTCGAGCGTCCTCGTCTCGTGGGCGCTCTACGCGATCGCCGGTCACCACCGCGCCCACCCGCGCCGGGTGCTCGCCATGGCGCTGCCCTTCGGCATCGCCTTCGGCTGCCTCCCGTCGGCCATCTCGGGCCTCCTGCGCCACTTCGCCAACTACCTGCCCCTGCTCGGGCGCGACGCGGCCACCGTCATCGTCTACGCCTTCGTGGGGGCGGCCCTGTTCGGCACGTTCCTCTGGCTCTGCGCGCTGCAGGGCCTCGAGATGCAGCAGGTGTTCACCGTGCTCGGCCACCCGGGGTTCAAGCACTTCGTGCGCATGCGCGTCTCGCCCGACGGCACGATCGACGCCTGGACCATCGGCAAGGACGACCCGCTGCAGCCCGAGGGCCCCTGGCTCATCGACCGCTGGACCTGGCGCTCGCGCTGAGTCGTGGAAGCGGCTCGATCGTCATCTGCCGCGCGAGGCTCGCTCGGGCGTCGTCGACCTCGCCGAGCAACCTTCGGCCTCGAAGAGGAGTCCTCGGTCTCGAGAAGGAGTCCCCGGTTTCGGAGAGGAGCCCTCGCTTCCGAAGAGGAGCCTTCGGCCTCGAAAAGGAGCCTTCGCCCGCGAAAAGGACCCTTCGGACTCGAAAAGGAGCCGAGGTTCTCAATGACGGGTCTTCGTTCTCGACGAAGCCTCCTCATTCGGTGCGACGCCTCTTTTTTCAGTCCGGCGTCTCCTCATTCAGTCCGGCGCCTCCTGATTCTGTCCGGCGTCTCCTCATTCAGTCCGGCGTGTCCTCATTCAGTCCGGCGTGTCCTCATTCAGTCCGGCGCCTCCTCATTCAGTCCGGCGCCTCCTGATTCGGTCCGGCGTGTCCTCATTCAGTCCGGCGTCTCCTCATTCGGTCCGACACCTCCTCGCCCGATCCGGAGCCGGCGAGCCGCGAGGAGGAGGATCTCAGAAGAAATAGGTGGCGCGGCCGGGTCCATGACAGCGCCGTCAGAGGGACGAGCGCCCGATCTGCCGGATTGCCCACCGAACGTCGCGGTGGAGCAACAAGCGAGCCGCGCTGCGGCTACTTCTTCGGCTGGACGAGCTCGACGTCCCAGTCGACGACGACGTCGCTGGAGCCCGCGTAGGGCGGGAACTGGATCTTCTTGAACGCGTTGATCACGCAGTCGCCGACCGGCTTGCCGTTGTAGGGATCCGGGACGGTCACCTGCTTGACGTGGCCGTTGCGGCCGAGCACGACGCTCGCCTTGGTCGATCCCCACGGGCCCGTCCGCTGCCCGTCGTCGCCGCTCGCCGATCCGCATCCCGACTTCACCTGTCGGGCGGCTCGCTTGAGCTGCGCCTCCACGGCGTCCTTGTCGTAGGGCGTGCTGCCGCCCGACGCGCCGGCGCTCGACGAGTCCGACGACGAGGATGCGCTGGAGGAGGAAGACGACGCGGAGGACGAGGGCGGCGAATCGTCGTCGTCATCGTCCTTCTTCGCGCTCTTCCCGCTGCTCCCGCTGCCGCTGCCGCTCGACGACGAGTCGTCGCTCGGCACGCAGTCCTCGCCCTTGAGCACCGTCCCGTCGGGACACGTCCCCGGAGAGTCCGCCCCCTTGCCGCCACCGCCGCACCCGGCGACCGCGAGGAGCATCGCCCCCAGCGTGGCCGCCGCCCATCCGCTCGAGCTCATGGCGGGGATTGTAATCCTACAAGTCGGTGATCTTGTAGTCCTTGATCTTGTAGAGCAGCGCCCGGTGGCTGATTTCGAGGATGTCGGCCGCGCGCGTGCGATTGCCCTTGGTCTTCTGCAGGGCCCGCCGGATGAGGATCTGCTCGATCGCCGCCGTCGTTTTCTTGATCGACAGCTCACCGCTCGCGAGCTGCACCTGGACCGGGTCGAGCGCGTCACGGATGCGCTCGGGCAGGTCGATCGACTGGAGCACGTCGGTCTCGGAGAGGACCATGGCGCGCTCGATGGTGTTCTCGAGCTCGCGCACGTTGCCGGGCCACGCGTACTCGAGCAGGAGCTTGCGCGCCTCGGGGGAGACGCCGCGGATGTTCGTGCCCAGGCGCGCGTTGTTGCGCGCGAGGAAGTGGTCGATGAGCAGGTTCACGTCCTCGCGCCGCGCCCGGAGCGCGGGGATGGCGATGGCCAGCACGTTGATGCGGTAGAAGAGGTCCTCGCGGAAGCGCCCCGCCTTCACGTCGGCCGCGAGGTCGCGGTGCGTCGCGGCGATGATGCGCACGTCGACCTTGATGTCCTTCGGGTCGCCGAGGCGGCGGATCGTGTCCTCCTGCAGCACGCGCAGCAGCTTCACCTGGAGGTTCAGCGGCAGCTCGCCTATCTCGTCGAGAAACAGCGTGCCGTTGCTGGCTTCCTCGAAGAGACCGCGACGGTCGGCGGTGGCGTCGGTGAACGCGCCCTTCTTGTGGCCGAAGAGCTCACTCTCGAGCAGGTTCTCGGGGATCGCGCCGCAGTTGATGGCGACGAACGGCCCCGCCTTGCGCTGCGATCGCTCGTGTATGGCGCGCGCGACGAGCTCCTTGCCGGTGCCGCTCTCGCCGGTGATGAGCACCGTCGTCTTGAAGTCGGCGATCTTGGTGATGGTCCGGAAGATGTCGGTCATCTCCCGGCTCTTGGCGATGATCGACGAGAACTGCGTGTCCTTCTGCATCTGCTCGCGGAGCGCGCGGTTCTCGCGACGGAGCGACTCGCGCTCCTCCGCCTTGCGCAGCGCGAGCACGATCTCGTCGGGCTTGAACGGCTTGCTCACGTAGTCGTACGCCCCGGCCTTCATCGCCTCGATGGCGAGGTCCACGTTCCCGTAAGCGCTCATCACGATGACCGTGGCCGGGTGCTGCTTGGCCTTCAGCGCGCCGAGCAGGTCGAGCCCTCCCATGCGCGGCATGCGCACGTCGGTGAGGATCACGTCGGGATCGAAGGAGTCGAGCGACGCGAGCGCGGTCTCGCCGCTGTCGGCGAGCTCCACCTCGTAGCTGTGCTTCTTCAGCAGGGTGCGCAGGACGAGGCGAATGTTCTCCTCGTCGTCGACCACCAGGACGCGCCGCATCGGGTATGAAATCTTTTCACACCGGCCTGCCTTTCGGCAACATGCGTGGCCGATGAGTGCTTGACCCTTGCCTGCCACCGCATAAGGGTGCGTGCCGGGTCGAAGCGTGAATCGCACACGAAAGCTCGCAGTCACACTGCTCTTTTCGACCCTGCCGGTTGGCCTGTGGGCGTGCATCGGTGACGACACGGTCGTTCCGCTGGGCGATGCCGGTGGGACCGACGCCACGCTCGACGGAACCGACGACGGGGAGTCCGAAGCCGAGGCCGCGGCGGAGGCGAGCTGCGCGGTCGACGCGGGGCCGCTCGACGATGCGCAGGTCGCGCTGGGCGCGACGATCATCTCGACGCACCGGTGCTTCCAGTGCCACGGGCAGACGCTCAGCGGGAACAACGACGGCGTCATTTGGGCGCAGGACGAGGGCGGCTTCGCCTATCCGCCCAACCTCACTTCGGACCCGGCGACGGGACTCGGGTGCTGGAGCAACGACCAGATCGAGAACGCGATCCTCAACGGCATCGACAACGAGGGAATGCCGCTCTGCCCGCCCATGCCGCGGTTCGGTCACATCGACGACGGTGGGCTCGACGCGGCGCAGGTGCAGGCCGTCATCCAGTACCTGCGGAGCATCCCGGTCTACGTGAACCAGGTGGCGAACACGAACTGCAGCTTCGCCGATGCGGGCCCGGAGGCGTCTCCCGAGGAAGCCGGGCCTGAGGACGCCGGCCCCGAAGCGGGGGTGGATGCGACGACGAGCGACGCATCCGACGGCGGCTTCGACGCGACGGTCGAAGCGGGCGCCGACGCGCAGGAGGCGGGCGGAGACTGAGCCGTGCGAACCGGGCTCGATCGACTCGCGACGCATCCGAGCCTCGGGGCGGAGCTCCGCGCGGCGAAGGTGGGGTTGCTCGCGCACCCGGCATCGGTGGATCGAAGGCTCGTGCACGTGCGGCGCGTGCTCGACGCGCTGGGGGTCGAGCCGGTCATCGTCTTCGGGCCCGAGCACGGCTACGGAGGCGAAGCGCAGGACATGGTGGGCGTTGCCGACGCGCGCGACGCGTTCGGGACCCCGGTCCGCAGTCTTTACGGGGCGCGCTTCGAGGACCTCTCGCCGCGCGCCGAGGATCTCGCGGGCATCGACTTGCTCCTCGTGGACCTGCAGGACGTCGGCTCCCGCTACTACACCTTCGTGTGGACCGCCGTGCTCGCGATGCGCGCCTGCGTCCAGGCCGGCGTCAACGTGCTGGTGCTCGACCGGCCGAATCCCATCGGCGGCGATCCGTCGAGCATCGAGGGGCACCGCCAGACGAGCGAGATGTGCTCGTTCGTGGGGCTCGAGCCGATCCCAGTCCGGCACGGGCTCACGCTCGGCGAGATCGTCGCGTGGCAGGCGGACGCGACGCGCGTCCCCGCACAGCTCGTGCGCGTCGTCGGCGCCAGCGGCATCGAGCGCGCCGATCACGCGATGGCGTGGGACCGGCCCTTCGTGATGCCGTCGCCGAACATGCCGTCGTACGAGACGGCGCTCGTCTACCCGGGCGGCTGCTTGATCGAGGGGACCAACCTCTCCGAGGGGCGCGGGACGACGCGGCCTTTCGAGATCGTCGGCGCGCCGTGGATCGACGGGGCGCGTCTGGCGGAGGGGCTGCACGCGCTCGGTCTTCCCGGCTTCCGCGCGCGCCCGCTCACCTTCAGCCCCATGTTCCACAAGCACCGCGGCGAGACGTGCGGCGGCGTGCAGGTGCACGTGACCGACCCCGTGTCCTTCCGCCCCGTGCGCACCTATGTCGCCCTCGTCGCGCTCGCCCACGCGCAGGCGCCCGATCGCTTCCGCTTCCGCACCGAGGCGTACGAGTTCCGCGACGACGTGCCTGCCTTCGACTTGCTCACCGGGAGCTCGGAGGCGCGCGAACGCATCGTGCGCGGCGATTCGCCGCTCGAGGTGGCGCGCGCCGCGGCGAGCGTGGACGACGCCGATCGCGCCATCGTCGCGGAGGCCATCGAGGCCGGGCACGCCCGTCGCATCTGACGGTATCCCCCGGATGGCGGGGGCTCTGCGAAGCAGGCTACACTTCGTTCTGCGATGGCCGAATCCAAGGACCCGGTTCTCGGGCGGACCATCGCCGGCAAGTTCCTCGTCGAGGCGTACCTCGGCGGAGGCGCCATGGGCGCGGTCTACCGCGCCAAGCAGCTCGCGCTCGAGAAAGACGTGGCCATCAAGATCATGCACGGCGACCACGCCGGCGACGCGACGTACGTCGCGCGCTTCCAGCGCGAGGCGAAGGCCGCGAGCCGCCTGGACCACCCGAATTCGATGCGCGTCATCGACTTCGGCCAGGAAGACGACGGCCTCCTCTACATCGCGATGGAGTTCCTCGACGGGCGCGATCTCTTCCGGGTGCTGCAGCAGGAGTGGCCGCTCCCTCCCGCGCGCATCGCCGACATCCTGTCGCAGGCGCTCGCCGCGCTGGCCGTCGCGCACGAGATGGGGATCGTGCACCGGGACCTCAAGCCCGAGAACATCATGCTCCTGCGCGGCACCGACGACGAGGGGCGCGCGCGCGACATCGTGAAGGTGTGCGACTTCGGCATCGCCAAGTTCACCGATCGCAAGGACGGCACACCGCAGACGGGCGGACAGAAGCTCACGACGCAGGGGATCGTCGTCGGCACGCCCGAGTACATGTCGCCCGAGCAGGGCAAGGGAGAGGCGCTCGACGCGCGCAGCGATCTCTATGCGATGGGGGTGATCCTCTACCAGCTGCTCACGGGGCGCGTGCCCTTCGACGCCGAGACGGCCCTCGGCGTCGTGCTCAAGCACGTCACGGAGGAACCCGTGCCGCCCAGCTCGGTCCACCCACCCTCGGACCGGCAGCTCGAGGCCATCTGCCTGAAGGCGATGCGCAAGAAGCGGGAAGACCGCTACCAGAGCGCGAGGGAGATGCGCACCGAGCTGCGGCTGCTCGGCGGGTCCACGGATCCGCTCGCGCACGCGGCGACGCAGCGGCTCGCCGCGGCGCACGCTCCCACGGCGCCCGCGTTCGATTCGTCGCAGGTGGTGTCGGCGACGCCTGCGATCACGGCGAGCAAGCTGACGCCGCCGGGCATGTCGGCCGCGCCGGGCGAGGGCGGCTCGCGCAGCCGGGCGCGACTCTTCGCCGGCGTGGCGCTCGTCGCGATCGCGCTCGGAAGCGGCGGTTTCCTCCTGCGCGACAAGATCGGGCCGAAGCAGGCGGCGATCCTGCCCGTCTCGCACGGCCCCGTGCCGCCGCCGCCGACCGCGACGCTCAAGCCTCTCATGACGGACCCGGTTCCCCTGCCGGAGCAGACGCCTCTTGCCAGCGCCGCACCCTCGGTCTCGACGAAGGTGGGGCCGGGCCCGAAGCCTGCGCCGCCTCCTCGCGCGGCGGCTGCCGCGGTGGAACCGCCGGCACCCGCAGCCCCTCCTCTTCCTCCCGCCCCGACTCCCGAAGCACCCGCCGCCTCCGCCAATCCGTCACCGCCTCCTCCGACCACCGCGCCTGCCCCTCCGGCACCGGCTGCACCCGCCGCGGCGGCCTTCGATCCCTCGCACGCGCACGTGCAATGGAGCGTCACCGGGGCCGGCGGTGGTGCGACGACGAGCGGCGTCCAGCGGGCCCTCTCCCGCAAGGCCGGCGCGTGGACGCAGTGCTACCGCAACGCCCTCGAGCGCCGGGCCGAGCGTCTCGAGGGCACCGCCGTGCTCCACGTCGTGACCGACGAAACGGGCAACGTCGTCGGCGCGCACGTGAACGGGTTCGATCAGATGCCGGGCGTGAAGAACTGCATCGCGAACGCAGCCCGCGTGAAGATCGACGGCGTGGACACGGGCGATGCATGGGCCGACGTGCAGCTCACGTTCGTGCCGGAGTGACGGGGGTGCGCGCGCGAACCCTCGAAGGCGCGGCGGGCCTCGTGATGCTGACGCTCGCGAGCTGCAGCTACCTCGACCCGCAGAACGGGCCCGAGCTCGTCGCCTGCACCGACGTCGACTCGAGACCCGACGCGCCGGTCGATTTCCAGCGCGACATCCGCCCGCTCATCCAGCGGTCGAACACCGACCCGACCGGTCACGGGTGCGTCGCGTGCCACGACTCGACGCGGCCGGAGCACTCGTGCCTCGACGCGACGGGGCTCGATACGTCGACGCTCGGCGGGATCCGCAAGGGCGGTCACACCACCGGGACGAGCATCATCGTCCCCGGCAAACCGTGTGAATCGGCGCTCGTGCAGAAGCTCGTGGGCGATTACCCTGTCGGCGTGCAGATGCCCAAGGACGGGCCGGCGTACTGGTCGCAGAGCCAGATCCAGCTGGTGAAGGACTGGATCGCCGAGGGCGCGAACGGCGCCGACAGCGAATGACCCGCGCGCACGGGGTCGTGGCGCTCGTGGCGTTCGCGGCGATCGTCGGCTGCGCCGGCGCCGTGTCGGAGAGGCGCGACGGCCTCGACGTGTCGACCCTGCCGGCGGACGTGCAGAGCGACTACGCCGTCTTCGCGCAACGCTGCTCGAAGTGCCATTCGCTCGCGCGCCCGCTCGAGAGCGGGATCAACGGGGACGCCTTCTGGCGCATGTACGTCGAGAAGATGCGCCGGCAGCCCGGGAGCGGGATCAGCGAGGCCGACACGGTGCCCATCCTGCGCTTCCTCCACTGGTACTCGGTGGAGCGCCCGAAGGCTGCCGCGGCGGCGGAGTCGGCGGCCGCGGCGGTTGCGGCGGACGCGGGAGGCTCGGGCGGATGACGCGCGCGCTCTGGGGGCTTCTCGCGATCGTCGCGGCCATCACGCTCGCGCTGTGGTCGCCGCCGGCGCTCGCGCTCGACCGGACCTTCGCCGGATCGGTGCAGGTCGACGAGCACATCGCGCCCTTCCAGCCGAGCGACACGTACGGAACGCAGTTCTTCGGCGGCTTCACGACGGAGCTGTCCGGGAAGATCGCGGCCGACCTGAGCGAGCACGTCTCGGCCAACGTGAAGATCTGCTACGGCTGCCACGGCTTCGAGACCGACATGGCGTACGTCGACCTGCGCGTGGTCGACGAGCTGAACTTCCGCGTCGGGCGCTTCAGCCCGAGCTTCGGCGCGTTCAACCTGCGTCACGATCCGGCCAATCACAAGCTCGCGGACAAGCCGCTGCCCTACGACATGGGCCGGATGCTGCGCCTTCGCGACTGGAACATGGGCGTGCTCCCCAGCCCGTTCCCGGACAACGGCGTCGAGATCGACGGCTCGCACTGGTTCGGCGACATGATGGAGCTCGACTGGGCGGCGTACGCGATCAGCGGCTTCAAGGGCGCCGAGTCGTCGCTCGACCTCGACTTCGTGCAGTCGCGCGACGGGAACCTCTACTACGTGGACGACAACAAGACGCCCGCGGGGGGAGGCAGGATCGCGGCGACCTTCCGGCTGTCGCCGAACACGGACCTCACGTTCGGCGGCAGCGGCATGTACGGCACCTTCGACCCGGAGAACCGCTTCTCGTACGCGATCTTCGGCGCCGACGCGTGGCTGCGCGCGGGACGGACCAACGTGCGCGCCGAGTGGCTGGTGCGCCGGCAGGAGTTCTCGGACGCCGATCCCACGCAGCTCAAGTACACGTTCGCGCCGGGTCAAAACTTCTTCGTGAAGCACGGCGCCTACGTGGAAGCGGAGACGCCGATCGCGCCGGGCGTCGACGCCCTCGCGCGCGTCGACGGGCTCTGGCGCATCGGTGACGTCGCGGCCGCATCGCCGCTCACGAACGACACGTTCGTCCTCCGTTACACGCTCGGCGCGTCCATCGTGCTCGCTCAAGGGGTGCGCCTGAAGCTGACGCCGGAGCTCTGGCAGTTCGACTACGCCGACGCGTCCGGCCGGAAGCTCGAGGCCAGCATGCACATCGCGGTCGCGGCGGCGTTCTAGGTCCGGAATAGATCCCCCGCACCGGTTGTCTCGTAGACGAGCGAGGGAAACGAAACGGAGCCTACCCCTCTTGCCCACGATGCGTGCCAGACACAATTAAGATGTGTGCGGTCGTTGCAGCCGTCCCCCTCCTAGCGGCGAGCCCAGCGGCCGTGCCTTGAGGGCTTGCGCGAGCCCCTCCCCCACCGCGCGAGTCCACCGCGCCCGGACGACGAAAGTCGCCCGGGCGCGTTTTTTTGTGCGCTGCGCGGCTACTTCTTCTCTTCCAGGTCTTCCGCCAGGTAGCTGAGGATCACCTCGTCGAGCGACTTGTCGCTGATGAGGTCCTCCCCGAAGATCGACTTGCCCTGCTGCGGCCGAGCTTGGCCGAAGACGGCGGCAGGCCGTGTGGGCGCGTACCGGCGTTCCGGTGAGCTGCCGGATCCCGCGGCCGGAGCCGGCCGAGCTGGGGCACCCTGCCCCGCTCCCGGAGCCCGCGGCGCAGGCGGCACTTCGGCCGACACGGCGGCAGCGGGCGGCATCGGTGTGATGCGGTACTTGCCCGACGCGTTCTTCTCGCGGAAGAGGTTGGCGGGCGGAGGCGGCAAGTCGCTGGCGCTGCGCAGGACGGGCGACGCCGCGTTGGCCGCGGCGGCGCGATCGAGGGCATCCATCTCGAGCGAGAGCTCGGCGGGAGCGGCCTGGCGGACCGTCGGCGGTCCGTCGGGCTCGTCCGCGGGAGGGGCAGGAGGGGGAGGAGCCGGGGCCGGACGCGCGGCAGCGGCGGGGGGGGAGGGCGTGGGAGCCTTGGGCGGTGGGGGAGGAACCGCAGGCTTCGCGGCGGCCGGGGGCGGAGGCGGAGGTGGCGTCACCTCGCGCGGCGGGGGCGGAGGCTGGCTGGGCGGAGACTCGGCTGCGAGAGCGCGGGTCATCTGCGAGGCATCGGCGGCGCCCTCGGCGATCGAGTCGAACTTGCCGTCGCGCAGGGCGATGAACATCGCCTTGTGCTGCTGCTTCATCATCTCACGGACGATGTCGCCCATCCGGTCGTTGCCGATGTACTCGGCGTAGCTCGTCTTCACGCTCTTCAGGATGCGGCCGCCATCCATGAAGAGGTGCGTGATGATGTGCCCGTACTTGACGCCCGAGTCTTCCGTCTGGATGTGGAACACCCGACCTTTGTGCCGGACGTTGTTGTTGTACCCGAGCAGGGGCGACGGAACCTTGTTCGACATGGGCGCGCCGCGGGCATTCAACGGTACCACACGGGCCCGCCGGGGATGAGGCGCCGGTGTAGGAGACCTTCCTTGCGCGGGCCTTGCGCGGGCTCAGTCGATCTTCGTGATGGCGTCCAGGCAGCCCTCTCGGCGGGCCCGGATGGCGCTCGTGTCGACCGCGAAAGAACCCAGCGGGGCCGCGGTGATCGCGAGCTTCGCGCCGCCGGTCGTGCCGATGCGGACGAGCGGGACGCCGGCCTTTCCGGCGGCCGCGACGAGCGCAGGCTCGCTGGAGCCGGGGGCGCTCAGCACGACGCGCGAGGGGCTCTCCCCGAAGAGGTCCGCCAGGGCGTCGACCGTCGAAGAGGCGGCCGCCAGCTCGATGGTCGCCCCGACGTCCTCTCCTCCCGTGGTGCAGCACTCGGCGAGGCACGCCGCCAGGCCACCGTCCGCTACGTCGTGGGCGCTCGTCAGGAGGTGCGCCCGGGCGAGCTCCAGCAGGAGCTTCTGCAGCTTCGCCTCGGCCGCGAGCTCGATGAGCGGAGGATCCCCGGCCAGCCTGCCGAGGGCGCGCACGAGCCACTCGCTCCCCGCGAGGGCGCGCGCGCCGTCGGCCGCAGCCTTGCCGAGCAGCCACACGTGATCGCCCGACCGGGCGAAGTGAGAACGGACGATGTCGTCGCGCGAGGCGATGAGCCCCACGGCGCCGATGGTGGGCGTGGGGAGGATGCTCTTGCCGTCCGTCTCGTTGTAGAGGCTCACGTTGCCGCTCACGATCGGCACGCCCAGCGCCGTGCACGCGGCGGCGATGCCGTCCACGGAGCGCGCGAACTGGTCCATCACCTCCGGCTTCTCGGGGTTGCCGAAGTTGAGGCAATCGGTCAGGCCGATCGGCTCCGCTCCCGAGCACACGAGGTTCCGGCACGCCTCGGCGACGGCCATGGCGCCGCCGACGAACGGATCGAGCTCGCACATGCGGCCGTTGCAGTCGGCCGCGAAGGCCAGGATCTTCTCGATCGTCTTGCCGTCGCGCTCGCAGGGCACGCGCACGATGCCCGCGTCCGAGCCCGGGCGCACGATGGTGCCGCCGCGCACGATCTGGTCGTACTGCCGCCACACCCAGGCGCGCGATCCGACGTTGGGGCTGCCCACGAGCTCGAGCAGCTCGCTCCCCAGATCCTTGGGCGTCGGGATGGCCGCGTTGCTGACGGCGGTCGCCACGTCGTTCCCGGTCTTGCCCGTACGCGGGCGATCGTAGACCGGCGCTTCGTCGGTCAGCTCGTCGATGGGAATGTCGCAGACGACGACCGCCGCCCGCTTCGACGAAGGGTCGACCAGCGGATCGTACCCAGGCGTCGCCTTGACGACCCAGCGGCGCGTGTCGGTGACGCGTCCGATGACCGCGGCGTCGAGCTCCCACTTCTTGCAGACCTCGAGGACCCGCGCCTCCTTGCCGGGCTTGGCCACGAGAAGCATGCGCTCCTGCGATTCGCTGAGGAGGATCTCGTACGGCGCCATCGCCTTCGCCCGGCGCGGCACGAGGTCGAGGTCCAGCTCGACGCCGTTCTGGGCGCGGCCGGCCATCTCGACGCTCGACGACGTGAGCCCTGCGGCCCCCATGTCCTGGATGCCCTCGAGCACGTCGAGCCCGAAGAGCTCGAGGCACGCCTCGAGCAGGAGCTTGCCCATGAAGGGATCGCCGACCTGCATCGTCGGGCGCTGCGAGGGGCCTTCCTCGCTGAACTCGTCGCTCGCCATGGTGGCGCCGTGGATGCCGTCGCGCCCCGTCTTGGCGCCGATGTAGAGGATGCTGTTGCCCACGCCCGTCGCGCGTCCGTAGAAGATGCGGTCCGTCCGGGCGACCCCGCAGGTGAAGGCGTTGACCAGGATGTTGCCGTCGTAGCGCGCGTCGAACTGCAGCTCGCCGCCGACGGTGGGCACGCCGATGCAGTTGCCGTAGCCGCCGATGCCGCCGACGACGCCCCGGAGCAGCTCGGGCGTGCGCGGGTGATCCGGACGACCGAAGCGCAGCGAATCGAGGCTCGCGATGGGCCGGGCGCCCATGGTGAAGACGTCGCGAAGGATGCCGCCCACGCCGGTCGCGGCGCCCTGGTGCGGCTCGATGTAGCTCGGGTGATTGTGCGACTCCATCTTGAAGACGGCCGCGAAGCCGTCGCCGATGTCCACGACGCCGGCGTTTTCGCCCGGGCCCTGGATGACGCGCGGGCCTTTGGTCGGCAGGCGGCGGAGGTGCACGCGGCTCGACTTGTAGGAGCAGTGCTCGCTCCACATCACGCTGAAGACGCCCAGCTCGGCGTAGGTCGGCGCGCGACCGAGGGCGCGCTGGATCTTCTCGTACTCGGCCTCGTTCAGCTTGTGCTGGCGCACGAGCGCCGGCGTGATGGGCGGGTCGGCCATGGCGTGGCCCAGTGACCTAGCACGCCTCCCCGCCGAGGGACTCGGTCGCGGGTCCAGCGCGGGAGGGGCGCGCTACGCGTCGCGATCGAGAACACGCCGTGCGTACTCCGCCAGACGCGGGTGCGCCTCGACCAGCCCGAGATCGAGCGACTGAGCCCAGGCGAGGATGGCGCCCATTTTCACGTCGGCCGCAGTCTGCACCTCGCCGAGGAGATGCGACGCATGGCCGAGCGCGCGCTCGAGCACGCACGCGTGCGCCTCGAACGACTGGCGTGCGGTGGCGAGGGCGGCCTCGTCGCGACGCTCGGCGGCGATCATCGCTTCGAGCACGGTGGGAGCGAGCTCGGTCACCGCGAAGAAGAGCCAGCGGAGGTAACTCGATCTGCCCTCGGACCCAGGCGGCGGTGCATGATCATCGTCTTGTACGAAGGACCACGACTCGGGCTGCTTCACCATGCGAGGCGCTTGGTACTAGTCGGCTGAACCGCGGGCGCAAGGATCAAAATTCATACGATCGCGTCTCAACTCGCGGGGTGCTATGGCACGAGACATGCGCGCATGCGTCGTCGTCTTTCCGGGATCCAACGCAGACGCCGAAATGATCCACACGCTTCGTGACGTGTGCGGCTCGCAGACCTCAGTCATCTGGCACACGGAGACGAAGCTCCCGGCGGGCACGGATCTCGCTGTGCTCCCCGGAGGCTTCGCGTACGGCGATTACCTCCGCTGCGGAGCCATCGCGCGTGTGAGCCCGATTGTGCCGGCGCTTCGCGCGCATGCCGAGCGCGGCGGCTGGGTGCTCGGCGTGTGCAACGGGTTCCAGATCCTCACGGAAGTCGGACTTCTCCCGGGAGCGCTCACGCGCAACGCGCACCAGCGCTTCGAGTGCGGCGACTGGTTCGTGAAGGTGACGGCCGAGGGCCCGTTCACGGGCGCGGCGGGAGACGTGTGGCGCTTGCCCGTCGCGCACGGCGAAGGCCGCTACCAGGCCGACGAGCGGACGCTGCGGCGTCTCGAGGACGAGGGGCTCATCGGGCTCCGCTACTGCACGCGCGAGGGCGCCATCGAAGAGCGCGCCAACCCCAACGGCTCGCTCCACGCGATCGCCGGGATCTACGGCGGCCCGCGCAAGAACGTCTTCGGCCTCATGCCTCATCCCGAGCGCATGAGCGAGGCCATCCTCGGCTGCGCCGACGGCCGCAAGCTCTTCGACCGTGTTCTCTCGCAGGCGGCCTGAGAGCCCGCCTCCCCGGAGAAGCGCCATGGGGAGGAGCGGCTTCCGCGTGCTGCAAGTGGCCGCGTTCGGCCTCGTGGCGTGCTCGCGCCCGAGCGGCGGGGAGCCAGCGTCGCATTCCAGCGCCGAAGTCCCCGAAGCTGCGGTGACGCCCGAGCGGGAAGCGTCCGCGGCGTTCGCCGACGCGAGTTTGGCGACGCTCACCGCAGATGCCGCCAAGCAAGGCCCCTCGACGGCGGTCGTGAATGGGCGCGCCCAGGCCGCGCGCAGCACGTTCGAGCTCCGCGAGGGCGTTGCTTACGTGGACGCCTTGCAGCTGCACGTGTGGCTGTCCGACGTGCGGCTGCGATGTGGGGAGACGATACCGGAGGCTGCTCACACGCTGCACGTGCAGATCCCTGCGGGCCCGGGGAGGCGGTACTTCCTCGGAGGGGTCATCGGTCTCACCGTGTTCCTGGGCGGCCCGGGGGTGCCCGAGACCGCGAATGCGGACGGCGATGGCGAGTCGATCGTCGAGGTCACCGGGGTCGCTGCGCGCGTGCGAGGCAGCGTGCGCGCCAGGGCGAAACGTGTCGGCGCGCTCGATGGCGGCGAGTTCACCTATCCGGTGGAGGTGCATGCGAGCTTCGACATGGAGATCTGCGACGGACAGCTCGCGCTGGAGCGGACCCGCGGGCTCCCCGACCAGGCGCCCGCCGGGCCGTTCGGCGGAACGCTCGCCAACGCCAGCTTTCAGCCGAAAGCCGCAGTGGCAATCGTCGAGAACAACTCACTTGGTCGTCCGGCGGTTCGCGAGATCGCCTTCTTCCCGGACGGCGATCCGGGCTGTGACCTGCTCGCGTCGGCATGGGAGCGAGGTTCGCACTTTGCACTCGTCAACGTGAACGGCGGCATCCCGTCCTCGGCATACCGCGGCCCGCAGATCGCAGATGGGCGCTCCGAGGTCGCCGCGTCCGATGGTGGTCGATCCAGCACCGTTTCTTTCGGTGACTTCTACGATGCCTGGGTCCAGTTCGAGGAGGTGCAGCTCGCGCCGGGTGGGCACGTGAAAGGCGCCGCCGTTGCGTGGACGGCCGACGACACGCCCATCGAACATGCCGGGCACCTCGGGGGACGCTTCGACGCGCGGGTTTGCCTCGTACCGTAGTGAAAGCCGGCAGCGGCTAGACCTCGAACTCGGCCTTCTCGAGGATCTCGGTCACGCGCCAGAGGAACGCGTTGGCCGCGACGCCGTCGACGATGCGGTGATCGTACGAGAGCGCCACGTACATCACCGGGTGGATCGCCATGGTGTCCTCGCCGTCGGGCGATTCGACGACGACGACGCGCTTCTGGATCTCGCCCATGCGCAGGATGCCGACGTTGGGCTGGTTGATGATGGCGCCGCCGAAGAGATTCCCCTTGAGGCCGGGGTTCGAGACGCTGAAGGTGGCCCCGGACAGATCGTCGATCGTGATCTTGCCGGCCTTCGCGCGCTTCGCGAGATCGTCGATCGCCCGCACGATCCCGCGCAGGCCGAGCTCGTCGGCGCGACGCACCACCGGGACCACGAGTCCCTCCGGCGAATCGACCGCGACCCCGATGTTGATGTCGCGCATCACGACGTATGCGTCCTCGAGGACGCGCGCGTTCAACCCGAGGTTCTCGCGAACCGCGTGCGCCGTGGCGACCACGACGAACGCGAGCATCGTGAGGCTCATCCCCTCGGCCTTGTATCGCTCCTTGTGCGCGTCGCGCAGCTTGCTCGCTTTGTGGAGGTCCACCTCGGCCACCGTCACCACGTGGGGCGACGCGAACTTCGAGTAGACCATGTGGTCGGCGGTGATGCGCCGGCGACGCGTGAACGGGACGACCTTGTCCCCGTCGTGCGCCTTGTAAGGAGGGACCTTGAAGGCGCCGAAGCCGACGCCG
Organism: Polyangiaceae bacterium; assembly: GCA_036393165.1. Classification (GTDB taxonomy): domain Bacteria; phylum Myxococcota_A; class Polyangia; order Polyangiales; family Polyangiaceae; genus Palsa-1150. Next base: position 10,928 of record DASVWO010000261.1, on the reverse strand, counting down.
GGGATCGGGGGCACGAAGCCGCCGCCCTGGTTGATCATCTGGGCGAGCTGCTGCGGGCGCGCCACGTCGTTCTGCGGAGTGGGCGCCGGCGGTGCGGGTGCGGCGGCGGTCGACGCGTTCGCCGCACGCATCACGTCGTCCACTGTCACGCGGCCGCGGTCTCCCGTCCCCTGCACGCCGGCGAGATCCACGTCGTGCTCGAGCGCCGTCTTGCGCACGACGGGCTGCGCCAGCGGCTGGCGAGGCGGGGGAGGGGGAGGCACGGCCGGCGGCGGTGCGGGGAGCGACACCGGCGACCCGGGAGCGACCGACAGCGAGGGGCCCGCGGTCGCGCCCTCGTCGATGCGGGCGATGACCGACTTCACGGGCACCACGTCGCCCTCCTTCGCCAGGAGCTTGACGACGACGCCCCCCGCGGGCGCCGGGAGATCGCTGTCCGCCTTGTCCGTCGAGATCGTCGCGATGGGCTGGTCCTTCTTGACGGCTTCGCCCTCGCGCACGAGCCACTTCGAGATGGTCCCCTCCGAGATGCTCTCGCCGAGCTGAGGAACCGTGACGTCTGTAGGCATCGGTGGGGAAGAGCGTATAGCAGGGAAGACGCGGGCGTGCTCACGCGTATCAACGTGGGGAAGTGGGGTGAACCGATGACGCCTAGGCAGAGGATCGAGGGGCTCACGCGCAGCTGGTACGGCTATTCGGTGTTCGCGGCGTTGCTCTCGGTGCTGAGCATCCGCGCGTCCGGGCCGCTTTCGCTCATCATCGGGCTCGGCATGTCGATCGTGATCAACACGATCGGCCTCGTGCTCTCGATCGCGTTCATCACGTGGCTCGGCCGCAAGCTGGCTGTTTCGCGGTCGAACCCGGTGCGTCTCTTCCTCGTCGTGTTCTCCGGTCTCTTCACGGTGCTCGGCGCCCTCGGAGTGCTGAGCGGCATCTGGGCGTTCCTGCACGAGTGGAGCCTGGCGTCGATCCTCAACGTGGTACTCCTGGCGACGTGCACGATGCTCAACGCGCGGTCGTTCCGCGCGCTCACGGATACGGCGGTTCGTTCGTACTTCGTGTGAGTGCGCTGGCCCTGGCCATCGTGGCCATGGGCTGTCCCTCGAAGAAGACCGATTCGGCTCCGGACGCGGCGGCGTCCGCAGTGACGCTCACGGGCGACGCGGACGTGACGACGCACGCGTCGACGCTCGCGCCGGAGGAAGCGGGTGCTCCGATCGCGACGGGTGGCGCAGTGGACGGTGCCGCGCTGCGAGCGAAGCACCGGGCACGCGTCGCGGCGGACAAGTCGCCCGTCGTGGTCCTCCAGAGTCACGATGCGCACCCCGCGCTGGACCTGGGGATGCGCCTCTGCGACGCAGTGGTGCCGAAGAAGCCGGCTGCGACGCCCATTCTGCTCAAGCCGAACATCGGCGGGTTCGAGTGGTTCAAGGACCCCGCGAAGACCGGGGGCGACGACGGCACCACCGGGCGCACGACGGATCCCGAGTTCGTGCGCGGCGTCGTGCGCTGCCTCAAGGCGCGCGGGCACGACCACGTCGTCATCGCCGAGGGCTGGGGCGCGAAGCACGCCGACTGGGAGCACCTGGTGCGCGCGACCGGGTACGCGCAGATGGCGAGCGAGGAGCATGTCCCGCTCGTCGCCATGGATGACGACGGTGTCTTCGACGTCGAGGGCGATCAGCCGGGCAAGCCGCTCGCGATCACCGGGATGGAGAAGACGCACGTGCCGACGTTGCTCGTGCCCAAGGTGCTGGCCGAGGCGCTCGACCACGGGATGTTCGTGTCGCTGCCGAAGATCAAGGCGCACCGCTACGGCGTGTTCTCGGTGTCGATCAAGGGAATGCAGGGCACGGTGGACCTCTCGGACGCGTCGCCGGCGTTCCACAACAAGTGGCGCATGCACAAGGAGCTCGTGCCCCTGCTCGACGCGCAGAAGAAGGGCAAGCCGATGGACCGCGCGGCGTACGTGGCCTCGCTCGAGACGTTCGCGGACCGGATCGCCGACGTGCTCGAGGTCGAGGCGCCCGACGTGGTGCTCGCCGAGGGCGCTCCCGCGATGGAGGGCGACGGTTTCGAGGAGCTCTGGCCGAGCAAGGAGAAGTACGCCGTCGGCGGGTCCAATCCGATCCTGGTGGATCGCGTCGCCGCGCAGCTCCTCGGGCTCTGGGACAATGCGGATCTCGCGCGCGAGCTCGGAGGCCACGCGACGTCGCCGCTGCTCGAGACGGCCGCGAAGCGGTTCGGCGTGGACATCGCTCCGCAGCCCGCAGTGACCGGGGACGCAGCCTCGCTGCTCTCGACGCGGCGACCCGTGCACTTCCTCGGGATGGCGGGGTTCGAGATCCAGTCGGACGCGACGCCCGCGCTCACGCCGGCGCAGATTGCCACGCTTCGTGGGGCGGCACCGGTTCTCTCCGACAAGCCCACCGCCCACGCGGCATCGCTCGGGAGCGACGAGATCACCCTGGACGGCAAGCCCGGCGATCGCGCCTGGTCGCGCGCGACGCCCGTCACCTGGGACACCGACTACGCCGGCGTGAAGACCGGCACGGTTACCCACGCGCGCTTCCTTCATTCGCTCTCGGGTCTCTACGCGCTCTGGGAGCTGCAGGGCGCCGGCCTTCACACCGACCGCACGCGCCCGACGGACGTGCCGCGTGCGAAGCTCTACGAAGAGGATTGCGTCGAGTTCTTCTTCACGCCCGATCCGGCCCATCCGAGGCGGTACTTCGAGACCGAGATCGGCCCCTTCGGTCACTTCCTCGACGTCGCGGTCGATCTCGACGCGCACAAGTCGGACACGTCATGGTCGAGCGACGCGCACATCGCGACGACGCAGGACCCAGCTGCGCACACCGCGGTCATCGAAGCGGAGCTCACGTCGCCGGACCTCGTGAAGTCGCTCGTGCCAGGTGCGCACCTGCCGCTGGGGCTATACCGCATGGAGGGAACCGCTCCGTCGCGTCAGTACCTCGCGTGGAGTTCACCGCGCACGCCCAAGCCAGACTTCCACGTGCCGGAAGCGTTCGGAACCCTTGTTGTCGAACCCTGAGTCGCCGAGCAACGCCGATCACTGGAGCGTCGAGAAGGCGAATCCGGCGCACTCGAGACCGACCGCGCACAGCCAGCGCGCGCTCTCCAGGCCGGCGGTGAAGCAGCCGACGTCGAGCCCCGCAATGCCGTACTGGGTCATCGCCGTCGCGCACCCGTCCTGGAACCACACTTCGATCTCGCATTCGCCGGTCAATTCTCCGTGACACATCGCGACGAGGTCGAGGATCTGCGCATTCAGGGCGCCTTGCTGCGACCCGGCGCCGTTGACGTTGCAGGCTTTCGATGCCCTGGCGTCGCAGCTCGCGGCGTCGCTGCCGGGTAAGGGCGCGCCGGTCGCGGCCTTGCACGGATCGTCGAGCACAGTGTCCTGAGACCAGAAGGGCGCGTGAATCCCATCGTCGACGCACCCGGACTCGATGTGGCCCACGTCGCCCCAGGGATACGTGCACTTCAAGCCCACCGGCGAGCAGCAAGAGCCCGGCGTGGGGAGGCTTGGCGGACATGCCGGGGAAGCGTCACCCGGGGTCGGGAGCATCCCGTCCGGACACGCGAGGCGGGCGCCGTCGCTCCCGGCAGCATCCGTTGCGAATTCGAGGGACGGTAGATCCAGTCCCCGGCATCCGAGGACGCTCGCGACGGCGACCAGCGCTCCCCACGCCCGCATGCCCAAGTTTACGTCGCCCCCTTCTCTCGCGCCGCTACGTGACGTCACGTCACGTCACGTGAAATGGAGGGCTAGTGCTTCGGGTGAGCCAGCAGGAACTTGAAGACCTGCGCGCCGAAGCTCTGCGTGATGCTGGGGATGTGACCGCCGCCGGCGATGGTCCAGAGCTGCACGTCGGTCCCGTTGCGGCAGCCCGACGCGTAATCGCTGACCGACGTCTGCATGCCGGCGACGATTCCCGGATCGGGTGCCGACGTGTTCGGCGTCGCCGAGCAGCCGTCGATCGTCACCCAGTCGGCCACGGTGGTCGGGACGCTCGGGTAAGGGCCGCCGCCCTCGATGGTGCCGCCGTCCCAGATGCTGTCGGTGCTGGTGCTGCCGCCGTCCCACAGAACCACGTCGTCTGCCGTGCCGTGCATCTCGAGCACGCTCACCGGCTCGCTCGGCTTGCACTTCGACGCGTCGTCCCACATGGCGCCGGCGAGGCTCGCGATCGCCGCCACCTTGCCCGACTGGTCGCAGGCCATCCGGTACGACATGAAGCCGCCGTTGGAGTGGCCCGCGAAGTAGATGCGCTTGGGGTCCACGTTGTAGCGCGTCTCGATCTCGGTGATGAGCGAGGTGAGGTAAGCCACGTCGTCCACCGGCACGCCGAAGAAGTCGCAGCACGAGTCGTTCGCGTTCCAGAAGCGGTGCCCCAGCTTGTCCACCGTACCGTCCGGGAAGGCGTAGAGGACCGTGTTGCTCTCGGCGAGCGGCTTGAAGTCGAAGAGGAGCTCCTGGCCTTCACCCGACGCCGAGTACCCGTGCAGCAGGATGAGGAGCGGCGTTGGCGCCGACGGCGCGTACTTCGACGGCACGTACAGCTTCACCGGGCGCGATCCGCCGAAGGGCGTGGGATCGAAGTCGCCGAGGGCGCCCGCGGCGGGGAAGCCGCCCGCGGAGCCATCTGCTGGGCCCGCATTGGACGAGGACGAGGAGCAACCCAGCGCCAGGGGCGCGAGGGCGAGGAGCGGCAATGCGCCGCGCAGCAGGGTCCGCATGGGCGTGCTCGCCGTCTACCACGAGGTATTCTGCACCCGGTACGCATGGGACGTCTCTTTCACGTTCACCTGGTGGCACCCTCGAACGAGGACTCGACGTACATCAAGCCGCTCTGGGTGGCGACGCTGGCGGCGCACACGCCGGAGGACGTGGAGCTCACGTTCCGCGACGACGGGCTCGAGCCCATCGATCTCGAGAAGGAGAGCGACGCGCCCGACCTCGTGGGCATCAGCGTCAACTCGAAGACGGCGGCGCGCGCGTACGCCATCGCCGACGCGTATCGACAGCGAGGAAGCCGCGTCGTGCTCGGCGGCATCCACGTCACGGCGCTGCCCCAGGAGGCGCTCGCGCACGCCGACGCCGTGGTGAGCGGCGAGGCCGAGTGGCTCTGGCAGGACGTGGTGCGCGACGCGCGCGAGGGGAGGCTGGGGCGCACGACGTCGCTCCTGCACCGGGGCGTCTACAAGCACGAAGAGTGGAAGCCGCTCGACGGCCTGCCGCACCCGAAGCGCGAGCTCCTCAAGTCGATGCGCTACGTGCCCTTCGACGTCGTGCAGACGACGCGCGGCTGCCCCTTCCCGTGCGAGTTCTGCAGTGTCTCGACCTACAACGGCACGAAGTTCCGCTTCCGGCCGGTGCCCGAGGTCATCGCCGAGCTCGAGACTTGCGGGCCGCGCATCCTCTTCGGCGACGACAACGTGATGATCCACACGAAGTACAGCCACGACCTCTTCGAAGCGATGGTGCCGCTGCGCAAGCACTGGGTGGCGCAGGCGTCGCTCGCGGCGCTGCACCGCGTGGAGAACATCGAAGTGATGGCGCGCGCCGGGTGCAAGGCGCTCTTCATCGGCTTCGAATCCGTGGCCGACGAGGCCGTGCGTCACGCCGGCAAGCGCCAGAACAAGCCGCACAAGTACCGCGAGATCGTGCGCTGCCTGGCCGACCACGGCATCGCCGTCTGGGGCAGCTTCATCTTCGGGCTCGACGACGACGCGGCGGACGCGTTCGACCGTACCGTGGAGTTCTGCGTGGACGCGAAGGTGACGATGGCGCTCTTCGCGCTGCTCACGCCGTACCCGGGCACGCAGCTCTACAAGCGCCTCGTGGCGGAGGACCGGCTCACCAAGGACCGCTGGTGGCTGAGCACCGACCACGACTCGGACGCGCCTTTCTACCGGCCTGTTCGCATGTCGCGCGACGAGCTGCGCGAGGGCTGGGTGCGCGCGTGGCGAAGCATGTACTCGCTCTCGTCGATCCGGCGGCGGTACGACTTCGGTCGTCGCCACTCGTGGATCCAGAACGTCGCGTACTGGCCGCTGAACCTGATGATGCACGAGCTCGCGGAGAAGAAGATCGCTGGCGGCGACCGGCAGTGGCGCAAGCACCGGACGCTCGATCTGCCGATGGGGCTCTGAGCCGTGCGCGCAGTGGGGGTTCTTTGCGCGCTGGTTGCCTGCAGCTCCGGGACGGCGGCAACGCAGACGAAAGCCCCACCGCTGGACGCGGGTCAGTCCGAGACCTCCGCGGATGCAGGCAGCTGCGCCGTCGGCGTCGGCGTGCTGGTGCCCGCAGCGGAGCGCATCTCGAACGGCCATCCCCTGCTGCCCCCGAAGTGGGCCTTCGGGATCCTCTGGGGCAGCTATTACGACCAGATCGGGAGCACCTACGCGCAAGGTGGCAACCTGCTCGATGCGGCCGCGAAGCTCCGCGCCGAGTACTCGGGCGACCTGATGTGGATCGACTCGAGCTGGCTCTGGCACGACTACAGCGCCAGCGGGTCCGACAAGTACATCTGCTTCGCCTTCGACCCGGCCGTGTTCCCCGACCCGCAGGGAATGATCGCGACGCTGCGCCAGAAGCACTTCCACTTCGGCGTGTGGGAGTGGCCCTGGATGGACCACGGTTGCCAGTACTTCGCGACGGCGACGACGAACCGGTACTTCGTCATGAACGGCGCGCAGCCGGCCCTCGCCTCGGGCGGGTGGCACGGGGACCCGAATCCGGCGGAGTTCGACTTCACGAATCCGGCCGCGGCGACGTGGTGGACGGGGCTCAACGCGCCCTTCGCGAGCTGGGGGCTCGACTTCCTCAAGCTCGACACCGTGGCCTCCCAGCAGCAGACGCCGGTCACGTCGGGCGGCGGCGCCTTCTTCGACGCGAGCAAGAGCTACACGCACGAGCGCAACGCGGCGGCCTACGCCGCGACGAAGCTCTATGCCGCCGCGAATGACCCGGACGCCGAGATGAACGGCGCGCGCGGATTCATCATGCCCAAGGCGCCGTCGCCGGGAAACGACCAGCTCCCCGGATGGTGGACCGACGACAGGGCGGCGACGTTCGCCGGCATGCAGAGCGAGATGGTGGCCGCCTCGCAGCTCGATACGTCCGATTCGGCGGCGTACTGGTGCGGTGACACGGGCGGCTACGACGGAACGCCGACGGACGAGCTGTACGCGCGGTGGCTCGAGTACACGACCTTCACGCCGCTGCAGGAGTTCTTCGGCTCCAAGACGGACAGCGTGGGCGCGCGGTTTCCGTGGCTGTTCGGGGCGCAGGCGCAGCAGATTCAAAAGACCTACGCCGACCTCCGGTACCAGCTCTTGCCGTTCCGCTACTCGAACGCGCTCGCCGCGTACGAGGCGTTGCCCGTGACGTATCCGGTGTCGTGGATCGGATCGACGCAGCTCCTCGTCGGCGGCGGCGACAGCGTGATGCTCGTGCAGCCCGTGACGACGGCGGGTGCGACGACGGCATCGGTGCAGCTCCCGGCGGGCGGCGCGTGGATCCATTACTGGACCGGCGCGTCGTACGCGGGCGGGAGCGTCGCGAACGTCGCGGCACCGCTCGACCAGGAGCCCGTCTTCGTGAAGGCGGGGGCGATCCTCCCGATGGGCCCCTCGATGCAGTGGGTGGACCAGCTTCCGGCCGACCCGCTGACCCTCGACGTGTATCCGGCCGCCGGTGCGGCCACGAGCTACACGCTGTACGAGGACGACGGCCGGAGCGAGGGCTACCTCGGCGGCGCCTACGCGACGACCCGCTTCGGGTGCGACGCGACCGGGGCGCACCCGGTCCTCACCATCGGGGCGCAGACGACGGCGAAGTACGCGTTCACCGGCCAGCTCGCGTGCCGCACCTACGTGCTCGAAGTGCACGGGCAAGCGGCGGCGCCGACGGGCGTTAGGCGCGACGGTCACGCGGTGCCGATGGTCCCCGCGTCGGCCTTCGCCGGTGGCAGCGTGACCGAGGGCTGGTACCAAGACGGCGCCGCGCAGGTCGTGTGGATCCGGTTCCCGCTCGCGTCCTCGGCTTCGACCCGCGTGTCGCTCGACTAGCAGGGCCGCGCTAAGCTCGCACGGCGATGGCTCGCTCGTATTCGCGCGACGAGGTGCAGGCGATCCTCTCGAGCGCTCTGGAGCAGCAGCACGCGCAGGGAGAGCTGCTCACGCACGACGAGCTTCTCGCGATCGGCAAGGAGCTCGGCGTGTCACGCGACGCCATCGAGCGCGCCGTGGCAGGCGTCGGGGACGACGCCGAGGTGGAGCGTCAGGTGCGCGTTCGCGTGCAGGGGATGCGGCGCGCCTTCTTGCTGCATCTCGTGCCGTTCGTCCTCGTCAACATCATCCTCGCGCAGATCAACCTGCTGACCAGCGATGTTCCTTGGTTCCTCTTCCCGTTGCTCGGTTGGACCATCGGCCTGGTGTGCCATGCGATCGTGGCGCTCGCGCCCAACCGCGACAAGATCGAGCGGCAGGTGCGCCGGCGCATCGAGCGCGAGCGTGAGAAGCAGCGACGCAAGCTGGAGCGCGGCGCGCTCGCCGACGGGGCGCGGCGTGTCGCGGAGGCGGTGCACGACAGGACCGCCGAGATGCTGCACGCGGTGGCCGACGCGCTCGAGGACACGACGGCCAAGGACCCGCAGAAGATGCGCGTCGAGCCGGGTGCGGCGGCGACGAAGCGCGTGGACGTGCGTCCGGACGAGGCGTTCGAGGAAGCCGAGGACGAACAGCCGGTTGCGCAGCGGCGTGCACGCTGAGTGTAAGTTTGCGTGGGAGCCCACGCGCGCGACGGTTCTCCTGGTTCTGGCTCTGGCCGCGTGACAACCTGGGTTGTCAGCGAACGGAGGGACTCCATGCGCTCGTGGGTCTTGAAGTGCGTCGCGGTCGGGGGTTGCGCGGTGGTGCTCGCGATGTCCGGCGCTTGCAGCACGAGCGCGACCGCGCCGCCCTTCGGCGACGACGGCGGCTCGGGAGACGGCAGCGGAAGCGGAAGCGGGGGCAGCAGCGGCACCGCATCGAGCAGCGGCAGCAGCGGTGGCGCGAGCAGCAGCGGAGGCTCGGGCGGAGGCACGAGCAGCAGCAGCGGCGGCAGCAACAGCAGCAGCGGCGGCAGCAACAGCAGCAGCGGCAGCAACAGCGGGAGTGGCGGCGGCAGCAACAGCGGCAGCGGCAGCTCCGGCAGCGGCAGCACGAGCAGCAGCGGCGGAAGCAGCGGCAGCAGCTCGGGCGGGGGCGATCCGCTCGCTGCGGCCCGCCAGCAGTGCGTGCAGACGATCAACTCGTACCGCGCCACGGTGGGCTCGGCGCCACTCACCGAGAACACGTCGGAGGAGTCGTGCGTCGACGGGCAAGCGAAGGCCGACGAGATGTCGATGACGCCGCACTCGGCGTTCGGCATGTGCCAGGAGTTCGCTCAGAACGAATGCCCGGGGTGGCCAGGCCCGCCGACTGCCATCATGGCCTACATGATGATGAGCTGCCTCGACCAGATGTGGGCCGAGGGGCCGCCTCCGCAGGGGCAGGACAACCACTGGCTCAACATGGAGAACCCGCAGTACACGAAGGTCGCCTGCGGATTCTTCCAGGCGCCCGACGGGTCCTGGTGGGCGACGCAAGACTTCTGGTGATCGCGATGCGGCCCGACGCCGCCTGCGTCTAGCACTCCCGCCACCCGGTCAGGTACCTCTGGTGGCACATGGCCGGCGCGCTGACGCTCGTGATCCTCGTCGCATCGGGGCAGGCACACGACGTCGGAACCGAGGCGGTCGCGCGAGGGACGCGCGAGGCGCTCGGGCCGGAGACGCAGATCGAGGTGCGGGAGACGACGGGCGCACCGACGGACACGGACGCCATCCAGGTGGAGACGAGCGCGCATCCCGATGCCGTCGTGGAGGTGCGCTGGAATGACGCGCGGCACGATCAGGCGGTGCTGCACGTGCTGGTCGCACGTACGTCGCGCTGGGTCTATCGCACCATCGGCTTCGAGTCTTCGGATGCGCCGGCGGAGCGCGGGAGGACGCTGGGGTTCGCGGTGGCATCGATGCTTCCGCAAGGCGGGCTCAATCCGACTCCGACCCCGACTCCGACCCCGACCCCGACCCCGACTCCGACCCCGACCCCGACCCCGACTCCGACCCCGACTCCGACCCCGATCCCGACTCCGACTCCGGCACCGACCCCGATACCCGAGGACACGGCTGCCTCCGCTCGCGAGGAGCCGATGCACGGTGCCGTCGGGGGCGGCGCGCGCTTCGTCGTCGATGTGGTGGGGCTGGGCACGCTCGGGCTCGGAGAGTCGGCGAGTTCGGCGGAAGGGATCGGCGCCGCGGCGGCCGCGCAGTGGTTTCCGGCGACCTTCCTCGGGGTTCGCCTGGGCGCAGGCGCCCTCGGGGGCACCCTTTCCGAGGCGCAGTCGACCATGCTGTACCTGGTCGGGACGGCGGGCGTCGCGTTGCACCCCGTGCGTGCTCGCGTCGGTCGCCCCTTCGGGTTGGCTTTGCGCGTCGACTACGTCGCGATGAGACAATCGATTTCACGGTTCTCGAGCGAGGCGGGGCCGAGCGGGTACGACCGGTGGCTGTCCGGGGTGGACGCCGTCACCGAGGGGACGTGGCTGTTTGCGACGGACGTGGAGCTGGTCCTCGGCCTCGGCGTCGCCGATGTATTCGCGCCCACCTACGTCGACGTGCAAGGTGTGCGGAAGGCCACCATTCCGCCCGCCAGGGGGCTTGCCGAAGCCGGGTTCCGCCTTCGTTTTTGAGTGCGTGGGTGCCTGCCCCCGCCGGCGTCGAGGTACTGTAATTCCTGGATGGGCACGAGCACCGCCAGATCCCGGCCGAATCTATGGCTGGTCCCCCGGCCCGCGCCCGATCCGTCCACCGTCC
>DASVWO010000260.1:0-4794 GCA_036393165.1 Polyangiaceae bacterium | reverse complement strand
CTCGATGAGACGAACGGCGTCGACAATTCCTTCAACCGCACGACACCCCATGACACGCCGATCAGTGCCACGTCGGCCCGAACTTCTCAGTCCCGTAGTCGATGAGCGGCCCGCACCCCGGCATCCCCGGATAGCCGATGCGTTCGTTCGGGTCGTTGCGGATGTCGTAACACCACCACCCACCTCCGAGAGACTTCACCGCGAGCATGTCGCCCTTCATCACGCCGTACTTCGCGTCGTCCGGCTCCCACACGCCGCTCGCCGTCGACATGAGGACCATCGGCTCGCCGGCCGGCGGTGGGCGCAGGAGCGAACGGCCCGTCAGGCGGGCGGCGAAGGGGAACGACGCGCGCTGATCGAGCACGCCGAAGAGGTCGAGCAGCGTTGCGTGCACGTCCTGCGTGTACGTGCGGCGGTTCTTCCACGCGCCGAGCATCGCGACCTTCCCGGGATCCACCGCGTCGGGACCCGCGAGGAAGAACCCGGGCACGCGCACCTGCTCCTCGAAGAGCGACGACAGGTGGTAGAGCCCTCCGTGCTCGCGGAACTGCTCGCCGTGGTCGCTCAGGAAGACGACCGCCGTGTCGCTCCACTCCGGCGTCCCGCGCAGCTCGCGCAGCATGTCGCTCACCGTCCGCTCCTGCATGAGCACACTGTTCCGGTAGTGGTTGTGCATCGCGTTCACGTCGCCCACCGGTGAGGGGTCGTGCGGCGCGAACGGCTGCAGCCCGGGGTCGACGCGGTAGGGCCAGTGCGTGTTCGACAGGTGCAGCACCGCGAACCATGGCTGCCCCTGCGGCACGCCGCGCACGAAGTCGACCAGCCGCGCCGTCGCGTTCTCGTCGGGCGCGCCGATGTGCGCGTCCTCGGCGTTGCCCAGGTCCTTGGCGCTCGCCTGCACGTCGATCGAGGCGTTCTCGAGGAAGGCGCCGAAGTCGTCGTAGCGCAGGTTCTGCGAGCCGATGTACGCCGTGCGGTAGCCCAGGGCGTGCGCGATCTCCCAGAGCACGGGCGCGCGGTGCATCGTCGCGAAGTCGGCGTCCGGCGCGAGGCCCGTCCAGAGCATCACGCACGCCGAGAAGGTGCCCGACGACTGCGTCGTCAACCTCCCGAGCGGCACGCGGTCGGGCGCCGATTCGTCGAGGAACTGCGCCTTGCACCCGAGCGAGGGCGCCGAGCAGAGGGCGTCGGCCCGCACGCTCTCGGTGATGACCAGCAGCACGTTGGGCCGGTGCGCCCGCCCGGCGAGCGCCGGGACAGCCGCGGTGAGCGGCGGAAGCGGGTCGGGCTCGCGCAGGGTGATGCCGCGGCGCACCCAGCCCTTGCCCGTCACGGCCTCGCGAAGGGCGTGCATGACGCCGTGGATGAAGCAGGTGTCGGGCGGCGCGGCCTGGAGGCTGCGCGACTCGACGAAGTCGACCCAGAAGCACGTCGTCGCCACGATGAACCCGACGACCGGTAGGTAGAGGCCCGCGCTGCGCGCCCGGCGGCCCCCGCGCCGGGCGGCCAGCATGATGACCGCCGTCGCCAGCAGGCCCACGACTGCCATGAGCGCGAACGACCCACCCCACGACGCGAGCCACGCGCCCAGCGTCCCGCGCAGCTTGATGCCGAGACGCACCGTGTCGCGGCCCATGTAGTAGTGGAAGACGCGGTAGTAGAGGAGCTGCCCGCCGAACGCGAAGACCGAGAGCGGCAGGACGAAGAGCGCCACGAAGAGCCCCAGGCCGATGCGCGCCCGCCAGCTCCGCGCCTGCCAGAGGCGCGAGGTGATCCAGAGCGGCCCGCCCCAGAACCCCGCGCTGGCCAGCGACGAGCCGAAGTAATTGAGCCACTCCTTCGGCGGGAAGACGAGCAGCGACGGCGCCCGCAGCGCGAAGTCCATGGCGATGGCCATGAACGTGGGGACCACGAACAGCAGGACCGACCGCGGGCGCTTGCCGAGGACCGACCTCCGCAACGCCCGCAAGCGACGACCCATGGCCGGCGGAGGCTACCATCGACTAGGGTAGCGACAGCGGTGATGGCGACTGGCCTCCGGAGGAGCCCTGCGTGGACGCTCGCGTGCCTGCTCATGGGCGCGTGCGGCGGAGCTCCGCCCACGCTCGACGTCCTGCCCTCCGAGCCGCCGAGTGACGTCGTGGTCGCCCGCATGCCGTCGCGCAGGCACGGGAGCGACGCGTGCCCGCTGACCATCTCGGGCGCACGGGCGGACATGGAGAACAGCGGCTCGGGGCTCACCATCACCGTCTCGGCCGCGCCGGACCAGCTGCTCCTGCTGCGGGCCCGCGCGCACGCGCTTCCCGACGTGCAGGGGGGCATCCTGTCGGCGTGTCCCTGCGGGCTCGCCGGCGACGCGTCGGCGCCTCCCTCGGACATCAGCGTGGACGACCTGGAGGGCGGGGTGAAGCTCGTGGTGACGGCGAAGGATCCGGCCGACACGGCGACCCTCCGCAGCGCGCTCCGCGGGCAGCTCTCGCGCGTGCACGGCGGGGACTGCTCCGCGCCCTGAGGAACGTGGTATAGGGTCGCGCGCATGAGAAAGGCTCAGTCTGGTGGCGCTTCGCGCCGTCGGCCCGCCTTCGGCGGGTCCTCAGTCGCCCTCGCGATCGTCGTGGTCGCCGCGACACGCGCCATCGCGTGCGGCTCCACCGTGAGCGCGAGCAAGTACGACCAGACGTGCCAGACGGCCGACGACTGCGTCGCGATCGGCGTGGGCGACCCTTGCTCCACCGCGTGCGAGGAGTTCCCCGACGTGGACGCGATCTCGCGCAAGGCGCTCGAGTCGTACAACTACGACGCGTTCTCGGCGCAGTACGCCTGCAGCCACTGCGGGAGCATCTCGGGCTGCTCGGGCAACGTGGCGCTGAAGAACACGGCGTACTGCAAGCAGGGCACCTGCGCCGTCTGCGACAAGGCCGACCCGTGCTCCTGCGCGCCGCAAGATCCGTCGTGCGTCGACGGGGGCCCGGCCTCCGATGGCGGCACGGACGCGCCGGCCGAAGCGGCTCCTCCCACCGACGGCCCGTCGCAGAAAGACGCGCCGGCCTCGCAGGACGCGCCTTCGCAGCAGGACGCGCCGGCGGGCGACTCCGCCTCGTCCGACTGACGGCTCACGCGCCTGGCCGCTTGGCCAGGCTCATGTGCATCCACTCGGTGGCCCAGAGGAGCTCCTCGAAGTCCTGGTCGAACGTCGCCCACGAGGCGACCGCCTCGGGCTCGGTCCGCCGCGACTCGACGAGCGACTCCCGGAGGGCCGCGCCGAGCCTCTGGAACTCGGCGAACGACTTGTTGACCGTGTGGTGCGAGAACACCGCGAGCACCGGCTCGTTGCGGCGGAGCTTCACCGCGAGCGCCTCGAAGTCGCCGCTGATCTCCTCGCACCAGGCGTAGAGGCGGCTGATGAACGCCGCGAGGGGCCCCTCGAGCGCGAAGAGCCTCTTGAACCGCAGGTCGCGCTGGTGCTGCTGCATGTGCCCGAGCGCCTTGTGCAGCTCCCTGAGCGCCTGAGCCCAGCCGCGGAGCTGCGCCCCCGCGCCTGAGTCCGGCACGCTGTCGATGACCTGCTCGAGCCACTCGACGCGGATCGTCAGGTCCTCGAGCAGGTCGGCGAAGAAGTTGCGCTCGACCGACGGGGGCCGCTGCGACGACGGCGCAGGCGGGATGAACGGAGGCTGAGACGTCACCTGGGGCCCCATACCACGGCATGGCGCGTGCGCGCACCCCAGGTGGAGGTCAGCTGGCATGAGGCTACCGCTGCAGATCACCTTCCGCGCCCTGCCCCACTCCGATTCGCTCGAAGCGCACGTCCGCAGGCGTGCCGCGAAGCTCGATCGGTACTTCGGGCGGCTCATCTCGTGTCGCGTCGTGCTCGAGGCGGCGCACCGCCGCCATCGTCACGGGAAGCGCTACCGGGTGAGCATCGATCTCGGTCTGCCCCGTGGCGAAATTGCCGTGAGCCACGCCCCGGGCGACGACCGCAACGTCGAGGACGCGCACGCCATCGTGGACGAGGCGTTCGACGAGGTGGCCCGACGGCTGGAGGACTGGGCGCGCCGACGGCGCGGCGAGGTCAAGCGTCACCCCGCCGCGCGCGCCAGGGAGCGGGCGGTGAAGCTGTCGCTGGCTACCCGCTAGCGCGTCTTGTCGAGCTTGAGCGCCGCCGAGTTGATGCAGTAGCGCATGCCCGTCGGCGCCGGGCCGTCGTCGAAGAGGTGCCCGAGGTGCGCTCCGCACGAGCGGCACACGACTTCGGTGCGCTCCATGCCGTGGCTCGAGTCGTCCGCTTCCTCGACGGCCTCGGCCGATGCGGGGCGGACGAAGCTCGGCCATCCGGAGCCGGAGTCGAACTTGTCGTCGCTCGTGAAGAGCGGCTCGCCGCAGGCGATGCAGCGGTAGGTCCCGGGGTCGTGGCAGTCCCAGTACGCGCCGGTGAATGCGCGCTCCGTCCCCTTCCCGCGCGTGACGGCGTACTGCTCAGGCGTCAGCGCCTTCTTCCACTCGGCGTCGCTTCGCTCGACCCTTCGCGGCTTCTCGTCGCCCATGCTGGCGAAGATACGTCACGCGTCGAAGATCGCACGCAGGCGCTTGGCCCGCGTCGGCAGGCGCAGCTTGCGCAGCGCCTGCGTCTCGATCTGGCGGATGCGCTCGCGTGTCAGGTCGAACGACGCGCCGATCTCGGCGAGCGTGCGCTCGGTGCCGCCGTCGAGGCCGAAGCGCATGCGGAGGACCTGGGCCTCGCGCGCGGTGAGCGTCGCGAGGAGGTCGCGCGTGCCCTCGACGAAGCGCTTGCGC
>DASVWO010000259.1:0-8333 GCA_036393165.1 Polyangiaceae bacterium | reverse complement strand
CGAGATCGCAAGCTTCGTGGGGCATGCCGAAGCGGCCGTGCACGCGGACGTCAGCGGCCCATTGGTGCAGTTGGGTATCGAGCCTCCGGTGACGGGAATGGTCGCGCAGCAAACCTGACCCGGGCAGTTCGCCGGCGACATGCAACCCGAGCTCGAGCCGCCGCTTCCGCTGCCGCTCCCTCCCCCACTGCTGCCGCTGCTGCCGCCGCTCCCCCCGCTGCTGCTGCTCGCGCCTCCGCTGCCGCTTCCGCTGCTGCTCGTGCTTCCCCCGCTCCCTCCACCGCTGCTCGAAGTGCTGCCGCTGCTTCCTCCGCTCCCGCTGCTCCCGCCACTGCTCCCGCCACTGCTCCCGCCGCTGCTGCTGGAGCTCCCGCCGCTGCTGCTGCTTCCGCCGCCACCGCCACCGGTCGTGTCGCTGCTGCTGCAGGCGACGAGCACCAAGGACGACGCGAACACCCATGCGAGTCGAGGGATCATGACGAGCTCCTTTGCCCCACCGCCAGCCGCAACGGAGCGCATTCTGTCTGCTCGCGCGCGCGCACACGCCTCCACCCCGTCTCACCGCCACTATTGAAAAACGTCGCTCCGGCTGGACGCGCGCGCCCATCTTGACATGTCGAGACGACCTATCTACAGATATATCTCGTCGTAAGGAGGATGCGTCGGATGTACGGGCCGTGGGATCATGACTGGGACATGAGGCCTCGTTGGCGCGCACCGTGGTCGCAGCGTCCTCCCGGTGGACGAGGCGATGCGTGGTCCGAGATGTGGGCCGAGTGGTGGCGCGGGCCGTCACCGCGCGCCGACCGGGGCCTCGTTCGCTATCTGGTCCTCGACGCCATCGCGAAGCAGCCGCGTCACGGGTACGAGATCATCCAGGTCATCGGCGAGCGAAGCGGGGGAGCATACCGTCCGAGCCCCGGCGTGGTCTACCCGACCCTGCAGATGCTCGAGGAGCTCGGTCACGCGCGCACGGTCACCAAGGACGACCGCAAGGTGTACGAGATCACCCAGGACGGGAAGCGAGACCTCGAGGAGCACGCCGCGGAAGTCTCCGACTTCTACGAAGGCAGCACCGAGGGACGCTGGGAGGACCACGCCGACGACGTCGCGAAGCTGATGAAGCGCATCGCCCACATGATGCGGCTCTTCAAGCACGCGATGCGGCGCGGCAGCGTTCGGCCATCCACCACCCGCAAGATGTACGCGATCGTGGACGAGGCGCTCGGTAGGCTCGAGGAGCTGTTGCGGGACGAGTCGTGATCTCCTGCAGCCCTCGGCTCGGCGCCGCGAGCTCCGCCCGCCGCGACGAGCGGTCGGTTCACGCGCGGTGTGCTCGGTGCGGCAGCTCGTACGACACGGACGGCTGGATGGCGCTCCCGCTCGTCACTTCCCTGTCCGCCTCGGGCGTTCGTGCGCACCTCAGCGTGCCCGCGGAATGGTCGATCGAGGTACGTAAGTGCGAATGCGGTAACGCTCTCGCGCGGCGCTCAGCCTGACGACGGCGGCGGCGCCTCGCGCGTCGCCACCGCATCCAGGATCTCCGCAGCTCGATTGCGCTGCTCGACTTGCACGATGTCAGACAGGCTGATGACCCCGACGGGCTTGCGCCGCTCGTCCACGCAGACGATGCGGGCCTTCCTGTGCCGCACCATCAGCTCCTCGGCGACACTCAGCTCGTCGTCGGGCGAACAGCTCACCAGGTCGCGGCTCATCACGTCTTCCACCAGCGTGAACGACGCGTCGCGACGTTCGCCGAGGACGCGAATCGCCAGATCGCGATCGGTCACGGTGCCGATGGCCGAGCCGTCCTCGTCACACACCGGCAAAAAGCCGATGTTGCGCTTCTTCATGCGCTCGGCCACCGCCTCGACCAAGGCGTCCGGCCGGCAGCACTCGACGTGGGTCTTCATGATGCTCGAGCACTTCATCGCACGAGGAGCCTCCGGGCTCTCCGCATCCTGGAGCACCCGCCATGCCGCGCTCACCCCAAGCGCGGACAGGGTAGATGAGGCGTCGCGCGACGTCGCCTGAACATTCCCGCGTCCACCGCGAGGGCTCGTCGGACGCGCGCCGCGGCTCGTGTGTCGCGAGGGGTCATCGGTCCGGATGCGCGAGCGGGAGCCGCGGGAGACCGCATCCTAGGTGCATGCCATCCAGCAAGCCTTCTTCACGGCGCCTCCCCATCTCGACGCGCGCCGTGCTCGAGCCGGACGGAAGCATCCGCAGAGATCTTCGCGTCTTCTGCCCCAAGGACGATGCGACGCTCGACATCGAGACGTGCATGACTTGCCCCGCGTGCGTCGGACTGGACGCGAGGCCGGACGCCGACGGTCGCCCCGCGGTGTGCTGCGGTTTCGAGGGGCTCGCGGCGGAACGCTCCGCGCGGCCCGTGGGCAGCGTGCTCGCGCGCTTCGCCGCCGCCGTGCACGTGGGGGCGCTGCCGCTAGGGCACACGCCTGCGCCTTACGGTTCCCCGGTGGCCATCGTGGACGACGATCTTCGTATCGTGGGCGTCTTCGAGCGCAACGGAAGCATCCGCCCCGACGACGGCTCGCTGTCGGTGGCCATCGAAGAACACGTGACGCTCCCGGCGGCGCTGTCGCGCATGGCCCGGCACCGGCAGCGCAGCGCGCCGGTCGTCGCCGCGTCGGGCGTGTTCGTCGGGGCGTTCGACGATCTCGACGCCCTGCGAGCCCTGCGTGACGT
Source organism: Polyangiaceae bacterium (assembly GCA_036393165.1). Taxonomy (GTDB): domain Bacteria; phylum Myxococcota_A; class Polyangia; order Polyangiales; family Polyangiaceae; genus Palsa-1150. The sequence continues at coordinate 5,624 of DASVWO010000259.1, read as the reverse complement.
GCCGCGACCCGCTCGCTGACTCGGCCCGAAACGCGGCTGTCGGAACGGTCGGGTCCTCCGGGACATCGAACGGGCGACGGCCATGCGAACCCTGGGACGGTACCTCTTTGCCCTGCTCGGAGTCGCCGCGATCCTGGGCGGGCTCGGGGCGGTGAAGTACAAGCAGATCTCCTCGCTCGTCGCGATGGGGCACGCGATGCAGGCCTCCGGGCCGCCTCCGGAGTCGGTTGCGACGACCGCGGTGCGCAACGACACGTGGCAGTCCACGCTCGACGCCGTCGGAAGCGTCGCCGCTGCCAAGGGCGTAACAGTGAGCAACGACGCCCCCGGCATCGTGTCCGCCATTCACTTCGAGTCCGGCGCCACCGTCCGCCAGGGTCAGGTGCTCGTGGAGCTAGACAGCAACGTCGAGCGCGCGCAGCTCGCGTCGGTGCTCGCCCGCCAGGAGCTCGCGCAGGTCAACGCCAAGCGCACCCGGGCGCTCGTGGCGGCCGACGCGATCCCGCGCTCCCAGCAGGACAGCGACGACGCGGTGGTCCGTACGTCCGGCTCGGACCTCGACCAGCTCCGCGCACAGATCGACCGCAAGATCGTGCGCGCGCCATTCTCCGGCAAGCTCGGCATCCGCCTCGTCAACCTGGGGCAGTACCTCAACCCGGGCACCTCGATCGCCGAGCTCGCCGCCACCGAGACGGTGTTCGTCGACTTCACGCTGCCGCAGGAGGAGCTCCGGCGCCTCTCGCTGGGCATGCCCGTCCACGTCGTCATCGAAGGCGAAGGGACGGCCCCGGTGGACGGGTCGCTGGCCGCGATCGATCCCGCCATCGACGCGACGACCCGTTCCATCAAGCTGCGCGCGAGCCTTCCGAACCGGGACGAGAAGCTGCTCCCGGGGATGTTCGCCCGCATCTCCGTCGTCCTTCCCGACACGCGCGCGGTCACGATCCTGCCGGTCTCCGCTCTCGTCCACGCTTCGTACGGCGACTCGGTCTTCGTCGTCGACGATCGCAAGGACGACGCGGGCAACCCGGTGACATCGGCCGACGGTCATCCCGCAAAGGTCGCTCGCCAGCAGTTCGTGAAGGTCTGCGAGACGCGCGGCGACTTCGCGGCGGTGACCAACGGCGTCACGGCCGGACAAGAGGTCGTGACCGCCGGCGCCTTCAAGCTCCACAACGGCGCCCCTATCTTCGTCAACACGGCGGCGGAGCAGCCCAAGGCCGACCTGGCGCCTCACCCCGAGAACCACTGAGGCCCCGCCGCCATGAAGCTCACCGACATCTTCGTGCGGCGGCCGGTCCTCGCGATCGTCGTCAACCTCGTCATCATCATCGCGGGCATCCAGGCGATCCGGACGCTCAACGTCCGGCAGTACCCCAAGCTCGAGAGCGCGACGATCACGGTGCGCACGACGTACGTCGGCGCCGACGCCGACCTGGTGCGCGGCTTCATTACGACGCCACTCGAGCGCGCGATCGCAGCCGCCGACGGCATCGACTACATGGAGTCGCAGAGCACCCAGGGGCTCTCGACGGTCAACGTCCGACTCAAGCTCAACTTCGACGCCGCGCGCGCGCTCGCCGACGTGACGGCGCGCGTGAACCAGGTTCGCGCCGACCTGCCGCCCGAAGCCGAGGTGCCCGCCATCAACATCGAGCCTTCGGACTCGGTGCTCGCCGCGATGTACCTGAGCTTCGGCTCGGACATCCTCGAGGAGAACCAGGTCACCGACTACCTCATTCGCGTCGTACAGCCGCGGCTCTCGGCAATCGACGGTGTGCAGAAGGCCGACATCCTCGGCGGACGCACGTTCGCCATCCGCGCCTGGCTCAAGCCCGACCGCATGGCGGCGCTCGGTGTGAGCCCGGCGCAGGTCCGTGCGGCGCTCGCCGCGAACAACTACCTCGCCGCCGTCGGGCAGACGAAGGGTCAGCTCGTCCAGGTGAATCTCTCGGCGAGCACCGACCTGCAGTCGGTGGACGAGTTCCGCAAGCTGGTGGTCAAGGAGCAGAACGGGACTCTGGTTCGTCTGCAGGACGTCGCCGAGGTGGTGCTCGGCGCGGACACCTATGACCAGGAGGTTCGCTTCTCGGGCCAGAAGGCCGTCTTCATGGGCGTCTGGGTGCTCCCGAACGCCAACTCGCTCGACGTCATCGGCCGCGTGAACGAGGAAGTGAAGAAGATCCAGAAGGAGCTGCCGTCGGGCATGCGCGCGACGGTGGCCTTCGATTCGACCAAGTACATCAACAGCGCGATCGACGAGGTCGTCCACACGCTGCTCGAGACGATCTTCATCGTCATGGTCGTCATCTTCCTCTTCCTCGGGAGCTTCCGGACCGTGCTCGTGCCGGTGGTCGCGATCCCGGTGTCACTCATCGGCGCCGTGTTCCTGATGCAAGTGTTCGGCTTCACGCTCAACCTGCTGACGCTCCTGGCCATCGTGCTCTCCGTCGGCCTCGTGGTCGATGACGCGATCGTCGTCGTCGAGAACGTCGAGCGACACATCCGCGAGGGCAAGACGCCGCTCCAGGCCTCGCTCGCCGGGGCGCGAGAGCTGGTCGGTCCCATCGTCGCGATGACCATCACGCTGGCCGCGGTGTACGCGCCCATCGGATTCCAGGGCGGCCTGACCGGCGCGCTCTTCCGCGAGTTTGCCTTCACGCTCGCCGGCGCGGTGCTCATCTCGGGCGTCGTCGCCCTCACGCTGTCGCCGATGATGTCGTCGCGCATGCTGAGCGCGTCTCACCACGGGTGGCTCACCTCCGCGATCGACCGCGCGTTCGACTGGCTGCGTCGCACCTACGCGCGGATGCTCGAGGCGACGCTCCGCACGCGTCCCGCCGTCTATGGCGTGTGGATCGCCCTGTCTCTCGCGGTCGTGCCGCTCTACCTCTTCTCGCCGCAGGAGCTCGCGCCCGTCGAGGACCAGGGCGTCATGTTCGGCGCAGTCGACGCGCCGGCCAACGCGACGGTCGAGCAGCTCATGCCGTACGTGAACTCGATCCAGAAGGCGTACGCGTCGACGCCCGAGTTCGAGCAGAGCTTCCAGGTCACGTTCCCGACCGGCGGCTTCGGCGGCATGCTGGTCAAACCGTGGGAGGAGCGGCAGCGCAACATCTTCGCCGTCCAAGAGGAGCTGACGCCGAAGCTCAATCGCATCACCGGCGTGCGCGCGCCCGCGTTCCTGCCGTCGGCACTGCCGAGCGCCGGTACCTTCCCCGTGGAGTTCGTCATCGCGTCGACGGCGCCGCACGAGGAGATCGTCGCCTTCGCACAGAAGCTCGTGCAGGAAGCGACCAAGAGCGGTCAGTTCGCCTTCCCGCCGATCACCGACGTTCGCATCGACCAGGAGAAGAGCGACCTCGTGATCGATCGCGACAAGGTCGCGTCCATGGGCCTCACGATGCAGTCCGTAGGGGCGGACCTTTCGTCGATGCTCAGCGGCAACTTCGTCAACCGCTTCAACATCGACGGCCGCAGCTACAAGGTCATCCCGCAGGTCGAGCGCGCAGCGAGACTCACACCCGAGCAGCTCGCGGACATCTACCTGGGCGGTCCCGGCGGTCAACTCGTCCCTCTGAGCGCCGTTGCGACGATCAAGACAGGCGTCGAGCCGCGGACGCTCAATCGCTTCCAGCAGCTCAATGCGGTCAAGATCTCGGGCGTCGCCCCGCGCTCGCTCGACGCGGGCCTCAAGGTGCTCGAGGCCGCGGCAGCCAAGGTGCTGCCGGCCGGATACCGCGTCGACTACACGGGCGAATCGCGCCAGCTGCGGCAGGAGTCGGGCAAGTTCCTGCCCGCCATGGGCCTCGCCATCGTGCTCATCTTCCTGGTGCTCGCGGCGCAGTTCAATTCGTTCCGCGACCCGTTCGTCATCCTCGCAGGCTCGGTGCCCCTCGCGATGTTCGGAGCGCTCTCCTTCACGTTCCTCAAGTTCGCGGGACCGCCGGGGATGCACTTCAAGCTCACCGAGGGCTGGACGACGACCCTGAACATCTACTCGCAGGTCGGCCTCGTCACGCTCGTCGGTCTCGTGTCGAAGAACGGCATCCTCATCGTCGAGTTCGCGAACAAACAGCAGCTCGCGGGGATGAGCAAGATCGCCGCGGTCCAGGCCGCGGCCGCCACGCGCCTCCGGCCCATCCTGATGACCACCGTCGCGACCGTGGTCGGACACTTTCCCCTCACGCTCGTCACCGGCGCCGGGGCGGTCGCACGAAACTCGATCGGCGTCGTGCTCGTCGGCGGGATGAGCATCGGTACTTTCTTCACCCTGTTCGTCGTGCCTTCGGTGTACGTGCTGCTCGCGAAGGACCACTCGGCGGAGCGCAAGGCCGACGCGGAGTCGGCCCCCGCCTCGGCCGACGTCATGCCCGAGGCGCTCCCGGCACCCGCCGAATGAGGTGAGAGCCGAGCGCTGGACCGGCTTCAGGTGTGCGCCATGCATTGGACGTGACGCCACGACGACCCAGTACAGCCCAGCCGGCGCCGGAGCCCATCCTCGCATCGAGATCCGACGGGTCCCCCGCGTGCTAGCACCGCTCGGAAGGCTCCTCTTCTCGGCGATCTTCATCCTCTCGTCGTTCAGCCACTTCTCGGCGCGAGCCATCGGGTACGCCGCCCAGCACCACGTGCCGGCACCGCAGCTCCTCGTCCCCCTCTCCGGAATCGTCGCGCTCGTCGGAGGCCTGAGCATCCTGCTCGGCGCCTACGCGCGCGTCGGAGCGTGGCTCGTCGCCCTGTTCCTGGTGATCGTCACGCCGTCGATCCACGACTTCTGGAACGTCGCGGACCCCATGATGCGCGCCGACCAGGTGGCGCACTTCCTCAAGAACCTGGCGATGCTCGGCGGCGCCCTTCTCATCGCGTACTACGGAGCAGGCCCCATCAGCGTGGACGAACCTCGGTCCAACCGGGCTCCTGCACGATAGTGTTCGCGGACTCGTCCGACCTGTCCTAGAGTTCAGGTCGGGTCTCGTTGGCAGCGGTCCCTGGGAAGAAAGGGGATGGGCTCCAGCGCATCGTGGATGCGCTCGGGGGGATCCGCCTCGTTGCCGTCGAATGCAATGTCAGCACGTGGACGGTGCGCGCGTGGATCGAGGGCACGCGTGCGCCGTCGCCGACGAGCCAGCGCCGGCTCAACGCGATCGCGGAGGACCTCGGGCTTCGCCTTCCGTACCCGAAGTGGGCATCCGGTGTGAGACAGCGGGACCCCGAGGCGAGGGTCGAGAACGTCTCGCAGCGGCTGCGTCTCGAGCTCACGCGAGCGGAGCGCTCCTTCGGCTTCGCGCACCTCGTGATGCAAGCCCACGTCTGCGCCGCCGCGACGCTGCGGCCTGGGCTCTTCGCCGTGAAGGTCGTCACCGACGACGGCGCTGCGGAGTACGCGATCTGCGACGACGCGCTGCGGCCCCTCTATCGGCCGGCCGCGAACCTGCGGGAGCTGCAGCGGCGGTTCTCGCGCGCGTGAGCCTCAGAGCTTCGCGTAGGCCGCCTCGTCGAAGCCCACGATGGCGCGCTGGCCGACGACGAGAATCGGCCTGCGGAGCAGGTTGGGCTCCCTGACCACCGCCCTGGCGAACGTGGCCACGTCGGGCGGCTCGGCGACCCACCCCTTCTCCTTG
>DASVWO010000258.1:0-2661 GCA_036393165.1 Polyangiaceae bacterium | reverse complement strand
CATCTGCGGAGTCGTGTGGCGGGCGACGTACGTCGCGCGGCAGCGCCTGCCCTTCCTGCTCTACGCGCTCGCCGTGATCGGCATCCTGTCGATCCTCGTCTTCGAGGTGTACATCGGCGTCTTCTCCGCCGTGGCGGTCGTGCTCGTCCTCGGCGTGTCGTACTTCGGGATGGGCCAGGCGAGACGCTCGATCCTGTGGCTCGCGGGAGGCGCCATCGCCCTCTACGTGGCCCTCGCGGCGTCCGTCATCCTCGGCGTGATGAGCGATCCCGGCATCTTCGCGCCGGCTGCAGCGCCGCCCATGACGCAGGTGGGTCTCACCGTCGTGGTCACGACCACGCTGCTCGCGACGCTCTGGCAAGCACGGGCCAGCCGACGGGCCACCGAGCGTGCCATCGAGCGCGCGGCGCGAGCCGCACGCGAAGCCCGTGATCGCGAAGCACGCATGGTCGAAGCAGAGCAGCAGCTCGATCGAGTGGTGCGCGGGGCGGCGGGAAAGACCGGTCGCTACACCGACACGGTGCTCGACGGGTGGAAGCTCGGTGGTGTCATCGGGCGGGGCGCCATGGGCGAGGTGTACGAAGCCCGTCACGTCGCGCGAGACGCCGAGGCCGCCGTGAAGCTCCTCCACTTCACGCAGGACGACCGCGTCGTACGCCGTTTCTTCCGCGAGATGGCCATCGCCTCCAAACTCTCGGGCCCGCACCTCGTACGCATCTTCGGCGTGGGAACCACTCCGGACAGCGTCCCCTTCATCGCCATGGAGCGCCTGCACGGACGCCACCTGGCGGCGGTCCTCCGCAGCGACGTCCGCATGACGCTCGACGCCCTCTCGTCGCTCGTCACGCAAGTGGCCCGCGGACTCGCCGCGGCGCACGCCCAGGGCGTCGTGCATCGCGACGTCAAACCCCAGAACCTCTTCCTGGCCGACCGCCCCGGCGCCCAGCCCGAATGGATCGTCCTCGACTTCGGCATCGCCCAGGTGCCCGAGTCGAGCGGCACGCTGACCGAGGGCCACCTCATCGGCACCCCCAGCTACATGTCCCCCGAGCAAGCCATGGGACGCACCAGCGATCACCGCGCCGACGTCTTCGCTCTCGGCGCTGTCGCCTACCGCGCCTCCACCGGTCGCGTCCCCTTCGGCGGCCAGGCCGCCCCGCAGATCCTTCACGCAGTCGTCTACGACCCCCCCGTTCGCCCGAGAGACATCAACCCCGAGCTCCCTCACGACGTCGAGCGCGTCCTCGCCATCGCCCTCGCAAAACGCCCCGACGATCGCTTCCAGAGCACAACCGATCTGGCCGACGCCATGCGCCGCGCCATCTCACGCGATCTCTCCCCCGCCCTACGAACAAGAGCGCAAGCCCTCACGGACGCCACCCCGTGGCAACGCGCGCCCTGAGAACCCACCAATAGCCCGCGCTCGGACGGGCGGGCGGAGCGAGGCGGTGGGGGGGACCCAGGCGGGGTGGAGGCCATGCGGAGCGAAGCGAAGCGTGGCCTCCACGCGCCATTGGTGGGCCCCCGCCGCCGAGCGAGCACCGACCGGACGAGCGCGGGCGTTTGCTCCGCGCTCTCTCATCCCCTCGCGCGCTCAGTAATCGTCGTCGTCTTCTTCTTCCGCGTACTCGTCGCGCTGATCGTCGAAGAGCAGATCGCTCTCGCGCATCATCGTCTCTTGCATCAGATCGTCGAAGTCGAAGCCGATCTTGTTCGACGGCTTCAGCTCCTCACGCTCGAACTCCTCGATGGACCTGTAGTTCTTGGGCAGAGGCATGACGTCCCCGTCCTTCTGGTTGTTGGTCCCGGGGCCCCTCACCCCGAAAACGTTGTGTCAGTGGTTGTCGCTACGACGACTCGCCGACCATTGCGCGAGGTTCACGACCCTCGCCTCCTGTCGGTTCTCCGGGACGCGGGCGGGGAGCGGCTTGGCTCGTGTCCAGAAGCGCTGCAGGACGGCCTCCTCCAGGCTGTCCTGATCCTCGCTCCTGAGCACTTGCACGAACCGTTGGCGCATCTGCCTTCCCTCGCTCCTCATCGGAGATTCGAGTTGTCCTACATCTGCCGACACCGTACAACGAGCGCATGAGCGCGCAAAAAACTCTGCGACGATTCCCTCGCGCTGCTCACCGCGATAGAGAGTGCGCACGATGAGCAAGCCGGCGCGCGTCATCGCCGTCGTGAACCAGAAAGGTGGGGTCGGCAAGACCACCACTGCCGTGAATCTCGCGGCATCTCTCGCGGCCGCCGAGAAGCGCACGCTGCTCGTGGATCTCGACCCGCAGGGCAACGCCAGCAGCGGCGTCGGCGTGTCGCCGCGCACGGTCGAGAAGAGCATCTACGACGCGCTCATCGGGCGCGCGACGCTGCACGAAGTCATGCAGCAGACGGCGCTCTCGTCGCTCACGCTCGTGCCGAGCAAGCAGGATCTCGTCGCGGTCGAGGTCGAGCTGGTCGACGATCCGGACCGGCCGTACAAGCTGCGCGCGGCGCTGCGCGAGCTGCTCGCCGAGCAGAGCTACGAGTGGGTGATCGTCGACTGCCCGCCGTCGCTCGGGATCCTCACGGTGAACGCGCTCGCGGCGTCCGATCGCGTCCTCGTGCCGATGCAGTGCGAGTACTACGCGCTCGAGGGCATTACGGCGCTCATGGCGACCATCG
>DASVWO010000257.1:0-15377 GCA_036393165.1 Polyangiaceae bacterium | reverse complement strand
CTGTCCGGGACACCCCCTCGGCGATGCCGGATGCGCGTTTTCCTCGGGAATCGCGTCGGCACGCCGCGTGGAGAGGGAGGGGGCATGACGATGCAGGAGACGACGTGGACCGGCCCGCGCGAGCGGGCGGTGGAGGCGGGTGTGGAGTCACTCGGGGACGCCGAGCTGGTGGCCATCGTGCTTGGAACGGGGTGCGCGGGGCTGCCCGTCTCCGTGCTCGCAGCGGAGCTGCTCGAGTCGCACGGCGGCGTGGGGGGCCTGGCACGCGCGGGCATCGGCGGCCTCGCGGACCACGCGGGCATGGGCTCCGCCAAGGGCGCGCGCCTCGCGGCGGCCGTCGAGCTCGGGCGCAGAGCCGTGTTCGCGGCGTCGCTCGACGCGTCGCCGAAGCTGCCGGACCGGTCGGCCGTCGAGGCGTGGGCCCGCCCGCGGCTGGCGACGCTGGACCACGAGGAGCTCTGGGTGCTCGTGCTCGATGGTCGCCACGGTCTGCGCGCGGCGCGGCGCGTGGCGTCGGGTGGCGTGCACGGGCTGCACGTCGGCGTGCGCGACGTGCTGAGGACGGCGCTGCGCGAGGCGGCGAGCGCCATCGTGCTCGTGCACAACCATCCGAGCGGCGATCCCGCGCCGAGCGACGAGGACGTCGCCTTCACCCACGCCGTCGCGGAAGGGGCGTCGGCGGTGGGCACCCCGCTGCTGGATCACGTGATCGTGGCGAGGCGGCGCGCGAGCTCGATGCTGGAGCTCGGGGTGCTCTCGCCGTCACGGCGACGCGATCATCTCCTGCCCCGAGGCGCGCCGGGGTAGGCCGAGCACTTCCTCGAGCACGCCGGGCGCGTAGAGGTACGCGTAGGCCGCCTCGCTCGCGAGCACGCGCTTCAGGTAGTTGCGCGTCTCATCGTACGGGATGCGCTCGACGAACAGGTCGAACTCGTCCGCCCCGCGCTCGGTGAGCCAGCGGCGGACCGCGCCGCCCCCACCGTTGTACGCGGCGATCGCGAGGGCTTTGTCCTCCGAGAACGACGCGCGGAGCGACCCGAGCAGCCGCGCGCCGATGGCGATCGACAGCTCCGGCTTGTGGAGCGCCGCCTCGTCGATGGGCGTCGCCAGCGCAGTCGGGCCGCGCGACACGAGACGGGCGGTGCTCACGAGGAGCTGCATGAGGCCAATCGCGTTGGCGATGCTCTTGGCGTCCGGGTTGAAGGCGGACTCCTCGCGCATGATGGCCCACGTGAGCGGCTCGGGGATCCCGGCGGAGGCGCTCTCGGCGGCCACGGCGTCCTGCCAGGGTCGCGGGAACGCCACTTCCCAGGCGAGCCGCCACCGGCCCGCCGGCCAGTGCGCGCGCCAGTCGGAGAGGCGCGCCCGGGCGTAGGCGTGTCCCGCGTCGGGCGCGTCGGCGTGGTCGTAGCACCAGGCGACCGTCCACAGGACCTCGGGATCCACGCCGTCGGCCACGAGCCCGCCGGCGTTCGCCTCGCGTCGGGCGTCGTCGACGTCGCCCACTTCGAGGAGCCTCTGGAAGCGCTCGAAGGCGGGCGACTGCAGCTCGGGATGCTGTCTCGTGACGAACGGGCCCGCCGCCTCGCGCGCCACCGCCGCATCGACCGCCGCCCGGGCTGCGACCGCGTCGATCGCGCGCAGCCGGCCGTAAGCGAGCAGCATGTAGTACCCGAGCGGGTGATCCGAGACCAACGCGGTGTACCTGGACTTGGCGTCCGCGCCGTCGCCCGCGAGCTGCGCGACGCGCGCGCGGAAGTAGGCGGCGCGGTCGGTGCCGGTGGCGGTGTGCTCGTCGTGCGGCAACGCGAGGATGGCATCGAGCGTGGTGCGCGCGCCGTCCAGATCGCGGTGCCCGAGCTTGGTGAGCGCCACGCGGAAGAGGGCCTCCCCTTGCATGTCCCCGTCCGGGTAGTCGGACGGGACCGCCGCGAGCATCGACATGGCGCGCGCCTCGTCGCCGCCGTCGGCGACGATCTGCGCCGCGTGGAGCCGAGCGTCGTCGGCGTAGCGGTGATGCGGGAACAGCTTCTCGACGCGCGTGAAGCGCGCGAGCGCCTCGTCCCGCCGCCGCGCCGAGTTGCTCGCCTTGGCGCCGAAGTAGAGCGCGGTCACCAGCTCGTCCTCGCCCTCGCAGCGAGCGATGGCCGAATCCCACGCGTCCGCGACCACATCCGACTTGCCCCGCGGCGTCGCCTGCGCGCGCACGATGGCCGCCTGGCAGCCCGCGGCGTGGTGCTTCGCGTCTCGCGTCGGCAGCGATTTCAGGAGCGCCTCGGCCGTTTCCACGGCTCGCTTCGGCTGGTTCGCCTCGAACCACGCCCTCGCCTGGCGCGCTCGCTCCTCGGGCGTGAGCGGCGGCGGGTTCGTCGGCAGCCGGAGCGCCGTCGCCGCCCGCGAGCGCAAGCCGAGCACGTCGATCTTCTCGGCCACCATGGGCGCCTCGACGAGCACGCGCGTCACCAGGTCGAGCGCTTCCTGGGCGCGCGCATCGGGAGGGCCGTCCACTCCGTCGAGGAGCGCCGTCGCGAGCTGCATCGACGAATCGGCCCAGCGCAACCCGTGGGGGCTGGCCGCGAGGAGCTCGCGCCAGATGGGGACCGCTTCGGTCCTGTTCCCCTTCCCCACGAAGGAGTCGGCCAGAGCGAGCTTCGCTTCGTCGCGGGGCGCGATGTCGTCCACGACGGCGCGCGCGCGGGCCAGCGCCTCGTCGAACCTGCCCGCGTGCACGAGCTCCTCGGCGGCGCGCAGCGTCGCGTAGGGCGCCAGGGGGCAGGACGCGCCGGCGTCGTCGGGCGTGCCGCGCGCGCGTTCGAACGCGGCGGCGGCTTCCGTGTGCTCGTCGGCCTGGGCGTGGAGCGTGCCGGCGACGTACGCCCACTCGCACGCGTGGAGCGCGTCGAGATGTGTCGTCGCCATCGCGGCGTCCAGGGCGCTCGCGGCGGCGGTGTAGTCCTTGTCGCGCGCGCGGTCTCGGGCGGCGGCGAGCCGCGGGTCGTCGAGGACGACGGCGAGCCTCGGCATGCCTTGCTCCAGGAGCATCGACGCATCGTCGCTCCCGCCGTCCGCGCCAGCGGCTCGCGCGTACGGGACCGCCGCCGACGCCGGCCCCGCGGCGGGCCGAGACTCGGGTGCGCTGCCCCCCCGGCAGGAGGACACGAGGGCCAGCGCTGCGACGGCGAGCCGGGCTCTCATCGCTTGAGCCGAAACGCCTCCGCCATGGCCTCCTCTTCCTTCGCGTCGGCCCGCTTCCTCTGGCCCGCCTCCCAGCGCGCACGGTCCTTGGCGACCACGTCGGCATCCCCGCGGCGCCACGCCAGCTCCTCCCGCGATCGGTCCTCGGCCACGCCCGCGGCGGTCTCCGCGGCACGCGCCCGCTCCTGCTCCGCGACGAGGGCCGCGCGCTCCGCTTGCATCCGCAGCTCCCAGGCGTGCGCATGCGCGAGATCGGCAGCCGTGAGCTCCCCGCGGCCGAGCGCATCGCGTTCCGCCTGCTTCACGCCCTCCACCGCGTCCGCGTGACTCGCGGCAGCCTGCTCCAGCGCGACGGTGCGGCGCGCGGCCGCCTCGCGCTGGGACACGGCGGTGGCCAGCCCCCGCACGGCGTCGTCGACCTGGCGCTCGCGTACGTCGGCCAGCGGCTCGAGCGGATACTGCGGACGCCTCATGCGCCCGGGAAGTCTAGCGCATCAACCGCCGGACCACTCCTGAAGGGAGCGCACGCGCGGCGCGTCGTTCTCCTCCTGAGCCACCTCGAGCGCATCGCAGGCGGCCAGCGCGGCCGCGATCGTCGTGAAGTACGGGATGTTCGCGAGCAGCGTCTGCCGTCGCAGGGAGTAGCTGTCGCGCACCTCGCGCGCGCCGATGGTCGTGTTGACCACGATGGCGATCGTGCCGCTGCGGATCGCGTCGATCACGTGCGGCGACCCCTCGTTGACCTTCTTGACCACCTCGGCCGGGATGCGCGCGCGTCCGAGCGCCGCCGCGGTCCCGCTCGTCGCGAGGACGTCGAACCCGAGCGCGCGCACGCGCCGCGCGATGTGGATCGCCGCCGGCTTGTCCTCGTCCTTCACGCTGATGAAGACGCGCCGCCGCACGCTCCCCTTCTCGGGGACCGCGAGCTCGATGCCGCTCGCGAGGAGCGCCTTGCCGAACGCGCGCGCGAACGTCGCAGCGACGCCCATGACCTCGCCGGTGGAGCGCATCTCGGGGCCCAGGATCGTGTCGGCGCCCGGGAACTTGGCGAAGGGGAAGACGCTCTCCTTCACCGCGGTGTGGCGCGGCACCGGCGCGTCGTCCACGCCCAGCTCCTCGAGCGTCTTGCCGACCATGAGCGCCGCCGCGATCTTCGCGAGCGGCCGCCCCGTGGCCTTCGACACGAACGGCACCGTGCGGCTCGCGCGCGGGTTGACCTCGAGGATGTAGACCTCGCCACCCTTGACCGCGAACTGCACGTTCATCAGACCCACCACACCGAGCTCCAGGGCGAGCATGCGCGCCTGCTCCTCGATGCTGAGCACGATCTCGGTCGAGAGCGAGTGCGGCGGCAGCACGCTGGAGCTGTCGCCGGAGTGCACGCCGGCCTCCTCGATGTGCTGCATGACGCCGCCGATGACACACCGCCGCCCGTCGGAGACGCAGTCGACGTCCACCTCGATCGCGTCCTTGAGGAACTCGTCCACCAGGATCGTCGGCGCGCCGGACTCGCGCGCGACCTCGAACGCCGCGCCCACGAACGCCGAGAGCTCCTCGCTCGAGTACGCGATCATCATCGCGCGCCCCCCGAGCACGTAGCTCGGCCGGACGAGCACCGGGAACCCGATCTCCTCGGCGACCGCCTGCGCCTCCGCCAGCGTGCGGGCCACGCCGCTGCGCGGCCGCTTGAGAGCCAGCTTCGCGAGCAGCTGGTCGAAGCGCCCGCGGTCCTCGGCGCGGTCGATCGCGTCCGCCGTCGTCCCGAGCAGCTTCACGCCTCGCCTCTCGAGCGGCACCGCGAGCTTGAGCGGCGTCTGCCCGCCGAGCTGCACGATGACGCCCTCGGGCTTTTCCTCGTCGACGACGTTGAGCACGTCCTCGAGCGTCAGCGGCTCGAAGTACAGGCGGTCCGACGTGTCGTAGTCGGTCGACACCGTCTCGGGGTTGCAGTTGACCATGACGGTCTCGAACCCCAGCTCGCGCAGCGCCATGACGGCGTGCACGCAGCAGTAGTCGAACTCGATCCCCTGCCCGATGCGGTTCGGCCCCCCTCCCAGGATGACCACCTTGCGCTTCTTGCCCTCGGGGTGCGCCTCGCTCTCGGTCTCGTAGGTCGAGTAGAGGTACGGCGTGTGCGCGACGAACTCGGCCGCGCACGTGTCGACGCGCGCGTACACGGCGCGCGTTGCCTGGGCCAGCCGCGCCGCGCGCACCTCGTCCTCGGAGCCGCCGGTGATCGACGCAATCTGGCGGTCGCTGAAGCCGAGCCGCTTGTACGCCCGGACCTGGTTCGGCCCGATCTCCCCGCGGCGCATCTGCTCCTCGGCCGCGACGATGCGCCGGATGTTCGCGAGGAACCAGGGATCGATCGCCGTCCGCTCGTGGAGCTCGGCGTCGTCGAATCCGACGCGCATCGCATCCGCGAGGTAGAAGAGGCGGTCGGCCGTCGGCGTCGCGACGAGCTTCTCGAGCGCGGCGCGCGTCTCCTCCGGCGTCGCCGGCGGAAGCGTCCCGGGGATCTCCAGCTCGGGAGCCTCCATCGAGAGGTCCCGCTGCCGCTTCGGCTTCGCGAGCACCCTGTAGTCGGCCTTGCCCAGGAGGGACGCGAGGCCGTCCTTCCCCGTCTCGAGCGACCGCGCGGCCTTCTGCAGAGCCTCGCAGAAGGTGCGTCCGATGCTCATCACCTCGCCGACGCTCTTCATCTGCGTGCCCAGCGTCGTGTCGGCCCCGGGGAACTTCTCGAAGGCGAAGCGCGGCCACTTCACGACGACGTAGTCGATGACCGGCTCGAAGGCCGCGCTGGTGCGCGTGATGTCGTTCCGCAGCTCGTCGAGCGTGTACCCGACGGCCAGCTTCGCGGCGATCTTCGCGATGGGGTACCCCGTCGCCTTGCTCGCCAGCGCGGACGAGCGCGAGACGCGCGGGTTCATCTCGATGACGTGGAACCGGCCCGACTTCGGGTCCACCGAGAACTGCACGTTGGCGCCGCCCGTCTCGACGCCGATCTCGGTCATCACCGCTCGCGCCGCATCGCGCAGCCGCTGGTACTCGCGATCGGTCAGCGTCATCGCGGGCGCGACCGTGATGGAGTCGCCCGTGTGCACCCCCATGGGGTCCACGTTCTCGATCGAGCAGACGACGATGAAGTTGTCCGCCCGGTCACGCATGACCTCGAGCTCGAACTCCTTCCAGCCGAGCACGCTCTCCTCGATGAGCACCTCGCGCGTCGGCGACTGAGCGAGCGCCCACGCGACCTTCGGCTCGAGCTCTTCCTTTGTGTACGCGATGCCGCCCCCCGAGCCGCCCAGCGTGAAGCTCGGGCGCAGGATGGCCGGGAACCCCGTCTCGCGCACCACGGCCCACGCCTCCTCGACGGAGTGCGCCACACCCGCCCGCGGGCAGGAGAGGCCGATCTTCTCCATCGCGGCCTTGAAGAGCGCCCGGTCCTCGGCCTTGTCGATCGACTCGGCCCGCGCGCCGAGCATCTCGACCCCGTACTTCTCGAGCACCCCCTCGGCGCGCAGCTTCATCGCCAGGTTGAGCCCCGTCTGCCCGCCGAGGGTCGGCAGGAGCGCCTGCGGCCGCTCGCGCTCGATGATCGCCGCGACCGTGCGCCACTCGAGCGGCTCGACGTAGGTGCGAGCCGCCAGCTCGGGGTCGGTCATGATCGTCGCCGGGTTCGAGTTGACGAGGACGACGTCGTACCCTTCCTCACGCAGGGCCTTCGCCCCCTGTGTGCCCGAATAGTCGAACTCGCAGGCCTGCCCGATGACGATGGGACCCGCGCCGACGAGCAAGATGCGCTGGAGGTCGGTCCGGCGGGGCATTCCGAGCGAACGCGCTTAGCAGGTGCGCGGCCGCGCGGGTAGCCCGGACCTGCGGACGGCGTTTCGGCACCTCAGGCGGAAAGCTGCCGTCCCACTGACGATGGAGTGAGGACGAATGGTCTCATCGCATGGACCCGCCTTAACCAGGCAAATCGACTTACCAGAGCGCGAGCAAACCCCTTGGGATCCAGAGGATCGGGGTGGTCACTCGCGCGTAGCGATCCGCCATCGAGACGCGCGCAGCGATTAATTGCGCTCGGCATCACCGCTGCAATTGCCCGATCGCGAGAGCGAGAGGAAGGCGGAGGCGATCATGCGGATGCGAAGCTCGTTGGGGTTGGCGCTCGTCGGCGCGGTCGGCGTGCTCACGGCGTGCTCGAAGCAACAGCCCCCGGGGCCCAACTGGGCTTGCGGGAGCACGGACGTCCCCTACGGGGACCGCGTGGAGTGCACGACGTCGGACCTGCAGCTCCTGCCCGATGCGGGGACCTACGGCTGCAACAACGGCGGCGACTACAACCCCGACTGCCCACCCGGCGGCGCGGGCAGCGACGGAGGGACCACCGACTACAGCCCCGACGGGTCGACGGGGACCGGCGACGACGGAGGCGGCACGACGGACTTCGGCCCCGACGGCTCGGGCAGCGGTAGCGGCGGTGGCAGCGGCGGCGGAAGCGGCGGCAGCAGTGGCAGCAGTGGGAGCGGGGGTGGGAGCGGCAGCAGCGGCGGCGTGTGCAGCAGCAGCAGCAGCGGCGGAAGCAGCAGCGGCATCTCCGGGAGCAGCGGCAGTGGCGGGAGCAGCGGGAGCTCGGGCGGAAGCACCAGCAGCAGCAGCGGCGCTTGCACGGGCCCCCACTGCAACCCGGGCCAGGGCAGCAGCTCGGGCAACGCATCCTCCGGCGGCGGCAACTCCAGCGGCGGCAGCAACTCCAGCGGAGGGGTGTCGAGCGGGAGCTCGGGTGGGGGCGGCTCCAGCGGCAGCTCCGGGGGCTATGGCTCGAGCGGAGGCTCGGGCGGTGAGAGCTCGAGCGGAGGCGGCGACGACGGCGGCTCGAACGGGCCTCCCTGGACGTGCGTCCCCAATCCCCCGGAGGTGATCTGCTCGCAGCCGCCGGTGTGCCAGCCCGGCTCGCACCCCGCGCCGTGCGGGGCGTGCGTGCCTGACGGCACGACGACCGACTGCACCCCGCCCTCCGAGGGCGGCTGCTGGGTCACGGGCGGCGGTTTCATCCTCGAGAACGCTTCGAAGGACACCTTCGGCGGCAACGGGATGCCGATGCGCGACGGTTCGGTGCGCGGCGAATGGGAGAACATCGACCACGCCACGGGCGACAACATGCACGGCACGGTGAACTACCTGTTCTGCCGCGTCGTCCCCGGTCCAGGGCCCGGCCATCCCAACGGACCGAAGCACGACTTCGACGACAACCAGGTCTACTTCGGCGGCCCGGCCCGCTACTTCGTGAACGCCGCGTGGGCGGACGGGTACTGGTTCGACGTGGTCGCCGAGGATCACGGCGAGCCCGGACGACTGGACACCTACCAGATCACCATTCGCGCGTACGCGAACGGTCAGGCGGGCAACGTCGTCTACGAGGAGGCCGGCTCGCTCGCGGGCGGCAACATCCAGCTCCATCCGCCGAACCCGGGGCACCCCGCCTCGCAATCCACGCTGCCCTCCTGGGTGCAGCTCCAGCCGTGAGGGAGGTTGCCATGCGTATTCGATCCATCGGTGCGGGTCTTTCGTGTGCGGGGCTGCTCGGGGCGATGGTGGCTTGCTCGGGGACGGACGGAAGCTCGTTCCCGCACGGCTCGGCGCCCGGCAGCTTCTCGGGCTCCAGCAGCGGCGCGTCGTACGACGGAGGCGCCTTCGGCATCGGCCCGGGCGGGACGAACTCGCCGTGCGTCTCCTCCGTTGCGCAGGCGAACCTCGCCAACGCGGACCTCGTCGTGATGCTGGACCGCTCGGGGAGCATGGGCGACCCCAACGAGGGATTCAGTCCCACGCTCAAGTGGACACCGGTGACGGCGGCGCTCGAGTCGTTCTTCATGGATCCGAATTCCGCCGGCATCTCGGCATCGCTGCAGTTCTTCCCGCAGGGGACGGATCTCGCGTCCGTGTGCAGCTACGCGTACGCGACGCCGCTCGTCGCCCTCACCTCGACGAGCAACCCGATGCCGCTCGTGAGCGCGATCCAGGCCACGCAGCCCGCCGGCGGTACGCCGACGCTGCCGGCCCTCCAGGGCGCGGTGGCCTACGCGCAGCAAGTGGCGGCCGCGCACACGCTCGACAAGACGGTGGTCGTCCTCGCGACCGACGGCGATCCGGGATTCGGCATCAACGGTCAGTTCGAGGAGGGGTGCACGAACAACGACATTCCCCACGTCGCCGCGGTGGCCCAGGCGGCCTTCGCCGGCAAGCCGTCGATTCCGACGTACGTCATCGGCGTCGGGCCCGACCTGCAGAACCTCGACGCGATCGCAGCGGCGGGTGGAACGGGACAGGCGGTCATGGTGCCGGTCAACGATCCGACCCAGACCGGCCAGACCTTCCAGGCCGCCCTCAACACGATCCGATCGGCGTCGCTGCCGTGCCAGTTCTCGATACCGCCGGCGCCGGCCGGCCAGGTGATCAACCCCTACGCGATCAACGTGATCCTCGTGAACGCCAAGGGGACCCAGAGCGTCCTCACGTACAGCGGCGACTGCTCCAACACGAGCGGATGGCACTACGACAACCCGATGACGCCCACGTCGGTGCTGCTGTGCTCCGGTGCATGCTCGAGCGCGCGCGGCGACGCGGGCGGCAAGGTGACGCTCGCGTTCGGCTGCGACACCAGCGGGCTGTCCCACTGACCGTGCAAGGGGGTGCTACCTTGTCGCGGCGCATGGGCAGCGAGACGGCAGCGCCGGAGCGGAACTTCACGATCGCGACCGAGGAGCGGGTTCGCGCGCTCGTCGCGGGCCCGCCGGCGTTCGTGCGCAGGCTGCGCGTCATCGAGGACCTCGAGGCGGCGATCGTCCGGCTCCTCGCCTCCGGGCAGCACGAGCGTCAGGCAGCGTGGCTCCTCGAGCGGCTCAACGATCTCGTGTCGCGCCACAACCGCTATTACCCGGTGGAGGCGAACCTCGCGATCGACACGCGCTCGGGCGAGCTCGTCGACCGCGACGGCAAGCGCTGGAAGCCCATGCAGGCGCGGTCGCTCGAGGACCTGCGGCGACGCAGCCCCGCGGTCTGAGCCCCCGGCGCTGCGGTCCACAGTCCGGGCGTGAAGAGGCGTCCACGCCGGCCGCCGAATCTGCGTAGCGTGCGCCGGTCTCTGCGAGCACGACGCTTGCTCAGGGTGGGTGGATGCGCCCTGCGCTGGTGGTGACCTGTGCGCTCCTCGCCGGCCTGGCCGGGGGATTCGCCTCGCGGCTGCTGCCGGAGGCGCGCGCCGACACCGGCGTCGTCCTCGTCCCCGTCCCGCGCGGCGGCGTGGTCTTCCGCGGGCCTGCCGGGAACGCCCTCGTACGCATCCGCGAGGGCGCGTCCGGCGGGGTGCTCGAGATCCTCGACGAGAGCGAGCACACGGTGGTGCGCCTGCGGGCAGCCGCGAACGGCGGCAGCGTGGACCTGGACACGTCGCGCGCACGAGCCTCCGCGAACGTGCTGCCGGCCGGCAACGTCGAGGACCCTGGCTACTAGAGGCAGGCGCACATCTCTGCAGGACGCCGGCTTCCCTCGGGTATTGGCCGTGCAAAGACCGCCCTCGTGCCGAACCGCGCATCGCTCCAGGCTCCTCTCTTCGCCGCAGTCACCAGCGCGATCGTCGCTCTCGCCTCGACCGCGACGGCTCAGCAATACGAGGCGCGCACCGTGGCGCCTCCGACGGTGGAGCACACCCGCCAGGGGGAGCTGATGCTCGGCCTCACGGGCGGCCTCCTCCTCGGGCTGCCTTACGCCGCGTCGGTGTGGGCGGCGGCCGAGAGCGAACGTCCGACCGACCGCCTGCTGTACCTCCCGGTCGTGGGTCCGTTTGGAGCCATCATCAATCGCGCCGTGTGCTCGGCGCCGGGCTGCCGGGGCAGCAGCATGGGCGACACCCTGCCCCTCGTCGCCGACGGGATCGCGCAAACGGCGGGGTTCGCGCTCATCATGATCGCGATCAACACGCGGACGAGAGCGGAGAGCGCACCGGCGACGCGCACGCGCGCCACGCTGCACGTCGTACCCGCGAGCTATCGCGGGGGCGGAGGGCTCGCCGCCTTCGGCACGTTCTGAGAAGTGCTATCCTCGCACCGTGCGCGCGCCCATCGCGGCTTCGGTGCTCTGCGGTGCGCTCCTCGCGTGCGGCGCGCCCTGGGGCTCGCGCGACGCGCGGGCCGACGCCACGTCGAGCGCTCCCGCGGCCGCCAAGGCGCCCGTGATCGTCGCGGCGATGGGCGACTCGCTCACGGACCCGCGCGTCGGCGGCGGGAAGTACCTCGACGTGCTCCGGAAGCGCTGCCCGAAGAGCCAGTTCGACAGCTACGGCAAGGGCGGGCAGATGGTGAACCAGATGCGGCACCGGTTCGCCGAGGACATCTTCGGCCCGGGCAAGCCCCATTACACGCACGTCATCGTCTTCGGCGGCGTGAACGACCTCTACAGCGACCTCACGGCCGGGCGGACGCCGGCGCTCATCGAGCGGGACCTCACGTCCATGTACGAGACGGCCCATCAGCACGGGGCGCGCGTCGTGGCCATCACCGTCACGCCCTGGGGCGGGTTCAAGCGCTACTTCAACGCGACGCGCCTGGCCTCGACCATGGAAGTGAACCGCTGGATCCTCGCGCAGCCGCAGGCGGGGACGGTCGACGCCGCGGTGGACGCTTACCCGCTGCTCTCTTGCGGCGATCCCGACGTCCTCTGCTCACGCTTCACGGCGCCGTTCAACGATGGGCTGCACTTCGGAGCCGAGGGCCACGAGCGCCTCGGCGAGCAGCTCTTCTCCCAGGTCTTCGCGGACTGCGCGTGAGCACGGCGCGCTGGCTCGGGCTCGCGGTGCCCCTGGCGGGCGCGTGGATGGCGTGCGCGCCCCCGCACGCGAGCCAGACGCCGATCGCGTCCGCGGGTGCGGCTCCGTCGGCGTCGACGTCCGCGCCGGCCGCAGAGAGCACGTCGGCGCCGTCCGCGGCTCCGACGGAGGCTCCGGCGGGGAAGGAGCTGCCCGGCGGCGGCCGCACCATCTTCCCCGACCACGTGCTCGTCGGCTTCTGCGGCACGCCCGGCGCGCCGGCACTGGGAGAGCTGTGGACCAAGCCGGAGGTGAAGGCGAAGAAGCTCCTCACCTTCGGAGCCCAGTACGCGGGCAGCCGGAAGCTCCTGCCCGTCTTCGAGCTCATCGCCGTGGTCGTGCAGGGCTACGCCGGCCCGGACGGCAAGTGGCGCGTGCGCGTCTTCGACAAGGTCGTCGACGAGTACCTGCGCGTCGCTCGCGAGAACAACGGGATCCTGCTGCTCAACATCCAGCCCGGCGCGTCCGACTTCCTCACCGAGGTGAAGCGCTTCGACAAGTACCTGCACGAGCCCGACGTCGGCATCGCGCTCGACCCCGAGTGGGCCATGATCGACGCCAAGCACACACCCGGCGTCTTCTACGGACAGGCGACGGGAGACACGATCAGCTCGGTCATCCAGTACATGGCGGACATCGTGAAGCAGGACGACCTGCCGGAGAAGGTGCTCGTCTTCCACCGGGTCAACGCCTACGTCGTGAAGCACGAGGAGGACATCAAGCAGGCGCCGGGCGTGGTCGTCGTCGAGAGCGTCGACGGGCTGGGGCCCAAGGGGATGAAGATCAACACGTACAACGCGCTGATGCACACCAAGGCGCCGTGGATCCACCCCGGGTTCAAGCTGTTCTTCGACGAGGACACGCACAACGGCGGGAGGCTCATGAGCCCCAAGGAAGTCCTGGAGCTGACGCCGCAGCCCGAGTACGTGATGTACGAGTGAGGTCCGCATGAAGCTCGTCATCGCGAACAAGAACTACTCGAGCTGGTCGCTCCGCCCGTGGCTGCTCCTGAAGCACGCCGGCATCCCGTTCGAGGAGGAGAAGCTCAGCTTCAACGACCCCGAGTTCAAGGCGCGCGTCCGGCGCTACTCGCCCGTCGGCCAGGTGCCGGTGCTCGTCGACGGCGACCTCGTCGTGTGGGACAGCCTCGCGATCGCCGAGTACGTCGCCGAGAAGCATCCCGAGGCGCACCTGTGGCCCGAGGAGACGGCGGCGCGCGCGCGGGCGCGATCCATCTGCGCCGAGATGCACTCCGGGTTCGCCGCCATGCGCCACCACATGGGGATGAACTGCGAGCTGTCGCTCCGGGGCGCGGTCTTCCAGCGCGACGTCCAGGCCGACGTCGCGCGTGTCCTCGACATCTGGCGCACCTGCCGCGACGCCCATCAGGCCAAGGGGCCCTTCCTCTTCGGGCGCTTCTCGGTGGCGGACGCGTTCTTCGCTCCGGTCACGCGGCGCTTCGTCACCTACGGGACGCCGCTGCCGCCCGTCGCGAAGCAGTACGTGGACACCATCTCGGCGCTCCCCGCGATGCGCGAGTGGCTCGCGGAGGCGCTCGCCGAGCACGACTTCTTCCTCGAGGACGAGCCGTACCGCACGTCACGCTAGTCAGGGCCTGGCGAACTCCATCGCCTGATCGTCGACGCGCCCGCGCCGCAGCATCATGCGGTCCATCGCGTAGTTCTGGTAGAGGCGCCAGGGCGCGGCGGACCCCTGCTTCGGCAACATCGGAGTCGCGCGCTGGATGTACCCGGAGCTGAAGGCGAACAGGGGCGTCTCGGTCAGCGACGGGTCGTTGCGCCGCGGGCGGCACCGGACGTACCCGTGGGCATCCATGTGTCCCAGCAGCCGGCAGACGTACTCGCTCGTCAGGTCGCACTTGAGCGTCCACGACGCGTTCGTGTAGCCGACGGCGAACGCGAGGTTCGGCACATCGCTGAGCATCGCGCCCTTGTAGACCATCGTCTCGTTCGGCTGGATGCCACGGCCGTCCACCTCGACGTCGATGCCGCCCATGAAGCGCATCTTGAGCCCCGTCGCCGTGACGATCAGGTCGGCCTCGAGCTCCTGCCCCGAGCGCAGGCGGATGCCCTTCTCGGTGAACGTCTCGATGTGATCCGTGACGACCGACGCGCGCCCCTCGCGGAGCGCGATGAAGAGGTCCCCGTCGGGAACGAGGCACATGCGCTGGTCCCAAGGCGCGTACGTGGGGTTGAAGTGCGTCTCGACGTCGACGCGGCCTCGGAGGGCGCGCCGCGCGCGCTCGAGGAGGTAGCGCTTCGCCTTCTCCGGGTAGCGTCGCGAGTAGGCGTACATGGCCATCTGCAGGGTCACGTTCTTCCAGCGCGTCGCCGCGTACGCCGTGCGCTCGGGCAGATGGTCCCGCAGCCAGTCGGCGACCGGATCCTGCGCCGGGAGCGACACGATGTACGTGGGTGACCGCTGCAGCATCGTGACGTGCGCCGCGCGCCGCGCGAGCTCCGGGACCAGGGTGACCGCCGTCGCGCCGCTGCCGATGACGACGACGCGCTTGCCCTCGTAGGCGACGTCCTCCGTCCACTTCTGCGGGTGCACGACGCGGCCGCCGAACCGCTCGCGCCCCGGGAAGTCCGGCGTGTAGCCCTCCGCGTAGTCGTAGTAGCCGACGCACGCGAAGAGGAACCCGCACGTGAGCGTCACCCTCTCGCCGGTCGCCCCGTTACGCACTTCGAGGGTCCAGCGCGCGTCGCGGCTCGACCAGCGCGCACGCTCGACGCGCATGTTGTATCGGATCTTGCGGTCGATGCCGTACGCCTCCGCCGTCTCGCGGACGTAGGCGAGGATCGACGGGCCGTCGGCGATCGCCTTCGGCTGCTTCCACGGCCGGAACGAGTACCCGAGCGTGTACATGTCCGAGTCCGATCGGATGCCCGGGTACCGGAACAGGTCCCACGTGCCGCCGAGGCGCTCGCGACCCTCGAGGATCGCGAAGGTCTTCCCCGGGCAGAACCGCTGCAGGTGGTACCCCGCGCTGATGCCCGAGATGCCGGCGCCGATGACCAGGACGTCCAGGTGCTCCGTCTTGCTCACAGCGGCCTCGCGTCGATCGGCTTCTCGTCCCACGTGATGCGCCAGATGGCGCCGTTGGCGATGGGCGGCGGGACCTCACCCAGCGCCGCGACGAGCAGCGAGCGCATGGCTCCTCCATGGGTGACGACGAGCGCCGGCACCTCCTCCGTCGCCACGTGGATGGCCGCGCGCCCCACCGCGGCGTGCATGCGGAGCGAGAGCTCCTCCTGGCTCTCGCCGCCGCCGGGCGCCACCCTGTCGACCACCC
>DASVWO010000256.1:0-7348 GCA_036393165.1 Polyangiaceae bacterium | reverse complement strand
GTCCATGAAGACGGGGTCGGCCGACCAGTCGGGCGCGTCGGTCCACGCGCGCGAGTGGGCGCGGCCGAGCGACTCGAGGCAGGCCCCCGTGTTGAGGAGCCCCACGAGCCCCGGCCAGCGGCCGCTGAAGTTGCTCGCGAGCAGCAGCGGGTTGTCCTTGCCCACGACACCGTCGGTGGTGTGCGGGCCGTAGAGCCAGTGCACGCACACGCCCACCATGGGGTCGGTCACCGGGCCGAGCTTCTCGATGGCCTCGTGCGGCTTCGAGAGGAATCCGGGCACGCGGTACGGCGTGCGGCCCAGGTGCTTCAGGGCACGCTCGAGCTGCACCGTCGCTTCCTCGACGCTCGGCAGCGCCAGCTCGTTGGGCTTCGCGCGGGCATCGCCCGGCCAGAAGACGGCGACTCTCTTGGAGGGCATGGTGGGCGAGGGTAGCTCCATTGCGGTCGGGGCCCGGTCGAGTGATCATCCTCTTACGGATGCGGCGCTGGGCCCTGGTTTCGCTGGCGGGGGCGGCGTGGACGGTGGCATGCGGGCTCGACACGAGCGGGCTCGGGCCGCCGGACGTGGACGGGGGTGCATCGTCGAGCAGCGGGAGCGGCGGTAGCAGCGGGGTCGCGGTGGACGGGAGCGGGAGCAGTGGCGGCAGCGCGAGCGGCAGCGGCAGCGGCGGCGCGAGCGGCAGCGGGGGAGGCAGCGGCGGCGGGAGCGGCGGCGGCAGCGGCGGCGCGCTCGAGGGCGGATCGGTGCCCGATTGCGTCAGCGGGTGGACGCTCGTGATCGGCGAGGTGGGCGCCAGCGCGCCGTGTCCCGCGGGATACGCGGACGCGTACCACGGCGTGACGAATCCGCAGGCGCAGACGGGCGCGTGCACCTGCTCGTGCAAGATGATGCAGCAGCCGAACTGCACCGTGGGCAACCTCGCGTGGAACTACGGCACGATGGCGCCGATGTGCCCGAGCGCGTCGCCGATGTACGCGAACGGCAGCTGCACGCCCTTCTTCTCGAGCGTCATGCTGGCCACCGCGCAAGAGGTGCAGCCCATTCCCTTCAGCGGCGGCACGTGCGCGGGGCAGGCGGCGGGCGACACCACCAAGGTGCAGCAGAGCAACGTGAAGACCTGCTCGGTGCCCGATGCGAGCATGCCCTCTGTGTGCGGCGGCTCCGCGCCTGCCGGCTTCGCCGCGTGCGTCATCGCGCCCGGCGACGTGCCGTGCCCGGCCGGGTCGCCCTTCTCGAATCGCTCGGTCATCGCCGACAGCGAGTTGCTCGTCTGCGCGGCGTGCTCGTCGTGCAACGTGAGCGGCACCTGCGCGAACCCCGCCCTCACCATCTACAGCGACGGGCAGTGCAAGAACCTGCTCACGAGCATCCCCGCCAACGGGAAGTGCGCGAGCGCGCAAGGCGGGATGGCCGGCGCCTACTGGTACCAGGCGCAGGTGCAGGCGCAGTGCGCCGCCTCGGGCACGAGCGCCTCCTTCCAGGCGAACAACCCGCAGACGCTCTGCTGCCGCTAGAAGCCGAGATGCTCGCGCGTGAGGTTGCGCACGTCGCCGTCGCGAACGAGCACGTCGTCCTCGATGCGCACGCCGCCGAGCGGCGCGAGCGCGTCGACCGTCTTCCAGTCGACGATCTTGCCCTCGGGCTTGGCCCGGAGCGGCGCGAGCAGCGACTCGATGAAGTAGATGCCCGGCTCGATCGTGAACACCTGGCCCGATGCGACGTCGGTCGTGTTGCGCAGGAACGGGTTGTCCGCGCGCGGCGCGCGCAGCCCGCAGCCCACGTCGTGCGTCTGCAGCCCGAGCGAGTGCCCGAGGCCGTGCGGGTAGAACGCGCGCGTCACGCCGGTCGTCACCGCTTCCTCGGCCGTGCCCTTGACCACGCCGAGCTCGCGCAGGATCTCGCCCACCTGCCGGTGCGACTCGTCGTGCAGCTGCTCGTAGGGCATGCCGACGCGCACCGCCGCGCAGAGACGCTGCTGCATCGCGTCCATCGCCGCCACGAGCCGCCCGAACGCGTCGGCCGCGGCGCCCGTGCCCTTGACCCACGTGCGCGTCACGTCGCCGCAGTAGCCGCGGCACGTCGCCGCCGCGTCCACGAGCAGCGACTCCGCCGCGCGCCCGCGCGCCTCGCGCCCGTACGCCACGTGGTGCAACGTCGCCGCGTTCTCCCCGAGCGCCACGATGTTCTTGTACGGCGTCTCCCAGTCGTCCTGCCGCGTCGCCTTCAGGAAGAGCAGGTGCAGGTCGAGCTCCGACGCGTCGCCCGCGCGGAACGCGTCGCGCAGCGCCTCGTGTCCCGCGCGCGCGATGCGGTTCGCCTCGCTGATGCACGCGACCTCGTAGCGCGTCTTGGTGGTGCGCAGCGCGTCGAGCGCCTTCACCAGCTCCGCCGGGCTCTCGCGCTGCTCGCCGACCCACGCGACGCGCCCGCCCCCGGCGTAGGCGCGCGCCTCGGTGGCGCTCCCGTTGTGCACGCGCACCACGTCGAACGCCTGCTCGAAGGCGCGCGTCGTCGGGGGCGCAGGCTTCTCCCAGAAGTTGGTCTCCGCCGGCCGCAGCAGCGTCGTCTTGCGACCCGGACGCACGACCAGCGCGCATTCGGGCTCCGCGAGGGGAAGCCAGTGCTGGAAGTGAGGGCAGGGACGCAGCGGCCAGTACTGATCGTCGAACCGGCTTCGCTTGACGAGCGATCCCGACTCGAGGACCACCGCGTCCCATCCTTGCTCGTCGAGCACGCGCGCGAAGCGCCGCTCGACCTCCACCACGTGCTCCAGGTAAAGGGCGTCGAGATCCGCGGGGGGGCTCACGCCCTGGAGGGTAGCGCGTTACCGCTCACCAGGTGCCGACCGCGCCCAGCCCGTAGCCGCTGCCCACGGACGCCGGCGAGATGTGGATGGTCGGCTTCGGCGCTTCGGCCTTCGCCGTGGTCGTCACGATCTCGTGGTGCTCGGGGGTGAGCAGGCCGAGGACCGTCATGACCGCGCCGACGCCCTGGAAGACGCCGCTCACGCCGATGAGCACCTTGTCGGTCGTCTCGGTGGTGCAGTCGGGGCCGCCCGGGGTTCCGCAAGTCGGGCGGTTCGCGATGTCGATCCACGGGCCGGCGACCGGAATGTAGAGGTTGCGATCGGCGCTCTGGGTGCTCTCGCCGGCGACGACGAGGGCCGGTACGTAGGCGAGGCCGAAGGTCACGAGGCCGGTCGTGATGAGCCGTACGTTCGGGCCCGTGTAGCTCGGCACTTGCTCCGTCGGCTGGGCGGCGACCACGGGCTGAGGCGGCGGCGCAGGCGGGGGTGCCTGCACGACGGTCGTATCGGCCGCGAGGGCGGCATGGCTGAGCGACAAGATGGCGCCGGCGACGCCGAGCGCGGACAGAAGACCGATGTGCTTCATGACTGAGCCTCCGTTACCGGGCTCGTCGTGCAACCGAAGTGCCCGAGCCGAGCGCTGCCGCCCTGGTTTACAAGACCGGCGCCGCCTGCTATGGCACCGCCGCTCGGTCGTGCCCTCGGCGGCCGGGACGACGCGTGCTGAAGCGTCTGCGGAAGCAGGCGGCCAACCGCTCGGAATCGCAGGCGTTCCCCACGCTCGTGCTGGGGCCGACGTCCAAACGATAGCCCACCGGAGAAGGTCCGCATGAAGTCCAAGAAGGCGCTGCTCTCGATCGTGGCGCTTCTCGTCACATCGCTGTTCACGTTCGCCGCGTTCGCGCAAGCGGCCGCCCCAGGGGGAGCGCACCACGGCGGAGGTGAAGACTCGCTCGTCGTCCCCGCGCAGATCGACACCCAGCCGTTCTTCGGCATGGCCGCGCGCAACCTGCTGCTGACGGGCCTGGTCGTGTCGGGCCTGGGAGTGCTCTTCGGGCTCGCCATCTTCGTGCAGCTCAAGAACTCGCCGGTGCACAAGGCGATGAAGGAAGTCT
This sequence comes from Polyangiaceae bacterium, assembly GCA_036393165.1. GTDB lineage: Bacteria > Myxococcota_A > Polyangia > Polyangiales > Polyangiaceae > Palsa-1150. The sequence goes on along the minus strand of DASVWO010000256.1, from coordinate 3,424 downwards.
CGGAGCTCATCTACGAGACGTGCAAGACGTACCTCTTCACGCAGGCGAAGTTCCTCGGCCTGCTCTGGGTGTTCATCGGCGCCGTCATCTTCATCTACTACGGCGTCCTCAAGGGCGAGCCGGCGGGCACGGTGCTCGTCATCCTGCTCTTCAGCATCCTCGGCATCGCCGGCAGCGCGCTCGTGGCGCTCTTCGGCATCCGCGTGAACACCTTCGCCAACTCGCGTACGGCGTTCGCGAGCCTGAAGGGCAAGCCGTACCCCGTCTACGCGATCCCGCTCAAGGCCGGGATGAGCATCGGCATGCTGCTCATCAGCATCGAGCTCGCGTTCATGCTCGCGATCCTCTGCCTGGTCCCGCACGAGTGGGCCGGCCGCTGCTTCATCGGGTTCGCCATCGGCGAGTCGCTCGGCGCGGCGGCCCTGCGCGTCGCGGGCGGCATCTTCACGAAGATCGCCGACATCGGGTCGGACCTCATGAAGATCGTCTTCAAGATCAAGGAAGACGACGCGCGCAACCCCGGCGTCATCGCCGACTGTACGGGCGACAACGCGGGTGACTCGGTCGGCCCGAGCGCCGACGGCTTCGAGACCTACGGCGTCACCGGCGTCGCGCTCATCGTCTTCATCCTCCTCGCGGTCACCAAGGCCGACGTGCAGGTGCAGCTCCTCACGTGGATCTTCGTGATGCGCGTGCTCATGATCATCTCGAGCGGCGTCAGCTACTTCATCAACGAGGCGATCGTGAAGGCGCGCTACGGCAACGCCTCGAAGATGAACTTCGAGGCGCCGCTGACGCAGCTCGTCTGGGTCACCTCGATCGTGTCGATCCTCTTCACGTTCGCGGCGTCCTACGCGCTCATCCCGACGCTCGCCGGCGACGACTCGCAGTGGTGGAAGCTGTCGGCCATCATCACGTGCGGCACGCTCGCCGGCGCGATCATCCCCGAGCTCGTCAAGGTGTTCACCTCGACCGAGAGCGCCCACGTGGCCGAGGTCGTGACGTCCTCCAAGGAGGGCGGCGCTTCGCTCAACATCCTCTCGGGCCTCACCGCCGGCAACTTCGGCGGCTTCTGGCTCGGCATCGTGATGCTCGCCCTCATGGGCACCGCGTACTTCGTGAGCGGCATGGGCCTCGGCGCGACGATGACCATCGGCTCGATGGACGTCTCGCCGGTCTTCGCGTTCGGCCTCGTGGCCTTCGGCTTCCTCGGCATGGGCCCGGTGACCCTCGCGGTCGACTCCTACGGCCCGGTGACCGACAACGCGCAGAGCGTCTACGAGCTGTCGGTCATCGAGAGCATCCCGAACGTCAAGGAGGACATCAAGAAGGAGTTCGGCTTCGACGTCGACTTCGAGCGCGCCAAGCACCTGCTCGAGGAGAACGACGGCGCGGGCAACACCTTCAAGGCCACGGCGAAGCCGGTGCTCATCGGCACGGCCGTCGTCGGCGCCACCACGATGATCTTCGCGATCATCGTGCTCCTGACCGACGGGCTCACCAATCCGGACAAGATCCAGAAGCTGTCGCTGCTCCACCCGCCGTTCCTCCTCGGGCTCATCGCGGGCGGCGCCATCATCTACTGGTTCACCGGCGCGAGCACGCAGGCCGTCACGACGGGCGCGTACCGCGCGGTCGAGTTCATCAAGGCGAACATCAAGCTCGAGGGCGTCGAGAAGGCCTCGATCACCGACAGCAAGAAGGTCGTCGAGATCTGCACCACGTACGCGCAGCGCGGCATGTGGAACATCTTCCTCGTCGTCTTCTTCGGCACGCTCGCCTTCGCGTTCCTCGATCCGTTCTTCTTCGTCGGCTACCTCATCTCGATCGCGCTCTTCGGCCTCTACCAGGCGCTCTTCATGGCGAACGCCGGCGGAGCCTGGGACAACGCGAAGAAGATCGTCGAGGTCGAGCTGAAGGAGAAGGGCAGCGAGCTGCACGCGGCGTGCGTCGTCGGCGACACGGTCGGCGATCCATTCAAGGACACGAGCAGCGTCGCCATGAACCCGATCATCAAGTTCACGACGCTCTTCGGCCTGCTCGCCGTGGAGCTCGCGAACGACGAGGCGCACCCCATCCCGCGGCAGACGACGGCCGTCGTGGCCGCCGTCTGCTTCGCCATCGCGGTGTACTTCGTGTGGCGCAGCTTCTACGGGATGCGCATCGAGACGAGCCCTAAGGGCGAGACTCGGGGAGCCGAAGCGAAGCCCAAGCCCGCCGAATGACGGGACGGGCCACGCGCTCCACGAAACGTCGGGCCTGACCGCGCGCCGTCGGGGCGAAGACGGTCAGGCTCACGTGCGGGCGCGCCGTGTCGGTCCACTTGAGCTTCCACGGCGTGTCCTTGCCCATCATGTCGTAACGGCGGAGGCCGCGTCGGCATGCGTCGGCGGCCGTCTCGCGCACGAGGATCTGCCCCGGGCCGAAGCGTGAGAACTCGGGGTCGTAGCCGACCTTGAGCAGGTAGTACGTGGCGCCGTCCTCGAGGGCGAGCTGCGCCGCGACGCGCTTGCCCTGTGCGCGCAGGAACGCGAGCGTGAGGCGCCTCTGGCGGGCGAAGACGCGGACGAGCGCCGTGTAGAAGCGGACGAGCTTCGGGTCGCAGGCGATGGCGGTGCCTGCGGCGCCCTTCCACGCGGCGGCCTCGAGGCGGAAGAGGTCGGCGAGCGCCGCGCGGTCGAAGCACGAGACACGCTCGAGCTCCACGCCGCCCAGCTGACGCTCGAGCCGCCGCATGTCGCCACGGAAACGCCGGTGCAGGCGCTCCTCGATTCCGTCGACGTCGAACCAGGGGGCACGGTGCGTCTCCACCAGGTGCACGGCACAACCGTCGGCGCGCGCCAGCTCGGGCAGCGTCGTGGCGAGTGGCGAGTCTGCGGGGACGCTCCTGAGCTCCAGGGCATCCCAGCCGCGGGACTCGCGGATGCCTCGCCACACCGTGGGGAGGGCGCTGGCGTCGCCCGCGAGGTCGAAGCGCGGGGTGTGCTCCGTGCGGAGCGCGGACAGGGTACGGCCGCGCCGCGCGAGGGGAAGCGCCGCACGAATGTCGGAACCCTCGGCTGCAACGAACAGCATGGGGTCCCTCTCTTCGGCGAGACGCGCCGCGAGCAGCGGAAATTCGGGCAAGAGGTAGGGCGCAGCGTCTTCGCTCACCCGGCGCCACGCCGCGATCCACGGCGTGCGGTGCGTCGCGCTGCGATTCAAGGGCACGGCGATCGGCTCGAGCATGATGCTCGGGTTCCGGTGCCAGAGCCGTGCCCCGCCGGCGGTGCTAGCGTGGCGCGCGATGACCGTGGAAGAGGCGAAGACCGTGGCGGACCTCGTGCGCGCCATGGAAGAGGTGGCGCCCGCGCGGCTCGCCGAGGCATGGGACAACGTCGGGCTGCTCGTCGGGGATCCAGCGGCTGCGCTGGGGCGCGTGGTG
>DASVWO010000255.1:0-12769 GCA_036393165.1 Polyangiaceae bacterium | reverse complement strand
TTACCGCGTAGTCGCTCGAATGCCCGCTCGACGTGGATGGAAGTCGAGCGGGCGACAGATCAACCCCGGAGCAGCGGGCCGACTCTTCCTGAACTGGCGTTTATCCGCGGCCTGCTAGTGGCGACATCGCTCCGGATGCAGAGAGGGCGTCGGCGGTCTCGTGCTTCGTGCCGCCGTGTGCCGGGCGTGATCCGCATGCCGCGGTGACACGATCCCCGATCCCGGGGAACTCCCCGGGAAACGCGGTCTCCGGCTGATCATGCGGCGTAGAACAGCAACACTCGCGCCGGTCGTACGCGCGCTAGTCACTTGCGGCTTGATGGGGCGACGTTCACGATGTGACTCGTGCGGCGTTCGCTCGCGGACGTATCCGTTCTCACGGGTGTCATTGCCGCAGCCATCGCTGCATCGGCCTGCGGGAATGGCGGTCGCCTCTCCGGAGGTGACGCGGGGATCCTCGACGGAGGCGCAGGCGGAACCGACGCCGTGTCCCCGGCCGACGCATCCTCGAGCGAAGCGTCGGCCCCCGAGAACGACGGCGCCGTTATCGGCGATTGCGGGATCGTATTGACCAGCGTGGAGGAAGCCGGCTTGCCTGTCGGCCTCGAGCCCGACGCCGACATCCAGTGCCAGGATTTCAACTATCAGCCGAACGCCGCGTGTTGCGGCGCGCAGCTGGTGAAGGCCTACGTCTGCACCTATTTTGGGGACGCAAGCACGACATGCAGCTTCAACGCGTCCGACCCTTGCGTCGCCGACATGAACGAGGCAGCTGACGCGTGCGCTGGCTGGTGCAACGCGGTTGCCCCGAGCAACGCCCTCGGAGGGCCCTACTCGTGCTTTCTCGAACCGTGGAATGGATCGGGGCCCATCACCGGGAGCTGCTACGTAAACGGCTCGGGCTGTAACAATGGGCGGCCTCCCCGATCCTTCCGGCCTCGTCGAACGCGCACGTCGAGCAGGACGGCCGAGGGGCTCTCGATGGCGGCGCAGCTCGAGGCCGCGTCGGTTTGCGCGTTCCAAGTGCTCGCTCGCGATCTGGAGCGATTCGGGGCACCACGGTCTCTAATCGCGTCCGCCAGATCGTCGGCGCGCGACGAGACGCGCCATGCGCGTGCGATGACGCGCGCGGCGAAGCGCTACGGGTGCACTCCGCCACGCGTGCGCGCGAAGGCCAGGAGCGCCGCGTCCCTTCCTGCGCTCGCGAAGCAGAATGCAGAAGAAGGCTGTGTGCGCGAGACGTTCAGCGCCGCGGTGGCGGTGATCCAGGCGCGGACCGCGCGAGACCCGGCGCTGCGTGTGGCCATGCGTCGCATTGCCGACGACGAGCTCCGTCACGCGGCATTCTCGTGGCGGCTGCACGAGTGGCTCCTCTCGCGATTGCCGGCGACCGAACGCCACCGCCTCGCTGTCGTTCGACGCCGCGCACTCGATGCGATCGACGCGGAGCTCGCAGGCGCTCCGAGCGCGAACCCCGACCTTGGGATTCCGGGTCCTGTCGCCCTTCGCGCTCTGCTCCGCGAGATGCGCGCGCACCTGAGCTAGTCGGCGTCAGTGCCTGCGCGTCATCCGCAAGCGCCACCCGCGAGTGGCTCCCACATACGCAGGAGCACTGCGCGCGAGGATCTCGCATCGGGCAGGCCCAGAACGGAATCCCCTACCCCGAAGCTTGCGAGCTCCGCTCGAAGCTTCTTCAAGGCTGCCACTCGCGCGCGGCGCACCCGAGCGCGACCCCGCCGGTCGAGGCGAGCGTCGAGCCAGCGCGCGATTTCCCACGCGAGGGCGGCGTGCCGGAGCTCTTCGCGCGCAATGACGCGCATGATGCAGCGAACGGCGCCGTCGCTGGCCCGCTCGGCCTGGAGCGCGGCGAGGGCTGCGCCGAACGTTTCGTTCACACAGCCCTCCTCGGCGTTCTCGATGGCGAGCTGCTCGATCGATCGAGGAGCAATCGGAGCAACGGGCGTGCGCGGGACGCGAGCACCGAACCGTTCGGCGGCTCGGCCGACTGCGCGGGCGTGGCGCACCTCGTCTCTCGCGGCGGCACGCACCGCGGACAGGATGCGACGCGGAGCGCGGTGCCGGGCGAGGTCCCGGTGAAGCGCGTGGAATGCGGGCACCGAAGCCGCTTCGACCTGCGCCATCTCGGCGAGACGCCGCGCGCCGAGACTTGGAGCCCCGGCGCCGCTCGGCACGAAGCCTCGAGGGGACCTTCCGCCGACGCAGCAACCGCCACAAATGATCGTGATCCCCCCGGGCGTCGGGGATGTGTAGCACTGGGACCCGCCGTAAGGACTCGCGTCGATCGTGGAGCAGACGGCGCAGGGATCCGCAGGGCCTGCATCGCCCGTCGTGCCTCCCTCCGAGCCGGCTTCCATGGCGCCGTCTGGCCCGCTTTCCGGTCCGCTCGCGTCCGACGCACCGGCGTCGGCGAAGCAAGGCTGCTCGAAGATCCAACAGTAGTCGGGCTGCGCGCTCGACAACTGGGGTTCGCATCGGGTCGGATCGACCATGTAATTGGAGTACGGCGGGCAATAGCCTCCCGAGGAGGAGCCGCCGTTCGAGCCGCTCGACATTCCGGAGTCGCTCCCACTGGAGCTGCCGGAGGCGTCGCTCGACGACGCGGAGTCGTCTCCACCGGAGCTGCCGGAGGCCTCGCTCGATGATGCGGAGTCGTCGCCACCGGAGTTGCCAGAGTCGTCGCTCCCGGATGCATCGACGTTCCCGGTATCGCCTGGACTGCCTGCATCGGAGGGCGAGGCTGTCATCCCTCCGCAGGCACCGGGAAGCACCGCGGTCATCGCACTCGCCACGAGCGCGGACACGGCGCGCAGCTGGTTGCTTCGTGCCGGGATGTGCCGACCGCGATCCGCGTGCCGCGGGGACACGATCGCCGACCCCGGGGAACTCCCCGGGAAAGGCGGTTTGCGTCCGGTCATGCGGCGGGGAGGAGCAACACCTGCGCCGCGTTCGAGCGGCATGCTCTGTGAAACGAGGGTCGGCCATGCTGAGAGAGCTGGCTTTCTTCGCCGTGGCCGTTTCCACCATCGCCTGCAGCAGTTCCAGCAAGCCCGGCGCGTCGGCTGGTTCCGGGGATGCCGGGGACGGCGGCGAGCCAATCTGCATCCTCCAGGAAGGCGGCACCACGTACGACTGCAACGGCCAGACGGTCGCGGCGTGCGCAGCGAACACTCAGTCGTCCCAGGCATGCCCTACGGCGATGGCGCAATGCACGGGATGTGAAATGGGGGCCGGCTTCTCCTGCACGTGTCAGGTCGCCGGCGACGGCGGGCTTCAGTGGACCTGCGTCGGAACGGAGCACCCGTGTCGATGACGTGAGAGGATTCCTGTGTGAACCCAGCGCCGCCTCCCCAGCAGCAACCGCCCGAGATCCTCGGCGGGCTCATTCCACGCAACGGGCCGGCGCTCGTCGCCTACTACTGCGGGATCTTCTCGTTCATCCCGTGCCTCGGGGTGATCCTCGGACCCGTCGCGTTCGTCTTCGGGATCCTCGGGCTGAAGACGGAGAAGCGCGAGCCGTTCCGGAAGGGCGGCGTGCACTCCTGGATCGGCATCATCTGCGGCGGGTTGTTCGGCGTGATCAACCTCGCGGGGCTCGTCGTGTGGCTCGTCGCGTTGGCGGCGAGCCCCCACCGGTGAGCCAAGGCCGTCACGTCACTGCCAGAACAATGTCGAGGATGGTGCCGACGAAGGCGGTGTCGATGATGCGGAGCCGCCGCACGGGCAGCAATAGTAGACGTCTCCGTGCGGATCGGATGAAGGTGCAGGCACGCATCCGAGTGAGCTCTGCGGACTTGGGGCACGGCTCCACACCGTCCCGTAGCAGGAGAGGAGATACTCGGACGAGTCGCACATCGGCGGGCACCAGGTGCAGACCGTGCCGCCGGGGATTGGAGTGCATCCACCCTGTCCCATCGCATGGCTCGTTTGCGCGGTTGCCGGGATCCTGCACGCGCCACCGTCGCCTTCGTCGGCCGGCGTATCTCCTTCGGCCATGGCGTCGACGGTCGTCCCGGGTGCATCGAACGGCGTGCCCCCGTCGTTCGTCGCGCTGGGGTCGCGGCCACCGCCAGCGTCGTCCGTGCTTCCCGGCGCCCCCACGAGGTCCGTGCGGCCGCAAGCGAAGAGGACCGAGGCGACGAGCGCGCAAACCGCCGGGCGGGTCCACATCGCTCATTGCAGCTTCAAGGCGCGCGCCATGCTGGCCGTCTCGACGAGAACGCTGACGACGGCACGCGTCGTGGACCAGCAGCGGGCCATGCCGCCTGGTCCGCTTGCCTGCGCGCTCTTCCGCGAGATGCGCGCGCATCTGAGCTAGAAATGCAAGATGGCCGACTGGTTCGCGCGTCCCATCATTTGCGTGACGGACGTCTCCGCTTCGCTCCGCTTCTACGTAGACCGCCTGGGTTTCACGAGTCCCTGGAACTACGAGGAGGATGGGAAGGTCGTCGTGGCCCAGGTGGAGCGCGAAGGCTGCGCGCTCCTTCTGACCAGTCACTGGCCCGAGAGGGTCGGCAAGGGGCTCGTCTTCGTCTCTCTCGATGTCGAGCCCGCGGAGGCCCAGATCGCGGCGCTCGATGCGCTGCGAGCGGCTTTCGCAGCCAAAGGCGTTGGAGTGAAGGATGGCTCGTGGGGATACCGGCTCCTCGTGGTCGACGATCCCGACGGCAATCAGCTGTCTTTCAATTACCCGAAGGAGTCCTGACCCATGAGCAAGGACGCGAACGATCTCGGAGGCGTGACCGGCGGCTACCTTCACACGGAGGGGCTCGAGATCCCCGTGCCGCAGGCGTGGCTGGAGTTCGACGTCGACGACGTGGAAAGGGCGACGACCGCGCTCGCGGCCCGCGGCTATCGGATGCTCGTGAAGAACAGGAAAGAGCCGTGGGGACAGATCGTCAGCCGGCTCCTGTCGCCCGAGGGTCTGCTCCTCGGGATCACGTTCACGCCGTCGATGCGAGAGAAGGGGGCCTAGCGGGTCAGGGGCTACTTGTCGGAGTCCTTCGTCTCCTCCAGCGCATTCATGACCAGCGTCGGGTCGAGCGGCTCGGTCATGACCGTGGCCACGGGGTCCACGCGGTCGGGGACCGTGGGGATGTCCTTGCGCAACTCCTCGACCAGCCCGATGAGCTTCGCCACCTTCTGCTCCGCGAGCAGGTTCACCTGCAGGTCGAGGTGGGCGCGTTGCTCCGCGTGTTTGCTCTGACGGTTCTGCGTCGTCAGGATCATGATGGTCATCAGAAGCGCGGCGACGCCGACGACGCCCTGCATGTACGCGCAGGGCGGCGGATCGGGCGCTCGCCAGCCGAGCTGCTCGGCGCACACGTTGATTCCGACCCACGCGACGACGGCGAAGACGACCACGTGGATCGAGCGCGGGCGGCCGATCGCCGCCGTCATCGACTCCACGCGGCGCTGGAGGGCGCTGACGTCGTCCTCGGCGCGAGCACGAAGCGAAGCGATCGTCTCGACGTTCTGGGTGATGTGCTTCGCAGGGTTCAAGGGAGAACGCTTCAGAAGCTGCCGACGGCGAGCATGCCGTAGCCGCCCGCGCCCATCGACGACGGCGCCACGCGGACCGTCGGCCTGGCGGCGGCCGTCGTCGTCGTGCGCGAGACCGTGGTCGTCGCGGGGTTGAGGAACGCGTCGACGATCATGAAGGCGCCGAGGGCCTGACCGATGCCGTCCGCGACGATGAGGACCTTGTTCGTCGTGTCGGCGTCGCACGAAGGGCCGGTCAATCCACCGCACGGGCCGCGGTTGAAGAGCGCCATCCACGGGCCCGCGATCGGGACGAACATTCTGTGATCGGCGTCGAGGCTGCTGCTGCCGGCGACGATGACGGCGGCGCCGTAGGTCAGGCCGAACGTGACGACGCCGCTCGCGAGCAGGCCTCCGCTCGGGCCGGACTTCTCTGTGACCGTCTCGGACTGCTGCGCGGGGGCGACGACGACAGGCGCCGGCGGGGGCGGCGGCGGCGACTGCACGACGACTTCGTCGGCGTGCGCCGGGAAGGTCCAGCCGATGGCGATCACGATGGGCAGGGCAGCAGTCGTCCACTTGTGGATACGCACGAGGGTCTCCTTCATGCGCTTGGTGGAGCAACGGCCGTGCCGCCGGGACGTACCGGAATGCCGTGCAGGAGCGTGGCGGGAGTGCCTTTTCGTGTGGCGCGATGACGCAGGACCTAGCCAGGCTCGCAACCGGTACCCACCGGCATGTGCCCACAGGTTTCGAAGAACGCCCCCTTGCAAGACTGCGTCACGCACGGTTGGCCGTTGGTGCACTCCGAGGTGGTGCGACAGACCTGGACGCTGGACGGGCCGCTGCAGGAGCTCGCGCAGTACTGCACCGGGAAGCCGCTCCGGACGGTCGCGCAACAGACCTGGCCGGAGGCGCAATCCGCCGCCTCGTCACAATAGAGCTCGGCGACGGGCGCGGGGCACGAGGCGCTCACGTCCAGGCACGCCGGTGGACCCGCGTCGGCCGAGATGCAACAGAACTCGTCGGGGGTCGTGCACACGATGGAACCGCAGACGACCTCGGTGGGATCGCACGGCAGCCCGCCGTCGGGTGTACGGCATTCGTCGAGGCCGTTGTCGGGGCTCGACTCTCCGTGGTCGTTGCTCGAGCAACCTGCGAGCAGAACGGCAAGAACGACGAGCACGTGGCGAGACATCCGTACCCTCCCCCCAACGAAGAATTGGGATGAGAGGGGGTGCAAGCTGCACACCGCAACCGGATGCGGGCGTTACCCTTTCTGTCCAGCGCTCACGGCCGACGGGAAGCTGTTTTGCTCCCCGAAGTAGCACTCGATCGAACTTATCTGTTTGTCCCTGAACGTGAGGAGCTCCACGTTGCGGAACGATTTGCCGTTCTTCGTCCGGCACAGGTACTTCACGAGCGCCTGGTTGCCGTTTCCGAACACCTGCTCCAGCTCGATTCCGCCGATGAAGTTGATGTTCGACTCCCAGCATCGCGTCTTGAACGTGCTCTTGCTGATGTGATCGTCGCCCGCGGCGCTCGTGAACGTGAAGTCGTCCGTCAGCATGGAGCCGACCGGGTCCCACGCCGGCTGCTGCCACGCCGCGTACCACCTCCGGATGGTGTCCTCGTTGCTCGTGCCGCGCCCGGTGCACGCAACTCCGGACGCTCCAGCCAGCACACCTGCTCCCCCCGCGGCGAGCAGGTACCGACGCGACATGGCCATCCCCGTCATGTTCCGTTCTCCTTCCGTGGCGCCTGGGCTTACATACTGCTCAGTATGTTGCTCCGGTGTACATACTGCCAGGTATGTTGTCAACTGACGCCGTGAAGCCGTGAAGCGCCCGAAGAAGACGCGCAACCTCGCAGAGACTCGCGCCGCGATCCTCGAGGCCGCGTTCGAGGAGATCTACGCGAACGGGTTTCACGCGAGCAGCATCGACGCGATCCTCGAGCGAACGGAGCTGACCAAGGGCGCGCTCTTCCACCAGTTCGCCTCGAAGCTGGACCTCGGTTACGCCGTCGTCGACGAGGTCATCGTGCCCATGACGCTGGAGCGCTGGGTCGCGCCGCTCGCCGCGTTCGACGACCCGCTCGAGGGGATCCTCCAGCTCGTCGAGCGTCACATCGGCGAGTCGACGCAGGCGCGGCTCGGCCTCGGCTGCCCGCTCGGCAACTTGATCCAGGAGATGTCGAACGTCGATCCCGAGTTCCGCCGTCGGCTCCGTCGCGTCATCGAGATATGGATCTCGGGGGTCGAGGAGCAGATCGAGCGCGGCCGCGCCTCGGGTCACGTTCGCCGATCGGTGAATGCCCGCGCCGTCGCAGAGTACGTCGTCGTGACCATCGAGGGAGTCTTCGCCGTCGCCAAGGGGCTGCGCGACAAGAGCGTCGTGCCCACGTTCGTGAGCTCGATGCGGACGTACTTCGCCGCCCTCTCGGCGTAGCGGGTGAGCACTCGTCAGTTGCTCGTCGCACGCAGCTCGAACGCGCCGTCGCCGGTGACGAAGACCTTCAGCGCGTCGAACGTCAGTCGCTGCCAGCGGACGCGCGAGTCGAAGACGATGGCCAGGCGCACCGACTTGTTTCGGGCGTCCTGGACGAGCTGGATGAGCGCCGTCACGGTGGACGAGTTCAGGTAGTCGAGCTCCTCGAAGTGCATCTCGAGGGGCACGCCCAGGGTGCGCGCGCGATCGAGCGCCGCCCCCAGGAACGGGCCGAGGAGCTTCGAAGCCATCCGGTCCGTGCTCTTGCCCCGCCACTTGAGGACCAGCGCGGAGCCCGGGCCGGCAAAGACGGCGTCGATCGTCAGGGCACCGGTCGAGAACCTCTCGTCGCCTGGGGTCACCCTGACGACTCTATCGGCGCGGCCAGCGGGGTCAACGCACTACGGGAACCGGTGTGCGCGGCGCTATCTCCCGCGGATCCCGTGCGACTCGAGGTAGCCGGCGAGCGCGTCGGCCGACGAGGAGCCCTGGAGCGCCGCGGCGACGTAACCGTCGGGCCGCACGAGATAGACCGCATCGCGCGCGAGTGACGCGGCTTCGGTGCGCGCGTCGAAGGGGAAGCGGTGCAGCGGGATGGCGCGCGCTGCGCACGCGGCGTCGACCCCTTCGGGCGGTGCGCCGTAGACGTGCGTCTGCCAGTCGAGCGATGCGAGAGGCGTGAAGTTGTCCGCACTGCCCTCCGTCTCGGGAGCGACCCACGGGAGGCGATCGCCACCGTGGACGCCGCCGACGTTTCCTTCGCTCCAGGTCGAGCTCCGATACTCGATGCCCGTCTGCGAGACCGCCGCGAACAGCAGGCGCTTGCCGAGGTGCGTGCCGGCGACCGGCGGAAGGAGGCGCGGGAGGACTTCGAGCCGCACGAGCTCCGCGAGCTTGCTCTCGCTGGTCGCCGCCTTGAAGACGCGATCGGTCGTCGCGACGAGGCGGCGCGCGAAGGCGATCCGCTCCGGCTCGTACGTGTCGAGCAGGTCCGTGTTCGCGCGTCCGCCGAGCACCGCGGCGATCTTCCACGCGAGGTTCATCGCGTCGCCGAGCCCCGTGTTCATTCCCTGCCCGCCGACCGGGCTGTGGATGTGCCCCGCATCGCCGAGGAGGAAGACGTGTCCCGCGCGGAAGCGATCCGCCACCCGGTGGTGGACGCGATAGGTGGAGAACCAGTTCACGCGCTTGACCTCGAGGCCCGCGGCGTCGACCGCGCGGCGATCGATGTCCTCCCAGCCGAGCTTCGCCTCGCTACCTTCGGCGGCGCTCTTGATCGTGCCGATGAGTCGGGCGCGGCCCTCGTGAGCCATCGGGAAGATCGCGAGGAAACCGGCGTCGTCGAGCATGACGTGGAGCTGCTTGTCCACGGGACGGCCGCGCGCCTCGATGTCGGCCACGTAGAAGACGTGGCTGTAGGTCCCGCCGGGGAAGCCCGCGCCGATCGCGGTGCGCACGGCCGAGCGCGCGCCGTCGCAGCCCGCGATGAACTTCGCCTCGTACGCCACTTCCGAGCCGTCCGGCCCCACGCCGCGCGCGACGGAGCGGCCGCCTGCCCGTTCGAGGGACCGGATCGTCGTGCGTCGCTCCACGTGGACGCCCTCCGCCTCGAGCCGGGCGATGAGGAATCGCTCGTGCTCGTCCTGCGGGAAGATCACGCCGAACGGGAACGGGCTCACGCCGTGGCCGGTGTCCGACAGATCGACGTGCGCGACACGATCGCCCCTGCGCCAGAGGTTCACGCCGCCGAAGACGAGAGCGCGCGAGAGAACCTCCTCCGCGAGCCCCACCTGGCGATAGAGCTCGAGCGTCCGCGCCTGGACCGCGAGCGCGCGCGAGGTCGTGCCTGGTTCGGCCTCCTTGTCGACGATGCGCACGGCCACCCCGAGCTTGGCGAGGAGCAGCGCGAGGAAGAGCCCCGTCGGCCCGGCACCGACGACGAGTACGTCCGTGGCGTTTTCGGTCATGGCCCCGACTCGTGCATTGCACGCGCCAACGGTCTGCTACAAGCTCTGCCCGAATCGATGCGCTCCTCCGCGCGGTACACCGTCTTCGCCGTGCTGATGGCCGCGTTGGTCGTCGCCTGCTCCTCTTCGTCGGGACTTCCGGCGTCGACCGGCCCCGGCGGCGCCGACGGCGGCATCGACGGCGCCGCGCGCGATGCGGCTGTGGACGTCGACAAGGCGACGACGTGCGCCAAGACGTTCGGACAGGCCATCGGCTCGGTCGGGTTCGCGCGATTCGACGGGACCGTGGTCGCCGTCGTTCCGCCGAACGACCAGGCGTGCGCCGAGCCGAACTCCACGCATCTCGTGCTGCAGCTCGCGTTCGCCGGGGCGACGTACCGGATGGTGATCGACGTCGACGACTCCGCGGCGCCGGGGAGCATTCGATCGCACACGATGTCGCACGCCCTTCCCGGGGGAGCGTGGAGCGACGGGTGGCATTCGGTGCCGCTCGACTACGTCGCCGATCTGGGGCTGCACGCGACGGACTTCACCAGCGTGAAGACGGCCGAAGCGGTCGCGTCGATCACGGCGGCGCTCGATCTCGGCGCCAAGGTGTCGGTCTTCGCCACGGCCCAGGGCGAGGCGGACAGCGCGCACCTCGTCCACCGCAACCTCACGGGGAAAGACGGCGCGATTGTCGTCGACGTGGGCAGCGCGGTGCCGACGTGGCTTTTGTTCGCGTTCTCCGACCAGGCGTTCTGAGGAGCTCAGGCGCCGGCCGCGCTGATCTCCCACGGCGTGCCGAACCGGTCCACGAGCACGCCGAAAGCCGGAGACCAGAACGTCTTCTGAAGCGGCATGCGAACGTCGCCGTCCTTCGCGAGCGCCTGGAAGACGCGTTCGGCTTCCGCGCTGTCGTCGACGTTGAGCAGAATGTAGAAGCCCTGCGGCTTCTCGTACTCCTCCGGAGCCACGTCGGCGCCCGCGAGGACCACGTGACCGACCTTCATGCTCGCGTGGACGACCTGGTCACGCCGTTCCGCCGAGACCTCTCTGGCCATCGGCGACGCGCCGTACGTGAGCATCGTCTCGATCTTGCCGCCGAGCGCCTTCTCGTAAAAACGAAAAGCCGCCTCGCACTGGCCGGCGAAAACGAGATGAAAGCTGACTTTCATCGTCGTCGCCCCTCTCCACCTCCGGCTTATGCCAGACACGGGGGCTTGCGGCAAGACCCCGGTCATGCCGCAGAGTCGCCGGCATGAAAGAGCACGCCGTGGTCATCGCTGGAGGAGGTCCGACCGGGCTGATGCTGGCGGCCGAGCTGGCGCTCGCGCGCGTGGACGTCGCCATCGTCGAGCGGCGCCAGAGCCAGGAGCTCGCCGGCTCGCGCTCGCGCGGTCTGCATGCGCGCACGATCGAGGTGCTCGATCAGCGCGGAATCGCCGAGCGCTTCCTCTCGCAAGGGCAGACGGCTCAGGTCGCGGGCTTCGCCCAGGTCAGGCTCGACATCAGCGACTTCCCGACGCGCCACAACTACGGGCTCGCGCTCTTGCAGGACCGGTTCGAGCGCATCCTCGCCGACTGGGTCGGCGAGCTGCCGGTGAAGCTGCATCGCGGACTCGAGGTGACGGGCTTCGCGCAGGACGACGGCGGCGTCGACGTCGCGCTGTCCGACGGTCGATCGCTGCGCGCGAAGTATCTCGTCGGGTGCGACGGAGGTCGCAGTCTGGTCCGCAAGAAAGCCGGCATCGATTTTCCGGGCTGGGACCCGTCGACCAGCTACCTGATCGCCGAGGCGTCGATGACCGAGGAGCCCGTGTGGGGCGTGCGCAACGACGCCAAGGGCACCTATGCGCTGGGCAAGCTGGAGGACGGGAAGCGCGTGGGCGCCGTGTTGAGGGAGGAGCAGGTTCGCCAGGGCGACGCGCCGACCCTGAGCGAGCTCCGCGAGGCGCTCATCGCCCTCTACGGGACCGACTTCGGGGTTCACGACGTGACGTGGCTCTCGAGGTTCACCGACATGACGCGACAGGCGGCGTCCTATCGAGAGAGACGCGTGCTCCTGGCCGGCGACGCAGCCCACGTGCATGCCCCGGTCGGCGGTCAGGGGCTCAACATCGGCGTGCAGGATGCCGTGAACCTGGGGTGGAAGCTCGCGCAGGTCGTCCGGGGGACGTCGCCCGAGAGCCTCCTGGACACGTATCAGGCCGAGCGGCACCCCATCGGTGCGCGCGTGCTCCGCACGACCATGGCGCAGACGGCGCTCAGCCGGCGCGACGCGCGCATGGACGCCGTGCGCGAGACCGTGTCCGAGCTGCTGGGCATGGACGAGCCCCGGAAGCGATACGCCGGGATGATGTCGGGCCTCGACGTTCACTACGATCTCGGTGAGGGGCACCCGCTGCTCGGCCGTCGCATGCCGGACCTCGACGTCGTCACCGAGAGCGGCCCGCAGCGCGTGTTCACGCTGCTGCACCAAGCCCGGCCCGTATTGCTCAACCTCGGGGATCCCGCTTCTATCGACATCACTCCGTGGACCGATCGTGTTCGCCGCGTCGACGCTCTCTACGCCGGCGTGTGGGAGCTCCCGGTCCTCGGGGCCGTTGCTGCTCCAACGGCCGTCTTGATCCGGCCCGACGGACACGTCGCGTGGGTCGGAGCCGGCACCGACCAGGGCCTTCGTGACGCCCTGATCACCTGGTTCGGCGATCCAGCTATGACACCCGCAGGAGAACCCTCATGAGCAAGCTCACCCTCGACCCCAGGTCCGCAGCGCTCCTCGTCATGGACTTCCAGACCGCCGTCGTCGAGATGATCGCGACGGACAGGGAC
>DASVWO010000254.1:0-2572 GCA_036393165.1 Polyangiaceae bacterium | reverse complement strand
ATCCCGGCGGGGCCGGACGGCGGGTTGCTGCCGCCCAACCCATAGTCGATGCGCATCGTCGTCTGCCTGAGCGTGCTCGCTGCCCTCACCGGGGCGGCGACCGCTCGAGCTGACGAAGACTGGCACGCCGCCTTCGAGAAGCAGCAGGCGGAGATCGACGCGCTCCGGGCGGCGTTCGCGAAGGAGCAGCGAGAGCGCGAGGAGCGCCTGGCCACGCAGGTGCGCGTCTCCGGGTTCGTACAGGTGGACTGGGTCGTGCACAACCAGTCGTCGCAGGACGAGCTGAACGGCTCCACGGGCGCGCCCCTCAACGAGGACCGCTTCGACCTGCGGCGCGGGCATGTGCGGCTCGACGCAGAGAAGGGCCTGGTGCTCGGCACCATCGAGATCGACGCGAACACCGTCCACGGGCCGCAGGTGCGGCCCATCGAGGCGCAGGTGTCGGTGCGTTGGCCGGAGAAGGAGGACCCGCGGGTTCCTTCGGTGCTCGTGTCGGCGGGCCTGCTGCGCATCCCGTTCGGCTTCGAGGTGCAGGAGATCGACTGGGTCCGCCCGTTCCTCGAGCGCGCCAACATGCTGCAGGCGCTCTTCCCGGGCGAGTTCGACCTCGGGGTGCGCTTCCTCATGAAGTACCGCTTCCTGCGCTGGGGGATGGCCGTGATGAACGGGAGCCCCATCGGGAGCAAGGAGTTCCCGGACCTCGACCCCGTCGCGTCCAAGGAGATCGTGGGGCGCGTGGGCGTGGACTTCGACCTCGTGCCGGGCGTGCGGCTGCAGGCGGGTGTCTCGGCCGACACGGGGACCGGCTTCCACCCGGGATCGCCGGCGACGAAGCCGCAGCTGGTCTGGCAGGACCAGAACGGCGACGGTCTCGTCGAGCAGAACGAGATCGTCGCGGTCGGCGGCGCGCCTGCGACGCCTTCGCAGCTCTTCCATCGCTTCGGCGTGGGTGGGGACGCGCGGCTCATCGTGGGCCTCCCGTGGCTGGGCGACCTCACGCTGCGCGCCGAGGCGATCGACGCGCTCAACCTCGATCGTGGATACGAGGTGGCCGATCCCGTCGGCGCGGGGCACGACCTGCGCGAGCACGGCTGGTCCGTCGGCGGGACGCAGGAGCTGACGCGCTGGGCGATGATCGGCGCGCGCTACGACGTCTACAACCCGGACGCCGACGCCAGCCAGCAGCGCGCCCTCAACCTGGTGCCCATCGACCGGACCTACTCGACGATGGCGCTCATGGCGATGGTGCGCGACGGCTGGCAGCGGCTGGTGTTCGAGTACGACATCAACCGCAACCCGCTGGGCCTCGGCACCAGCGGGGCGCCGACGACGCTCGCGGACAACACGGTGACCCTGCGCGCGCAGATGGTGTTCTAGATGCGCGCCGTCGGTCCCCTGCTCCTCGCTTCCGTCGCCGCCGTGGCGTCGTGCAACTCCGGCGTGCAGGCCGACCCGGGAACCGATGCGTACATGCAGGTCCACGGCGCGCAGTTCATCCGCGGCGCCATGCCCGACGGTTCCGCAAGCGGTCCGGCCGTCGCGCAGCTCGTGCTCATCGACAACGACATCTGGCCGGGTCTCCAGGACTTCCCCGTCGGCGGTGCGCTGACCCCCACCGCGACGGCGGCGGCGATCGGACTCCAGGGAGACAAGGGCTACTGGATGGTCGTGGCGGGCCCCGCGGCCGTGGCGACGCCGACGGACCCGAGCTTCGGCGCGAACGCGAGCTTCTCGACCGGGATCGTGCCGGGTGGGTACACGCTGGTCGCCCGGGCGGTCGACGGCAACGGCAACTTCGGTCCGCCCGTGAAGCAAGTGCTGACGGGAGTGCCCTCGCCCACGACTCCGCCGCCGAGCGGCCAGCTCGTGGTGACGCTCACGTGGGACCGGGACGCGAACCTCGACCTGCACGTCGTCGATCCGAACGGCGTCGAGATCTACTGGAACAACCAGTCGAGCCAGCCGCCTCCGCCCGCGATGTCCGTCGACGGCGGGCCATACGGGTACGTCGACGACGACTCGAACGCGAACTGCGTGATCGACGGGCTGAACCGCGAGGACGCCATCTGGCCGAACCATGTGCCGTCGGGGCCGTACACGGTGCGCGTCGACACGGCGTCGCTGTGCGGGCAGGCGGTTGCCGACTGGAACCTTCGGGTCCTGCTCCACGGCAAGCAGGTCGCGCAGTCGAGCGGCGTGTCGACCGACGCCGCGACCCGGGGCTCGCACGGGACCGGTGCGGGCGTGCTCGCCCTTCAGTTCACTGTGCCGTGATGCGACGGGCGGTCGTCTCGCGGCTCGTCGTCGCGGCGACGCTCGTCGCGGGATCGGCCGGCGCGCAGGAGGGCACGCCGTCGGGCGCGACGCCGAGCAGCGAGGGAAAGGCGGCTGTGAAGCTGACGAAGGCACCGGTGCTCGTGCATCCGGTGCAGCCGGAGTTTCCGGCGGGTGAGGGCCAGGGCGCGACGGTCGTTCTCGCGGTGACCCTCGGGACGGATGGCGCGGTGAAGGACGTGAGCGTGCTTCAGACGGGGGGAGCGGCCTTCGACGAAGCGGCGATGCGCGCGGCGAG
>DASVWO010000253.1:0-22819 GCA_036393165.1 Polyangiaceae bacterium | reverse complement strand
GACTGGATGCTCGCCGGCGAGCAGCGGCTCGAGGGCGACCTAGGGCTGCTGGGCGAGACCGTGGTGGTCGAGCAGCCTGACGGCCCGCGCGCTCCGACGCAGTACCCGACGATCCGCCTCGGCGAGAGCGGGGCCGACTAGCCGCGCGGCTCAGGCGCTCGGCGTGGTCGGGGGCGTGGCGCCCTCGTCGGGCGCTGCAGCCGCCGGCGCGGACGGGGGCGCAGGCGGCGCCGCAGCGGCCTTCGACGCCTTCTTCGCCGGCGGAGCCTTCTTGGCGCCGCCCGGCGCGGCCGCGGCCTTGCGCTCTAGCTTGTGGCGCTTCAGGCGCGCCTTCTTCTTCACCTGCGACTTGCGTCGCCGCATCTTCATCGATTGGCGGTTGTCGTGCTTGCCCACGGCCGCCTCGATAGGCCGGGGAGGCCGCGCACGTCAAGCGCCGAGGGAGCGGGTCAGCCCGTACCCTCGGCAGCGGCCGTCTCGCGACCGCGCACTTCCAGGCGATACCGGCTGTTGATGGTCTCGATGTAGAAGACCTCGCGGCCCGCGATCCGGAGCACGCGCTTCACGGGGGTGGTGACGTACTCGTGCATCCCGTCGGGGAACTCGATCACCACGACGGACCCCTTGCGCGGTGCTCGGACGAGCCGTCCCGCTACGGCTCGCGCGCCCTTCCCGAGCTTGCGCAAGACTACGTCCACAGCATCAATCTAGCAGTGCGGGGTTCCATGTCTACTGAGCGCGTGGAAGGGTGACCTGGACAGTCCCGTTGTCAGGTCGGCCTCGCGCTCAGGTTTGTTCGGTCGGGGCCCCTCCCCCGCCCGGGTTCGTACGTCGGGGCCCCTCCCCCGAGCGGAAGTCTACTCCGACCATGGAATTTGCAGGGGTTTCGGGGTAAACGGCGCCGCGATGGTAGGGCACCCTTCGCCGCACCGGACCGGCTGGATCGAGGTCGTCTGCGGCTCGATGTTCAGCGGGAAAACCGAGGAACTCCTGCGCCGCATCCGCCGTGCACACTTCGCACGACAGCGGACGATGCTGTTCAAGCCGCGCGTCGACAACAGGTACGACGAGGTGAAGGTCGTATCCCACGAAGGGGTCGACGCCGACGCCATCCCCGTCGGGTCCGCTGCCGAGATTGCCCGTTACATCACGCCGGACACGGCCGTGGTCGGCATCGACGAGGCGCAGTTCTTCGACGAGCGCATCGTCGCCACGGCGGAAGCGCTGGCGGCAGGCGGCATCAGGGTCATCGCAGCGGGCCTCGATCAGGACTGGAAGGGCGTGCCCTTCGGCCCGATGCCGGCGCTCATGGCCGTCGCCGAGTACGTCACCAAGCTGCATGCAGTGTGCACGCGCTGCGGCGCGGCGGCGACGCGCTCGCAACGCCTCGTGGCCGCCGAGGGCCAGCTCTTCGTCGGCGGCGCCGCGGAGTACGAGGCGCGCTGCCGCGCGTGTCACGTGCCGCGCGCCGACGCGAGGTGATTCGCGGGCGGCGACGTCAGTTGGGGTTGCCGCACTTGGCGATGCAGGCGAGCACCCAGGGCTGCGCCGCTTTCGCCTGGCCGAGCGCCTTGAGGCGGCGCGCGTTCTGGCACTCGGGACCGTCGTAGACGGGCTTGCCGGCGCACGGTCCGCCGCCACCGCTGCTGCCTCCGCTGCCTCCGCTGCCTCCGCTGCCGCCGCTGCTCGACTTGCCGCCGCTCGACCCGCCGCTGCTCGAGTGACCGCCGCTGCTGGAGGGTGGTCCGCCGCTCCCGCCGTTGAGACTCGGGATGCTACTCGTATCCGTCGGCACCGACGTGTCGATCGGCTGGGCGGATCCCGAGAGCACGGTGACGGGGTCGCTGCTGAAGGAACCCGTCGGCAGCGGCTGCGCCGGTGTTCCCCCACTGCCCTTCAGCGCGAAGACGATCGCGCCGATGCTCAGCAAGCCGATGGCCGCGGCGGCGCCGAGGATGAGCCCCCGGTTCTTGCCCCCGCCGGTGTCGCGAGGCGGAGGTTGCGGGATTCCACCCGGCGCGGGGAACGACATGTTGCCGGCGGCGGGCGTCGCCTGCACTGCGGGCGAAGGCGGTCCCCCTGGACCGGTGCCGAAGGCGGCACCGACGTCGAGCGGCGTCCCGACCTCGGTCTTCGCGCGCCCTCCGCCTTGCGCCGCCGCGGAGGCGGCGAGCGGAGCGGTGCCGCCTCGCGCCGCGAGGCCGGGACCGGCGGCTCCGGTGAACGCGTCGGAGAATTCCGTCACGGTCTGGAAGCGATCTTCCGGAGCCTTCGCGAGCGCCCTCCGGATCGCATTCCGCATCGCTTCCGGCGCGCGCATTCCTTCCGCCAGTGACTCGATCGGGATGGGGTTCGCAGTCATGTGCTGCGTCGCCCATTCCCACGCCGTGTCTGCCTTGAAGGGCAGCTTGCCGGTGAGCATTTCGTACGCCATGACGGCGAGCGAGTAGATGTCGCTGCGCGCGTCGATCGGCTTCCCGGTAAACTGCTCCGGGCTCATGTAGGGCGGCGTCCCGAGCACCATCCCCTGCTGCGTGAGCTTCTGCTCGTTCTTGTCCTCTTCCTTGGACCGCTTGGCGATCCCGAAGTCGAGGACCTTCACGAAGTCCTTCTTTCCGGCACGCTCGACGAGCACGACGTTGTCCGGCTTGAGGTCGCGGTGCACGATGCCGCGCCCGTGCGCCTCGGCGAGCGAGCCGCACACCTGCTCCATGATGTGGGCGACGCGATCGGGCTGCATCGCGCCCTCTTTCTCGAGGGTATCCGCCAGGCTCTTGCCGTGGAGGAACTCCATCACGATGTAGAGGATGCCGTCGGGCGTCGAGCCGAAGTCGTACACCTGGATGGTGTTGGGGTGCTCGAGCTCCGCGATGGTGCCGACCTCGCGCTCGAAGCGCGCCTTGATCTTCGAATCACGCGAGAGGTGCGGGTGGAGCGTCTTGACCGCCACCTTGCGCTTCGTCGTGCCGAGCTGCTGCTCGCCCTCGTAGACCGCGCCCATGCCGCCTTCCCCGAGGAGGCGGACGACCTTGTACTTGCCGCCGAGCGTCTGCCCGATCATCACGTCCGGTGCCGCCTCGGAGCCGCCCGCCGGGGCCAGCGCAGTCCCGCAGCTCGGGCAGAACTTCTGGGAATCGGCCACTTCGGTCTGGCAAGAGGGGCATCGCATGGGACGGGGCCCGATCGTCGCACAGAATGGGGCGACGCGGCATTCCTCCGTGGCTTAGACGGAGCAGGGGACCGATTCGGTTCAGTCTTGTCGTCCCGCGTCGGTCGAGGCGGGCTGGATGGGCCAGGGAAGGGCCCAGCGGTGGCCGGTGGCGCGGTCGACGAGATCGAGGCGCGTGCCTCGCGCGGTCGCCGGGAACATGACGCCGATGCGCGTCCGGAGCTTCGCCGTGAGGGAGGGACCGCCGTCAGGCTCGGGCGCGCCGAGAAGGGGGAAGTCGAAGCGTGCGCGTTCGATGAGGGTGGGGCCCTCGAAGAGCTCGAGCGCAAAGCGGCCCATCACGCGAGGCGTCGCCTGGGGCGCGGGCAGCTCGAGCGCGTGCACGCCCACGAGCCACACGTCGCCGCGGTCCCAGCGCAGGTCGAACACCCATTGCGTGCGCTCGACGAGCGCCGACGGATCCGGCGGCGTCTTGGTGATGACGATGTCCGGCGTTGCGGGCAGGGGCGCGGCCGCGTCGATGACGCGGCTCACGTCGATGGTCCGTCTCGGCGAATCGTCGGCGGACGACGTGAGTGCCGCGAGCCCGGAAGCGACGGCCACGGCGGCGCCCACCGCGCATGTGAGGATCAATCGAGCGCGCAAGCGAGGGCACCTTCCCACGCGGCGGGGTCGCCGCCAAGGGCGGACCAGAGGGAGAGCAGCTCCGGCGGAATCGGCGAGGAAACGGCGAGGGGTTGACCGTCGGCGCGCGGAACGACGACGCGCGCGGCGTGGAGGGCGATGCGGCCGGGTTCGAGGACGCGCCCGCTCGAGAGCGTCAGTCGCGCGGGGCCACCGTAGGTGCGGTCGCCCAGCAACGGGCAGCCCGCGTTCGAAGCGTGGATGCGGATCTGGTGCGTGCGACCGGTCTGCGGCGCCACCGCGAGCAGCGCCTGACCTGCCGGCGCTCGCGCGACCGTGGCGAAGCGACTCGTGGCCGGCACGCGTTTCACGGGTGCGTCCCAGACGCCGCGTTCGACAGCGGGAGCTCGAGTTGCGATCGCCACGTACAACCGGCGGTAGGCGCCTTCGGCTCGTGCGAGCGAGAGGCGCTCGCGGGCGGCCTTGGACCGCGTGAACACGACGACGCCGGACACCCCGGAATCGAGGCGGGACGTGGGATGCAATGCGGACACATCGACGTCGAGCGTGCGCGCGACGCGCGCGAGGAGCGAGTGCGCCGCGCCGGCGTGATCGGGAATGGTGGGGATCCCGGCCGGCTTGTCCGCTGCCACAAGCTCGTCGGTGCTGGCGAGGATGGTCGCGCCGGTGGCAGCGTCCGCGCGCGGCGGTGCCACGGTCAGCTCGTCTCCGGGATGAACCGGCTCGTCGGCTCGCTTCACACGGCGCGGTCCCACGAACACGCGCCCTTCGCTCACGGCACGCGCGTCGAAGCCCGCGCGCACCAAGACGGCTGCCACTGTGTTCCCATCGCCCGGGCGGACCGTCCACTTCTTCACGCGGTCGCCAGGGTGGCGCGCCCGGTCGCACCTTGACAAGCATAGAGACGTTGCTACAAGTGTAGTGACAATGGCGGCACGCAGAAAGACGACGATCCACGAGACCGAGTGGGACCTGCTCGAGGCGCTCTGGTCCGCCGAGCGGGCCACGGCGCGGGAGGTCTCGGAGGCGCTCGCGAAGAAGCGAGGATGGGCGGTCTCGACCACCAAGACGCTGCTCGATCGCATGGTCCAAAAGGGCCTGGTGAACGCACGGCAGGTCGGCAACGTGTGGGAGTACACGCCGGCGCTCCGGCGGGTGGAGGCGCGCCGTTCCGCGTGGGCGGACTTCGTGGCGAAGGCATTCGGGGGCGCGGCGGCGCCGGCCCTGCACTTCCTCGCGACCGAAGCGAAGCTCTCGAAGAAGGAGCTCGCCGAGCTGCGGGCGCTGCTCGGTGAAAAGAAGAAGGAGGACCGCGATGATTGATCGACTCGGCCACGCGCTCGCAGCCTGGCTGCTCCCCGTCAATGCGTGGACTGCGGCGCTTCTCGCGTGCGCGTTCCTCCTCGACCGTGCGCTCGCACGGAGGGCTCGCGCGTCGCTCCGCTTGGCGCTCTATGCGCCGGTGGCGCTTCGCGTGCTCGTGCCGCTGTCGTGGTCGGTCCACGTGGGACAGCTGCCGCGCACGGCGATCGTCATGCCGCTGCAGGCGCTCTCCGCCGTCCCGGCGGCTCGGGTGGCGGGGACGAGCGGATGGAGTGCGGCGCTCGCCGTCGTGTACCTCGCGGTCGTCGGAGTGCTGGTCGTGCGCGCGATAGCGCGACGCCGAACGCTCTCGCGCTCTCTCGCGGCGGCACGCCCGCTTCGTGACATCGATGCGCCGTGCCCCGTGCTCGCGCATCGCGATCGAGGCCCGATGGTCGTGGGCCTGTGGGCGCCACGCATCGTCCTGCCCGAAGCCATCCTCGGCAACGCGAGCAGTCCAGCGCTCGCCTGCATCCTCGGGCACGAATCGGCGCACGTGCGGCGCCGCGATCCCTGGCTCGCGGCGGTGATGGAGGCGATGCTCGTCGTGGCATGGCCGGTGTTGCCGCTGTGGATTGCCGCGGCGCGAGTGCGACACCTCGTGGAGCTGGCGTGCGACGAGGCGGCGCTGTCCGGGGCCGATGCGGCGGCGCGGCGACGCTACGGGCACGTGCTGCTCGACGTCGCCGAGCAGGGATCCCTCGCCTTCGCCGGCGCCGAGGCGCTGCACTTCGGATCCACGCTGCGGGCACGCATCGAAGCGATCGCGCTTCAGCGCCCGTGGCCTCGCGTCGTGCAGGCGGCCCTCGTCGGCACGTCTGTCGCGGGTTTCGTCGCCTGCTCGTCCGCGGGCCCGGGAGCGATGCCGCAAGCCAGCGGCGAGACGCGAACGGCGGCGGCAGGGGAAGGCCAGAACGACTACGGTTACAAGTACGAGAACGATCCGCTGAGCGCGAGTGCTCAGCAGGCGGCAACGTCGCACCCGCATCCCGACGCGCGTGACCCTGGAGGACGCCTCCCTCCAGAGGTCATCCAGGACGTCGTGCGCAGCAACTTCGGTCGGTTCCGCACCTGCTACGAGAGCGGCCTGCAGCACAACGCCAAGCTGCAGGGGACGGTGACGATCAAGTACGTCATCAACCTCGACGGCACCACACAGCAGGCGAGCGACGACGGAAGCACGATGCCAGACCCACAGGTCGTCCAGTGCGTCGTGGCGGGCTTCGCGCAGCTCACGTATCCGCCCCCGCAGGGTGGCTACGTCACGGTGGTCTATCCCATCCAGTTCGCGCCGGGCGACTGATCGTCACGGCCCGCCGTCGGGCGAGCCCTGCGCGATCTGGATCGCGTCGACCTTCGGGAACTGGATGGTGCCCTGGTTGAAGTCGATCTTGATCTGGCCGCTCGACACGGTGATCGGGTACGAGCGATCGATCGCCGTGTTCATCGCGCCGGCCGTGGCGTAGATGTCGAACGCGCTTTCGACCGTCGTGCCGTCGATGGCGATGTCGAACAGCCGCTGGCCGGAGGCAGTCACGTAGAGCTCCGCGAACTTCAGGGTCACGGTGTACTTGCCGTTCGGCACGGTGAAGGCGTAGCTGAAGCTCGGGTTGCCATACCGCTGGCCGTTGTAGAGCACGGGGCTGTCGGTGTTGGCGATGCTGACCATGGTGCTCTCGACGGCAGGCGTGCCGCCTGTGTAGCTCGTATCGGCGCCCCAGGTGTTGCCTTGAGAATCGTTCACGGCGCTCGTCTGTCCTGCAGCAACACGGATCGTGGAGAACGGCGCGACGGTCCCGGTGTCTGCAGCAGACGCGTCGGGCAGCGTGCCGGCGTCCGCTCCCTGCTGCGCGCCGGCGTCCGTGCCCGAGGGAACCGGCGATGACGACTGGCTCGTGATCCACGTGAGCACGCATTGCGTGGTGCTCGTATCGAGCGCGCCTCCGGTCGGCATGCGGGCCCCGAAAGGCGGAGCCGCGAGCAGCTTCGTGTAGAGCACACTCTTCGACGGCGTCGTCGGATCGATGAGCAGACCGACGCCCTCGACCGACGGAACACGGACCAGCCGCGAAGCGAGACCGGGAGAGACGAGGTCGAGCGCCTCGGCCTTCGTGGTGGCGTCGTGGCAGCCCGCCGTGCCGCACGTGTTCGCGAAGAGGGTCGGAACGTCGGCACAAGCCGGTGCCGGCGCCGCTTCGACGGCCGCTTCTTCCACCGGGACGCCAGCGTCGCCTTGCGCCGTGAACATCTCGGGGTCCTCGAGCGAGCCGGCGCATCCGCACCACGCGAACGCGCAGAGCAGCGGGGCTCCGAGGATCAGCGGCACGTGCAGCAGACGATTGGTGACCGGCATCATCGTTCTTCCTCACATCACGTAGGCGAAGCCCGCGAGAACGCGCGTCTGCTCGTCGAGCGCGCCGCCCGCGACCGTCGCGTCACCCAGGGCCGGGTTGAAGCTGTAGAAGAACCGCGTGTAGGCCCCGCTCAGCGAGAGCGCCCAGCTCTTTGCGAGGCGCCACGACGCGCCGAGGTGCGCTTCCACGCCGCCGACGGTCTCGCGCGGGAAGAGCTGCGCCGTGTAGCCGCTGCTCAGCACGTCGAGGTAGCTGCCCCCAGCCCATGCCGCGAAGACGGAGAGGAACGGATAGCGGACCTCCACACCGACGCGAACGAAGCGGTACGAGACGCTCGGCAGCGCCGCGGCGCCGGCTGCGAGGCCATCCGTGAACTGGAAGTCGTCGCCTCCGTACCCCTCCGAGACGTTCGCCGTCAGACCGCGCGGCAGCGGGATCCGCTCGGTCGCGCCCACGTCGAACGATTGCCAGCTGGTGCCCACGCGGTTGCCCCCGGAGTCTTGCGAGGCGAGCGCGAAGGCCTGGCTGTACTCGCCCGTGATGCCGAAGTCGCGGACGAAGGGGATGCGCGTTGGAGCGAGCGGGTAGACGACGCCGCTTGCGACGGCGACCGGAGCCGCCGCGAGATCGTAGGGGCGCAGCGACGGCGTGATCCGGTCGACGTACGAGAAGTGTCGCATCCCCGCGCCGATCGCCGCGCGAACCGAGAAGAGCGAGGAGTCGCCCGGCGGCGGCGGCGTCGCGCCGGCTCGATCGGGCTCCGGGGACGGCGCGGGGTCGGGAGGCGGCGCAACCGGGGCGGTCGAGGCGACCGGTGGCATGGCCGGAGTCGTCGTCGCGGGAGCGGTCGCCTCCGTTCGCGGCGGCTCCGCAGGCGCTGCCTCGGCCGGAGGGGCGAGCGCGATCACGGCGCGCGTCGTGTAAACGGCGCTCGCCGCCGGAGGGAGCGTCAAGTCCGTGTCGACCACGGCCTGGCTCTTGTCCGCGTCGATGTGCCACACGTGAACCCGTGTGGCGTGGGGCGTGGGGCGTACGTCGACGAGGATCGCGCGATCCACCCCGACCTCGCGGGCAGCGGCGCTCGCGCGCGCGACCAGTTGCGCATCGCGCGCGTTGTTGCCCTCGGCGACGTGAAGCGCTGGCGCGCCCTTCGCGCGGAGCGCCGTGCGGAACGCGTCGCCCTCTCTCAGCGTGTCGGGCGCGATCACACGGTCCTCCAGCCACCCGGTCACCTGATCGGCGTGTTCCCCCTCCACGACGACCGCGACCACCCGGCCTTTGCGATCGGCCGCTCGCGCGTCTGACGCGGTGCACGCGAAAGCGACGAGGACCGCAGCGACTGCGCCCAGGCCGACTTCAGATCGAGAGCACATTCGAGCTCCCGCGGAAGTTGGACCACCCGAGGTTCAGGAACGTGCTGAACGTGAAGAGCACGTCCTTCAAGTCGGCGTAGTTCAGCTCGAAGCAGTTGCCGGGGTGCATGAAATTCCGCCCGCCGCCGACGATGAGCGGCGTACCCTCGGCGTTCCCCGTGTGCTGGCCGTCGGTCACGTTGTACCCGGCCAGAACGACCGTGTTGTCGAGGATGGGACTCCCGCTCGGGTCGTTCGCCTGCTTCAGGGCGTCGAGCAGGTAGAAGAAGAGCGACAGGTAGTTGCGATCGCGGCTGATGCACTTGATGTCGCCGTTGGAGTTCTGACCGTAGTGCGAGATGCCGATGTGCAGCTGCCCGGTGAGGTCGGCGTTGTCGTAGACGAGATTCGACGGACACGGGTTGTTCTGGCGGCCGCACGTCTCGCCGTCGTACGTGAAGCTCACAGAGCGAACGAGGTCGCACTCGAACGCGAGCACCACCATGTCGAAGAACGCCTGGATACGCTGGTCGTAGACGTTGCTGAGCGACCCATCGAGGTCCACGTTGTCGACCGTTTCCGGAGGCGGGCCTCCCGGCTTGCATCCGGTGGCCGCCGACGGCGGCGTGAAGATGCGCGTCTCGAGGTTGCGTACGCTCGTCATGTACGCGTCGAGCTTCTGGTTGTCCGTCTTGCCGAGCTTCGACTGCAGGTCCTTGATGTCCGAGAGCGAGGAATCCAGGATGCTGTGGTTGCGCGCGGCGGCGGGGATGGGTGCCATGGGCGTCGGCACCAGGCTGGCGAACATCGCCTTGTAGAGTTCCACCGGATTCTTGTGCGGCTCGTTCGGCTGGCCGTTGTTGAACGACACGTAGTCGGCGTAGTTGAAGGCGATGCCGTCCGGGTTGGCGTCGTTGCAGCCGCCGCTCATGACGAGGTTCGGCTTGCCGACGGTGTCGGCGACCATCTGGTCGAACGAGCTGCCGGGCACCGTGCACTGGCTCGAGTTCACGTCGGTGAAGGGCGCCTGCGCGAGGAACGTCGTGATCGCCGAGACGTGCCCACCACCGTCCGGCACGGAGCTCGCCGCCGTGTCGCGTGCGCTGCACGACGGGTGCATGAGGATCGAGAAGTTGCCGACCTCGCCCGTGAACGGCGCGAAGACCGAGCGCTGCGAAAAGCTGGAGGCCGACAGCGCCCCGGTCTGCAGGTTCTGCGGGTACCAGACCGCGTCGCCCTTCACGTTGTAGGTGCCGTTCGGCATGTAGAGCGACACGAAGCGCCGAGGGTCGCTGTTGCCTGCGGCGAGCGCCTGCTTGGGAAAGAACTTCTCGAGCAGCGGCAGGAGGAAGACCGCGCCGGCGCCGGTGATGAGATGACGTCGTTGGATTTTCCAGCTCATGGCGCCTCTCCCGTCTGCATGAGGAACTGCCGGCTCTGGACGATCATGCTGACCGTCTCGGAGAAGGAGCCGGTGGGGGTCACGCTCGTCGTGCCGATCGCCTTGACCACGCACTGGTCGTCGGGCGACGAAAGCGCGCGCGTCACGACGTAGGCCATGATCTGCTGCGCGAGACAGGCTCGCGTGTCGTCGTCGGCCGCGAGATCGGCGTACATCGAGAGCGCATCGCTGAACGGCTTGCTGCTCGGCGGGGGAAGCGTGCCGCTCGGGTCGATCGTGCCCGGCACGTTCGGGTACGTCGTGCGCCACTTGCCGAACATGTCGTAGTTCTCGAGACCGAGTCCCAGCACGTCCATGTTCGCGTGACAGCCCGCGCACGCGGGGTTGCTGGTGTGCTGCGCAAGCGCCTCTCGCGGAGACTCGCCGGTGGTCGAAGGATTCGTGAACGTCTCGTTGGTGTTCTGCGGCGGGGGGGAGGGTGGCGTGCACGTGATCTTCTGCGTGATCCAGTGCCCCCGGTGGACGGGGTGCGTGTACGCGACGTCGCCGGCCGTCCCCGTCATGATGCCCGGCGTCGTCACGAGACCCGTTCTGTGCACGGGAAGGCCGACCTGGACGTACGCGTTCGGGTCGCTCCCGGTGAAGGGGATGCCGTAATACGTCGCCATGGTCTGGTTGACGAACGCGTAGTTGCCCGTCAGCACCTGGAGGAAGCTCTTGTCCTTCGTCACGAGGTCCTGGAGGAAGGCGTCGACCTCGCCGACCATGGCCGCGCGCACGTCGTCACCGAGGCCCACGAGGTGACCGTTGGGATCCGCCATGGTGAGCAGAGCGGCCCAGTCGTTCCGCAAAGACTTCAGCATCCGCGAGACGCGCGAATCCTTGAGCATGCGGGAAACCTGCGCCTGCAGCGTCGCGGGCTGATGGAGCACCCCCGCCTGCGCCAGCTGGAACAGCGTGGCGTCCGGCATCGTCTGCCAGAGCGCGTAGGAGAGCCGGGAGGCCAGAGCGTAGTCGTCGATGGCGAACGCGGCGCCGGCCGTCTGCGACTGCGCACCCGTCGCCGTGACGAAGATGAACTTCGGGTTGACGAGGATCGCGTTGATGACGTCCTGGATGCCCGTGTCGAAATCGGTGTCCTTGGCGTAGACACCCATCAACGTCGTGACCTCGTCGGCGGCCGCAGGTCGGCGGTACGCGCGCGTCGCGAGGCTCGTCACCACGGTCTGGGCGCACGTCGTCGAGGGTGCGCACGTGACGATCTTCGAGTACGCGCCGCCCGAGGTGCCCTTGGTGGCGATGACGCCCTTCGCGAGCGTCTCGGCCGCCGTGTAGTAGGCGGCGATGAGATCGTCCGAGATGATGAGGGCGTCCGAGTCGTTGCTGAAACCGGACGCGCCCGCGGGGCTGGGATCGAAGCCCGTACCCGGGGTCGCCGTCGTGAAGAGCAGATCGTCGACCGTGTTGTCGTACTCGTCGTTCGTCAGTCGGTGAATCGCGACGTGCCCGGGTGCGTAGCTGCTCCCGCACGATTGCGTGGTGACCGCCCCCGCGCCGCCGTCGATGCTTGCCGTGCCACCGTCGTCGTTGCTGGCGCCGGGTCCTCCGCTCGGTGCCCCTCCGTCACCGATGGACCCGACGCACGCCGCCGTCGTGAGCGCACCGACGAGGGCCAGGCTGTAGATGCGCCGCATGGGTTGCTTGCCTCCTCGTGCGGGGGTTTCGCAAGAGACATTCCACGGCGGTGGTGGCGCATTTTCCGCGCTTCCGCGCATGCGGCCGGGCGGGGTTGAACAAGTTGTAAAGGCGCTCGCTGGTCAACTCGTTCAGCGCTTTACAACTCGTCAAGCGGACCTCGGCGGACGGCAATCGTGTGTGCCGCGGTGCTACGATCGCTTCGATGAGGCGCCTCCCGGTCGCAGGCGCGGTCCTGTCGGCAATCGCCGCGTGGTACGCCGCCGGGTGCTACTGGCTCGTCTCCACGGGAGATCTGACGAGCGGCGGCGCGGACGCGAGCAGCGACGTGGCGCTTCGCGAGACGGGAGGAGAGGCAGGTGGCCCGATGGTCGACGCGGAAAGCGAAGCCGGCGAGGGCGGCGACGCGGGCCCGTTCTGCCCGGAGGACGCGGGTCCGTACACGTATTGCATGGACTTCGACGGCGTCGACGCCGCCTCGCTCCACCTCTACACGAACGATTCGGACACCGGCATCGTCGACGGGGTCTACGTGTCTCCACCGAGCTCGCTGGGCGTGAAGTTGAACGGCGGGTGGGGCACCGCGGGCGCGTACGACGTCAACTTCACGTTCAAGCCCAAGACGGCGCGACTCGAGTACCAGTTCATGCCGCAGCCGCTCGGCTCGTGGGTGACGAGCGTCGGCATCTCGCTGTGGGTGTCTTCGACGCAGACCTCGGAGTCGTTGCAGGTGCTCGTCGCTCCCGACGGGGAGTTCCAGGTTCAGGAGTGGTTCGAGGGCCCCGACGGCGGAACGGGATGGTCGCACGGCACCTTCTCCCTCGACGGCGGCACGCGCACGGGCGCATGGCACCACGTCGTGCTCACCATGACCGTCGACGACAGCCAGGGTCGCTACTTCTCCGGGCTGTCCGTGGACGACCAGGCCCTCGAGCTCGACGTCCCGCTCCTCGGCCCGTGGGAACAGGGCACGGCGCATCTGGGCATCGGCTCGACGTTCGCCCAGGAAGGGGGCGCGGACTTCTACTACGACAACGTGCGCGCCGACTTCGGACTCTGATCGTGGCCACCAGTCCCCTCAAGCTCGTCGTCATCAGCCAGGCCGCCTTCGCCAGCTACGCGCTGCCATCGCGCGGGAGCATCGTGCTCGGGCGCTCGGAGAAGAGCGACCTCAAGATCGACGACCCGTCGATCACGCGGCAACACGCGCGCCTCCACGTCGGCGATCGCATCGAGATCGAGGACCTCGGCAGCGTCAACGGCACGCGCGTGCGCGATCAGCGCATCGAGCCCGGCCAGCGCGTCTCGGTGTTCCGGGGGGAAGCGTTCCGGCTCGGCGCCGCGCTGCTCGTGATCCACGCGGTCGACGAGAGCGTCGAGCCGAACCGGCCCATCTCGGAGGAGGTGGCGACGCGCCGAGACGACGGGACGGGCACGGGACACCTTCCCGGGGATCGCTCGCGTGCGCGCGTGGTGCACGACCCCGTGATGCACGAGCTGTATGCGCTCGTCGACCGCATCGCCGTGGGCAACATCAACGTGCTCGTGGTGGGGGAGACCGGCGTCGGCAAGGAGCTCGTCGCGGAACGCGTGCACGAGCGATCGCGCCGGCGCGCACGGTCCTTCTTGCGACTCAACTGCGCTGCGGTCGCCGAGTCGTTGCTCGAGGCGGAGCTCTTCGGATTCGAGCGCGGCTCGTTCACCGGCGCCACGCAGGCCAAGCCAGGGCTCCTGGAGGCCGTGCACGGGGGGACGCTCTTTCTCGACGAGGTCGGCGAGATGCCGCTCGCCGTACAGGCGAAGATGCTCCGCGCACTCGAGTCGCAGCAGGTGCTCCGCGTCGGAGCGCTTGCACCGCGGACGATCGACGTGCGCTTCGTCGCCGCGACCAACCGCGACCTGCAGGAGCAAGTGCGACTCGGGCGCTTCCGCGAGGACCTGTACTTCAGGTTGAACGGCGCGCTCGTCGCCGTCCCTCCGCTGCGCGAGCGCACGAGCGAGATCGAGCCGTTGGCGAGAGAGTTCATCCGGGCCACGTGCGCCGACCTCGGGCGTCCGCCCGTCGCGCTGCGGCCGGAATCGTTGCTGATGCTCCAGCGATACCCGTGGCCGGGCAACGTTCGCGAGCTGAAGAACTTCGTGGAGCGCGCGGTGCTGATCGCCCCAGGCGGCGAGATCCTGCCGGAACACTTCCCGATCCAGCGAATGGCGTCGACGCTTCCTCTGAATCGTATCGGCCACGAGTCCATACCGCCGCCACCGTCGGCCTCGCAGGCCGTGGGCGTCGATCCGGAGCGCGATCGCATCCTCGCGGTGCTCGCCGAGTGCGGCGGCAACCAGTCACGCGCCGCGAAGGTGCTCGGCATCTCGCGCACGACGCTCGTGACACGCCTGAACGCCTATGGGATCCCACGCCCGCGGCGGCCCTGAGGGGGCGGATCGGGTAGACTCGAAAGCGTGCCCTGGACGAGCCCGCACCTGCCCAGCCGCGTGCTCGGTCGCTACGCGATGTACGAGCAGTTCGCCGCGGGCGGCATGGCGACGTTGCACTACGGGCGGCTCCTCGGTCCGGCCGGCTTCTCGCGCACGGTGGCCATCAAGCGCCTGCACGCGCACCTCTCGGAGGACCCCGATTTCGTCGCGATGTTTCTCGACGAGGCGCGACTCGCCGCGCGCATCCATCACCCCAACGTGATCCAGACGCTCGACGTCGAGTCCTCGGAGGGGGAGCTCTTCGTCGTGCTCGACTACGTGCACGGCGACTCCCTCTCTCGCCTGCTCCGCGAGGCTCGTCGCGTCGGCGAGCCGGTGACGCCTTCGCTCGTGTGCGCGATCCTCTTCGGGGCCCTGGAAGGATTGCACGCCGCACACGAGGCGCGGGATCCGAAGGGGGATCCGTTGGAGCTTGTGCACCGCGACGTGTCCCCGCACAACATCCTCATCGGCACGGACGGCATCGCGCGCGTGCTCGATTTCGGCGTGGCCAAGGCGCGAGGACGCGCGCAGACGACGCGCGTGGGACAGCTCAAGGGCAAGCTCTCGTACATGGCGCCCGAGCAACTCCGGCGGGGCAAGGTCACGCGCCGGTCCGACGTCTTCTCGGCGGCCGTCGTGCTGTGGGAGGCGCTCGCGGGCACGCGACTGTTCCAGGGAGACGACGAGGGGGAGGTGGTCAACCGACTGCTGACCGAGGACATCCCGTCGCCGCGTCGGTACGCCCCGGGAGTGACGCGCGAGCTCGAAGCGATCGTGATGCGAGGCCTGGAGCGCGGTCCTGCGGATCGCTTTCCGACAGCCCGCCACATGGCCCTCGCGCTCGAGGGGCTGGCGATCATGGCGACACCCATCGAGGTGGGCGCCTGGGTGGAGCGCGTCGCCGGAGCGACCCTTGCGCAGCGGGCAGAGCGCGTCGCCGCCATCGAGGCGGAGTTCAACCGGGTGATCGACGGCGGCCCGGCGGTGGGCACCGGGGCGGTCGTCGCCGCGCTGCCGCCGCATCGCCCTGCGGCGCAGAGCGTCACCGGCGCAACCGCGCCCACGCTCGCCGTACCCGGGCTCGCGCGCCCGGACGAGAACACGATCGTCGACGCCGGCACCGAGCCGACGCGTACCGGAGTCGCCTCCGTCTCCGACATGGACGCGCGCTTGCTCACTGGTCGGCGCTCCCGCGTGGCCAGCATCGCGTGGGTCGTCGCGGGAGGTGCGGCGCTGGGGCTCGTGTTGATGATCCGGGCCGTGGGCCACGGCTCCTCCCCGGATGCGGCAGCCGCGGCGGCGCTCTCCGCCCCGATCGTCGAGCCCACGCCCCCCCCCAGCGCATCCGCGATGGCCGAGAGCCCCGCGCCCCAGGAATCCGTAGAGGCGCGCCCGCCGCCCTTGAACGAGGTGCCTGTCCGTCGCGCGCCGCCGCCCGCCGTGCACAAGCGCACCGGCTGCTCCCCTCCCTACACGGTCGACGCCAGGGGCGTGCGCCACTACAAGCCCGAATGCCTCTGAGAGCTGCGATCCTCGCGCTCGTCTCGCTCGCGCTCCTCGTCGCCGGGGAGACGCGTGCCGGCGCCGACGAGAGGGACAAGGAGGCGTGCATCCGCGCCGTCGAGCACGCACAGGTCGCGCGCCTCGACGGCAAGCTCCGCGAGGCCCGCGAGGGTTTCGTGATGTGCGCGCGGGCCGTGTGTCCCGAGGCGATCCGTCAGGATTGCACACGCTGGGTGACGGACGTGGACGCGAGCCTGCCCTCGGTGGTGTTCGAGGCGGTCTGGGCCGACGGACACGACGCGACGGGGATGCGCGTTCTCGTGGACGGCAAGCCGCTCGGGGACACCGAGCCGGGCCGGGCGGTCGTGCTCGATCCGGGCGAGCACACGTTCCGCTTCGAGGTGCCGGGAGCCAGCCCCGTCGAGACGCGCAACGTGGTCCGCGAGGGCGAGAAGAACCGTGTCGTGCGCGTGACGTTCGAACCGGTGGCGCCTCCCCCCTCGCCGGCGCCGCCGGGAGAGACGACGACGTCAGGCAGCTCTTCGCCCGCCTCGGTGCCCGCGCCCGCGAACCTCTGGCAGACGGTGCCCACCGCCGAGCGTCGCCCGCTCACGGGGCGGCGGCCCGTCCCTCTCGGCGCATACATCCTCGGCGGCGTCGGCCTCGTGAGCTTCGTCGGATTCGGAGCTCTCGCGCTCGATGGCACCAGCAGGCTCGACGGCATGCGGTCCGGTCCCGGGAGCTGTGCGCCGAACTGCAACCCGTCGGACGTCACGTCGGCCCGCAACGAGATCCTGGTGGGCGACATCCTCGGATACGTCGGGATTGCCGCGACCAGCGTCGCCCTGTGGCTCGCGCTAGCCCGCCCGTAGCGCGCGCGTCTCGCCGACGTCGAGCACCCAGAGGCGCGTGGGGTCGTGCCCGCCCCCGGCGAACCAGGTGCGCATGCGTTCGGGCGGCTCGCCGACCGGCTCGTCGGTCAGCCGGAAGGTTCCCCAGTGCATCGCGAGGAGCGTGCGCGCTCCGAGCAACTTCCACGCGTGCCCTGCTTCCTCGGGGCACATGTGCTGCGGCGCCATGAACCAGCGCGGGTCGTAGGCGCCGATGGGGAGCATGGCCCAGTCGATGCGCGGGAAACGCTGGGCGATGGCGCGGAACACGTCCTCGCTCATCGCGGTGTCCCCCGCGTGATACGCGGTGCCCTCGTCGCTCTCCACCACGAACCCGCCCCAGAGGCGCGTGTTCCGGTCCCACGGCACGCGCATCGACCAGTGCTGCGCCGGGACGCACGTGATTCGCACGCGGCCGACCTCGAGGGATTCCCACCACCCGAGCTCCGCGACGTGATCGATACCGGCTCGCCGCAGGATCTCGCCGTTGTCGCGCGGCACCACGAACAGGGGGCGGCCGCGAGACGCGAGGGTGCGCAGGCTGGGAAGATCCATGTGGTCGTAGTGCGAGTGGGAAACGGTCACCGCGTCCAGCGGAGGGATCGCTCCCGGTGCGACCCCCGGAGCCGTCAGGCGCCGGCGCGGTCCCATGCGATCGGCGAACACCGGGTCGGTCGCGACGAGCGCACCGCCGAGCCGCAGCACGAACGACGCGTGACCGATCCACGTGACGTGCGCTTCGCGTGCGTCGAGGGCGCTCCCGTCGTTGTCGCGCCGTGGCGTCGTGAAGGGACGACCGTCGTCCGGCCGGCGCCGACCTGCGAACCGGTCGACAATCTGCCACTTGAGGATGTCCCCGAGTCCCTTGTCGGGCGTGGTCCCGTCGAGGTTGACGTAGCGCGCCACACGCCGAGCTTAGCGCGCCGCCGCGCCCGCTCCCGTCAGGGGAGCTGCGGCACCCAGTGGCCCGACTCCAGGCTGCGCACGTAAGTCACCCGCAACCGGCCGCGCACGCCCTCGAACTCGTCGTAGACGTCGCAACGCACCACGTTCGCGCCGCGCGTGGTCGCGTGCTCGTAGGCGGCATCGATGGAGGAGAACTCGAGCTCTGCCACCGCCGCTCCCGCGTCGTCCGAGAAGACCGCCTGCACGCGGTCTTCGACCGCTGCCGGTGCCGGCGGCTGAAGCGATGCGAGCTCGATCGTCCCCGGGAACGGCGTCGGCGGCGAAATCTTGTGGCCCGCCTCGCCGATGACCCGTGCGATGTTCCGCACCCGCGACGGCGACTCGCCCTCGTAGATCTGCGCCAGGTCCTGCGCGAGCTCGGCGACGTTCTGGTAGCGCTTCGCCCGGTCCTTCTCCAGGCACCGCGCGATCACTTCTTCCAGCTCCGGCGGCACGTCGGGGTGCACGGCCGAGAGCGGCACGGCGGGCTTCGTGAGGATGGACGCGCAGAGCTCGGGCACGTCGACGCCGTCGAAGGGGAGCTTGCCCGTGAGGAACTCGTAGAGGACCACGCCGAGCGCCCAGATGTCGGCGCGGGCGTCGACGTCGGGTGCGGCCTGGAGCTGCTCGGGCGACATGAACGCGGGCGTCCCCACACGCTCGTCGACGCGCGTGAGACGCTTGCGCTGCTGCGCATCGCTCGAGGTGACCTTGGAGATCCCGAAGTCGAGGACCTTCACGATCGAGGTGCTTCCGGGGCGCTTCGCGAGGAACAGATTCCCCGGCTTGAGATCGCGATGCACGATGCCCGAGGCGTGCGCCTCGGCGACCACCTCGATCGTCTGCAGGAGGTAGTCGATGGCGACGTGGACCTGAAGCGGCGCCTCCATGACGACCTGCTCGAGATCACGTCCCTCGAGGTACTCCATGACCATGTAGGGGACGCCGCTCTCGGACTCGCCGACGTCGTGCACCTTCACGGCGTGCTCGTTCTTGATGCGCGCAGAGAGGCGCGCCTCGCGCAGGAAGCGCTCCACGACGCCGGGACGGGCCGCGGCCTCCGGCTTGAGCACCTTGATGGCGACGGGCTGGTCCAGCTGCTGGTGCCACGCCTTGAGGACGACCCCCAGCCCTCCGTCACCGATGACGCCGTCGACCCGGTACTTCCCGCCGACGACGCTGCCGGGCGAGAACTCAGCCGTGATCGCCTCTCCGTCCACGCCGATCGAGAGTGTATCTCAAGGACCGCTCACTTCGCCGCCGCGCAGAGCTTCACGTCGAGGTCGCCGGTGACCATGTAGTCGCCGGATTGCAGGTCGATCTTCATCTTGCCGACCGCGTCCTTCTGCGTCGGGGCGGACACGACGGTCACCAGGCCCGTGGGCTTGAAGGTGGTGGACACCTGTTTCTTGCCGTCGTCCCCGATGCGAACGAAGGCGGCCTCGCCCATGTTGCCCTTCTTCGCGCGGCGCAGGGCCGAGAGGTCGGTCTTGTAACCGTCCTGCCAGGACACGACGAGCACCATCGAGGCGTCGCCGGGCTTCGCTTCACCGGGAGCGATGCAATCGGTGCCCTCGTGGATGACGAGCGTCACGCGCCCGTCCTTCTGCATCGGGGAGACGATCTGCGCGAGCTTGGGGGAGAACGGTTTGCCGTCGAGCGTTCCGGTCGATCCGGGGACCGGGTGGATGGCTGCGGCCGCCGGAGCCGGAGCCGAGTCGGACGCGGGCGTGGGTGCGCTCGCGGACGCCCCGGTGCTTCCGCCACTCGTCGACGGGGTGGATGCCGCGGACGTCGAGGGCGAGTCACCGCTGGCGGACGACGGCGAGGGAGTCGACTCGAGCGAGGACGTGTCGACGCCTTCGGCCGGCTTCTGGGCGCCTCCGCCGCAGGCGAGCAGCACGAAGAGGGAGGCGGCGATGCAGGTGCGCGGGAGGAGGACGGGCATGGGGGCGCTAGCGTACAGCGGCCACGCCTCCGGCGGGGCTCGATCCGCGGCCCAGCAGCACGATTCCGCCGGCGATGGCCTCGCCGATCATCGCGCCGACGAAGGGCAGGCTCGGACCGCCATCGACCGCGACGCTGAGCAATCGACCCGCGGCTTGCAGGAGCAGCGCGAGCCCGCAGAGATCCCCCAGCGTCGTGAGGGTGGGCCGTCTCGCGGCCACGATCATCGCGGTCGCGAGCGCGAGCCAGAACCCGACGAAGACGGCGCGGAACTCGTTGAACGCGTCGATCCCGTCCAGGTGCAGCCCGTATCGCGCGGCCACGGCACGAGGCCAGACGACAGCCGCCACGGCGATCGAGCCGAAGGTGAGCCCGCTCCCGGCCAGAGCGAGGCGACGCAGACGCTGCCGGAGGGTCATCGACAGCACGCTCACGCAGGCCAGGCTAGCCTCGCTGCGTGCGCGAGGCGATCGCGATCGAGCCCGCCCTGGCGCCCACCGAGGAGGTGCGCGGGCTCGTCGGCGAGCTCGAACGCGTCCTTTCGGCGGAGTACACGCCGGAGCAGCGGCACGGGCTGGCGATCGACGCGATCTTCCAGCCGCACATCCGCTTCTTCCTGGCGCGGTCGGATGGCGCCGCCGTGGGATGCGGAGGCGTCGCCCTGTTTCCCGATTTCGCGGAGGTGAAGCGGATGTACGTCCGCCCAGCCGCGCGCGGAAGCGGCGTGGCGGACGCGCTCCTCGAACGCATCGAGCACGCCACGCGTGGCGCCGGTCTCCAGCTCCTACGTCTCGAGACCGGCGATCGCTCGCATGCTGCCATCCGCTTCTACGAGCGCTCGGGCTTCGTGCGGTGTGCCGCCTTCGGCGCGTACGCGACGATGGCGGCCGCGGCGATCGTGACCAGCGTGTTCTACGAGAAGAAGCTCGCCTGCTGACCGCGGACACGGCCCATCAGTGGCAGGAGCCGGGATCCGGCAGCACGCACTTGTACCCGGTGTCGTCGATGCACGCGGCGGGCGGGCTGCAGCCGATGCCCGCGAGCGTGCCGCACGGGGCGCCGTCAGCCGCCGGCTCGTGGCATGTGCCCTGGCCCTGCATGTCGATGCCGGCGCAGAGGTCGCCGTTCGTGCACGCGACGAGGGTGCCGCTGACGACGCCGCACGGCTGGCCGGTCGCCGCAGTACCGGCCTGCACGCACTTCTTCGTGCCGGCGGTCTCGCAGTAGAGGCCCAGGGAGCCGTTGCAGTCCGTGGCCGCGGAGCAAGTGGCGCCCGCGGCGAGAGGCGTGGCGCACTTGCCACCGATGCACGTGAGGGTGCGCTGGCACGGCTGTGCGCCGCTGCACACCGCCCCGACCGCCCCGGGCGACACGCAGGTCCCGGCGCCGCAGAGGAGCTTCGCGGCGCAGTCGTCGTCGACGACGCACGCGACGCCGCCGTCGGGCGCGCGCTGACCGGACGACGCACGCGTCGCACACGCTCCGCAAAGCTTGCCAGGCACGAGCTGGCAGAAGTCGGTCGCGCACTGCCAGTCGTTCCCGCACGGGGCGCCGGCGCCGAGAGTGCCCGGCACCGAGCATTCGGCCGGCTGCGGATTGTCGAGCGCCTCGTCGCACGTCTGTCCCTTGATCACCTGCACGCACTTCTCGAGCGCAGCCGGCGTCATCTTGACGCCGGAGGCCGCGAGGGTTCCCGGGCACGGGATGGCCGACCGCTGCGCGCAGGTCTTCACGTCGCCGAAAGCCTCCTTCAGGGCGAAGGGGGTGCACGTCGCGAGCTGGTCGCACACGGCCTGCGCGAAGTCGTCGCATGCAGTGGCGGCGGAGGGGCCCGCTTCCACGGCGGCGTCCGGAGGCGTCGTGCCGCCGGGGAATCCCTTCTGGCTCGAGCTGGAGCACGCCGGGCAAGCGCCCAGCACGAGAGCCGCAGCCGTGAGCCAGCGGC
The DNA here is from genome assembly GCA_036393165.1 of Polyangiaceae bacterium. GTDB lineage: Bacteria > Myxococcota_A > Polyangia > Polyangiales > Polyangiaceae > Palsa-1150. The sequence goes on along the minus strand of DASVWO010000253.1, from coordinate 1,135 downwards.
CGAAAGATCCGCGCATTCGTCGCCTCCTATCCGCGGCGGGATATCTTAGCCCCGATCCCGCCCGCGACGAGGCGCCGTCATTTCGGCGCCGGCGCCGGCTGCATCGGAGGAGGCGCGCCCATGACCACGGGAGGAGGAGGAGCTGCGCTCGCCGAGCTTGCGACGGGAACGGCGGGCGGAGAGCCGGTAAGGGCGGGCGCGGCGCCCATGCAAGCGACGGTGCCCATCGGCAGCACCGCGAGCGCCACGACCGCCGCCGTCCGCCGGAGCAGCTTGCCGGCGGGGATCACGTCGTCGCGGCGAAAGAGAATCTCTCCTGTCGCGTCGTGCACGTACCGCACGCAGAGACCCTCCGTGGGCGGCGACGCGAGGAGGGCGCGCGCCTCGTTCTCGGTCATCTGCCGGAGCTCGCGCACCACCTTGCGGCACGCCCCGCAGAAGCGTCCGCGATCGGCCAGGCTCATCGTGGACCAGTCGGCGTGGCAGGGGCTCGCGATGGGGATGTCGCTGCGGTTCATGCCCGAGAAACGCGCGGAAACGGCGGACCTTACACCTCAAGGCGTCGGGTCTCGCAGCTCCTCGAGGAGCTGGGAGGCGCGCGCGCGGATCTCGCGATTGCCTCCCGTGTCCGGCGTGCGGTCGAGGACCACGAGGAGCATTCGCTCGGCGCGGGCGGTGTCGCAGTCTGGGCGGCGCTCGAGGAGGTCGACGAGCGCCGCGTAGCTGCGTGTCGTCGTGTCGCTCTGCTCGACGGCTCGGGCGAGCGTCTCCCAATCGCCCTCGTCGAGGGACTGCTCGCGCAGCGCGCGGAAGGACGCGCGCGTCACCGCGGGGGAGGGGTCACGCACGAGCTCGAGCAGGGCGGCCCCGGCGGTCGGATCGTCGAAGCGGCGCAGCGACCGGGCCACCTGCTCGCGAACCGTCGGCTGCTCGTCGGCGGCGAACGCCTCGATCGCCCCCAGGTCGTCCTCCTGGCGCGCGTTGCCCAGCGCCAGCAGAAGGGCGACGGACTCCTGGGGCGACCGGCGCTCCGCCAGATCGTCGCGCAGCCGGCGGTCGATCTCCGCTGCGAGGGCAACGGCGCCGCTCAGGTGCTCGACGATGGCACCGAGCGATGCAGCCGCGCGGAACGCGA
>DASVWO010000252.1:0-3808 GCA_036393165.1 Polyangiaceae bacterium | reverse complement strand
TCGAACGAGGGACTGGCCCGCATCGACGCCGCGTCGGTGCACGTCGCCGACGACGACGTGGGGGCCTACGACGCGCCTGCGCTCAAGCTCGCTTTCCCGGGTGTCCGCATCGTGTGGGTCCGCCCGGTCGGCACACTACGGGTGGGAGCCCAGGGGATCGTCGACCTGGTGTGCGGCTCGAGCCGCGCGCTCATGGTGCTGAACCGGGCCGGCGTGTGGAAGATCCGCGGCCCGGGTCCTTCCGGATCGCTCTCGCCGCTGGACGCCGAGTCGTTCGCCAGGGCCCTGGGAGAGCTCATCCTGTGATGCCCACTTGGTGCTTCGGCCGCGATCCAGTAGATCCCACGGGCCGCCCGTGACCGAGCCCACGTCCACATCCCTCGAACCGGCGGCTGCTCCCGTGGTCGCGAACGAGCCGGAGCCCAACCTGCAGCCGCCCGCGGCGCAGCCGGGCCCCGCGCCGGAGATCCCCGGCGAGCGGCTGCCGCCTCCCCTGGGAGCCACGCGGGTCGTGGCCGACTACGGCCGACCGCGCCCGTCGTACGTCTTCCTCGCGCTCATCTCGATCCTCAGCCTCGCGGCGGACATCGCGTCCAAGTCGTGGGCCGAGCACCACCTCGACGGCTACCCCGGCACGCTCGAGATCTGGAAGAACCACGTCACCCTGCTGCTCGCGAAGAACCGCGGCGGGGCCTGGGGCCTCCTGCAGTCGACGAGCGAGAACGTGCGGCGGCCGTTCTTCCTGCTGGTGTCGGTGGCGGCGATCGCGTTCATCATGACGCTCTACCGCCGTCTGCAGCCCAGGCAGCGCGCCCTCAAGTGGGGCCTGCCGCTCGTGCTCGGGGGAGCGCTCGGCAACGTGTTCGACCGCATCCGCTACGGTCACGTCATCGACTTCATCGACGTGCACGTCTTGACGCCGGGCGGCTGGCCCGCGCGCGTCTTCGGCGGGGTGGGGGAGCACCACTGGCCCACGTTCAACATCGCCGACGTGGCCATCTGCGTCGGCGTGGGCCTCATGGCCATCGACATGTTCGCGAGCAAGAGGGGCCCGCGCGCCGTGCTCCACGCGCCGCCGATTCCCCCGGCGCAGTCGGGCGAGCCGTCGGTGCAGCTCAACGGGTCGACACCGCCACCGGATGCGGCCCCTGAAGCGCCTCCCGCCGTGCCCGCGGAAGCGCCGCCTCCCACGGAGTAGAGTTCCGGGCGGGCATGCATCCCGACCTGTTCCATCTCTTCGGGATCGCCTTCCCGTCGTACTTCGTCCTCCTGATCTCCGGGTTCCTGTTCGCCACGGCGATCGGAGCGCTGTGGGCGAAGCGCATCGGGCAGAGCCCCGACGTGATCGTCGATCTCGGGCTTGCCATGCTCCTCGCGGGCGTGGCGGGCGCGCGCATCCTGCACGTGTTCGCCGACGGCTACTTCTGGGACTACGTGCACCTGTGCACCGACCCGGCGGCCGTGAACTGGCCGCTCGACCAGAGCGAGTGCGTGTCTCCTTCGTACGGCGGGGTCTGGGATGCCGCGCGAGGCCTCTGCCACCCGGGCCACGTCGACTGCTTCGCATGGGCGAAGTTCTGGGCGGGAGGGCTCACGTACTACGGCGGGCTCGTGGGGGCGAGCCTCGCGGCATGGTTCCTCCTGCGTCGCGACAAGTTTCCCTTCTGGAAGGCCGCCGACATGGCGGGCTTCGCCATCCCCCTCGGGCTCGCGTTCGGCCGCATGGGGTGCCTGATGGCCGGTTGCTGCTTCGGCGCGACGTGCGACCTGCCGTGGGCCGTCTCCTTCCCGTGGAAGAGCCCCGCGAGCGAGGAGCAGTTCAAGGACCACCTGCTGCCTCAGGCGCGCATGTGGAGCCTGCCGGTGCACCCGACCCAGATCTACGAGGCGGCGGCCTCGCTCGCGATCGCCGCGGCGTGCCTCATCTGGATCCACCCGCGCAAGAAGTACGACGGGCAGGTGTTCGCCGCGTTCCTCGCGCTCTACGCGGTCGCGCGCTTCCTGCTCGAGTACCTGCGTCGCGACGATCGCGGCGGCTTCCTGGGTCTCTCGACGTCGCAGCTCCTGGGGCTCGGCATGCTCGCGGCGGCCGCGGCGATTCACTTCACCCGCGGCAGCAGTAGGAGGGCGCCCCCGCAGCCGCTAGCCTCGCGGCAGCCATGAGCGCGCGCATCCTCGACGGCAGGGCGCTGGCGGAGACCGTGCGCGCCGAGGTCCGTGCGGGCGTGGAGGCGTTCCGGGCGAAGCACGGGAGGGCGCCGGGGCTCGACGTGGTGCTCGTAGGGGAGGACCCCGCGAGCGTCATCTACACGCGCAACAAGGAGAAGGCGTCGCACGAGGTCGGCATCCGCGGCACGCTCCACGCGCTGCCCGAGACGACGGGGGAGGCCGAGCTCGGCGCCGTGCTGCGGCGGCTCAACGAGGACCCCTCGGTCGACGGGATCCTGGTGCAGCTCCCGCTGCCGGAGCACATCGACGCCAACCGGGTGCTCGATCTCGTGGACTTCCGCAAGGACGTGGACGGCTTTCACCCCCTCAACGCGGGGCTGCTGTCGCTCGGAAGGCCGGGGGGGCTCGTCGCGTGCACGCCGGCCGGGTGCATCCGTCTCCTGGCGCACGCGGGCGCGAAGCTCGAGGGAGCTCGCGCGCTCATGGTCGGTCGCAGCAACATCGTGGGCAAACCGATGGCCCAGCTCCTCCTCGCCGCGGATGCGACGGTCACCATCGCCGATTCGTTCACGAGGGGGCTCCCGGATCTGTGTCGTGAAGCCGAGGTGCTCGTGGTGGCGGTCGGCGTGCCGGGGCTCGTCCGGGGCGACTGGATCCGGCCCGGCGCCGTCGTCATCGACATCGGGATCAATCGGGTGACCACGCCGGACGGCAAGTCGAGGGTGGTGGGGGACGTCGCCTTCGACGAGGCGAGGGAGGTCGCCGGCGCGATCACCCCGGTGCCCGGCGGCGTGGGGCCCATGACGATTGCGATGCTCCTCGCGAACACGCTGGAGGCGGCCCGACGCCGGACGACAGGATGACGCTGCGATGGGCGACGGGCGCGGTGGCCATCGTCGCCCTCTCCGCGTGCGGGGGTGCTCCTGGACGCGCGCTGCCACCGGGAGCGGCCGTCACCCTGGCGCATTCCGACCGGTGGGCGCACGCCGACGCGCGCGTCGGCACCTACGTCTCGTCCAACTGGGGATTCTCGACGAACACCTTCTTCATCGAGGGACCCGACGGCGTCGTGGTGATCGATACCCAGTTCCTGCCGTCGGCGGCGGCCGAGATGATCGACTGGGTCGAGCGCGCGACGGGCAAGCGCATCGTGCTCGCCGTGGTCCTGCACCCCAACCCGGACAAGTACAACGGCACCGCGACGCTCCAGGCGCACGGCGTCCGCGTCGTCACCTCCGAGCAGGTCGCTCGCCTCATCCCGGCCGTGCACGAGAAGCGCATGCGGTCGTTCTACGCGCGTTACGCCCCGGACTATCCGCGCACGGCGCCGACCCTCGAGTCGTTCGGGGAGCAGTCGACCGACCTCACCGGAGGGGGACTCAGGCTCCACGCGTACGTGATGGGTCCGGGATGCAGCGACGCCCACGTGGTCGTCGAGTGGGAGGGGCATCTCTTTCCAGGCGATCTCGTCGCGAACCAGAGCCACAGCTGGCTGGAGCTCGGCCACACCGAGGAGTGGCTGCAGCGGCTCGCCGAGCTGCGCGCGATGCACCCGCTCTACGTGCACCCCGGACGCGGGCCGAGCGGCGGCCCGGAGCTGATCGACGCGGAGGACCGCTACCTGCGCGACGTGATGGCG
>DASVWO010000251.1:0-5287 GCA_036393165.1 Polyangiaceae bacterium | reverse complement strand
CCGCCCGCCGCGCATCGATTGGGACGGGCTCGCCGACGACTACGGCCGCATTCGCACGCACATCGCAAAAGTCGTCCCGGGCTGCGACGACTACGACGAGCGCGTGCGCCGCCCCGGCGGCTTCGTGCTGCGCAACGCGGCGCGCGAGCGCGTCTGGGACACGGCGACGGGCAAGGCGCGCATGCTCGTGCACGAGCTGCCGCGCCACGAGCTCCTGCCCGGGCAGCTGCTCATGATGACCATCCGCAGCCACGATCAGTACAACACCACGGTGTACGGGCTCGACGACCGCTACCGCGGCATCCACGGCGGACGCCGCGTGGTGCTCGTGAACGCCGCAGACGCGCGCGAGCGCGGGCTCGCCGCGGGCGACGCTGTGAACATCACGAGCCACGCGGCCGACGGCACACGCGAGGCGCGCGGGTTCACCGTCGTCGTCTACGAGATCCCTCGCGGCTGCTGCGCCACGTACTTCCCGGAGACCAACGTGCTCGTGCCGCTCGGCGTCACGGCGCGAAAGAGCGGGACGCCCGCGTCGAAATCCGTTGTCGTGACGCTGCAGCGCGCCACCTAGAGACGCTGGCGGTCTCTTGCTTCACACTGCCCCGTCGTAGCGGAATGCCACGCAGTGCCCGGCAGCCTGGACGTGCGGCAAGGCGCCGGCGGAGCTGACTTGTCCACAGGTTGGCCCCAATTCCACACACGGCACAGCTGCTGCACCGGCTCCGTGCCGAGGTGCTTGTGCGATGAAGGCGACGACACTGCTCCGAGAGCAGCACCGCCGAATGGAGGGGTTGCTGACGCGAGTCACCAGCGAGCACGGCCAGGCGCGGCTCGCGACGATGTTGCAGCTCGTCGAGGAGCTGCTGACGCACCTGTCGCTCGAGGATCACGTCTTCCTGCGGGGGGTCGCGGACGGGACCGGCTTGCGGATCGAGACGTACCGCGAGAACCACGGCGACGTGCGCAACGCCCTGCTGCAGGCCGTGTTCGCCGAGCAGGACGAGCCGCTCTTCGAGGAGCGGTTGCGCGAGCTCGCGACCACCGTGCGGCATCATGCCCACGTGATCGAGCGCGACGTGCTGGGGCTGGTCGACTCGCACGTCCCCGCGCGCGAGCTCGAGACGATGGGCGAGCGCATGCGTCGCTACTGGGACGCCGCCATCGGCGGCGAGACCGTGCACCCGCCGCCCTCGGCGTCGCACGTCCACGCCGCCGAGTGATTCACTCATAGAATCACTTCGCGCAGCGGAAGCCGATGCCGTAGCTGCGCTTGGTCGGCGCGTCCTTGTAGCGGAACGTCGGGCGCACCCACGAGGCGAAGGAGGCGTTCCACGCGCCGCCGCGGATGACGCGCTCGTCGCCCGACTCGGGGCCCTTGGGGTTCTTCTGCTCGTCCTTCGGGTACTGCCCGTAGTAGTCGGCGACCCATTCCCAGACGTTGCCGACCACGTCCTTGACGCCGTAGCGCGACGCGCCCTTCGGGAAGCTGCCGACGGGCGCGGTGTTCGCGAACCCGTCGTCGACGTCGTACATCGCCTTCTCCTCGACCCCGTTCTTCGCGCCCCAGGCAACGCACTCCTTGCCGCACGCGTTGAGGTGAGCCGAGGCAGGGTCTTCGTCGCCCCACGGGTACTTGCGCCCGTCGGGCCCGCGGGCGGCGAACTCCCATTCGGCCTCGGTCGGCAACCGCTCGCCCTGCTCGTGGCAGTACTTGTCGGCCATCTCCCAGTCGACGCAGTTGATGGGGTGGGTCGACTTCGCGTCCGGATCGCGGATGTTGCACAGCGGGTCGAAAGCCTTGTGCTCCTTGTCGGTGATGCTCGCCCAGTCGTTGGTGGTGCCGGCGCGCTTGCAGCGCCCGCCATCGGAGCACGCCTTGTACTTCTCGACGGTGACCTCGAACTCGTCGATGCAGAAGGGCTCGAGCGTCACCTCGTGAGCCGGCTTCTCCATCGGCAGCCCGTCGTCGCTGCCCATGTAGAAGCTGCCGCCGGGGATCTTGATCGTGCCGGGCGGGCACGTCTTGGCCTTCGGCGCCGCGGCGACGTTCGCGGACGCGCTCGGCGCGGCGCTCGCGGAGGCGGCGGAGAGGGCGCCACTCGCGGACGGGGTCACGGTGCCCGATGCGCTGGAGCCCCGCCCGAGGAAGAAGACGCCCGCGCCGATCGCTGCGACGGCCGCCACGCCCAGACCGACGAAGAGCCCCATCTTGCTCGAGCCCGGCTTGGCGCCCGTCGTGGTCGTCCCGGCCCTCGGCTGCGTCGTCGCCCCGGCGGCCATCGCCGGGAGGGAGGGGTCGCGCTCGGAGCCCACAGCCAGCGTCGGCGCGCTCGCGTCCGCGCTGGGCGTCGCCGCCACCACGGCGCGTGGCGGGTTGGGATCGGTCATCCCGCGCATCGGGTCGAGCTTGGTGGCCTGCCGGAGCGCGTTCCAGAAGTCGCCTCCCGATTGCCAGCGCTCGGCCGGCTTGACCGACAGGGCCTTGCGGAACACCTGCTCGACCTCGTCGGTCACCTGCGCGCCGAGCGTGCGCGGCGTCGGTCGGCGGTCGGGATTGGCCGAGGAGAAGGCGAGCTGCATGAAGTCGTCGCCCTCGAGCGGCTCGCGCCCCGTGAGGAGCTCGGTGGCGATGAGCGCGAGGGCGAACACGTCGGTCCACGGACCGGTGGCTCCGTGCGTGCGCGAGAACTGCTCCGGCGCGCCGTAGGCCGGGGTGAAGCTCGTCACCTGCCCGCTCGTCTTGGTGAAGGAGCCGGCCATCTTCTGCGCGTCGCTGACGACCTTGGCGATGCCGAAGTCGAGGATCTTCACGGAGCACTCGCCGCGCGGCTCGCCGAGGACGAAGACGTTGCCCGGCTTAACGTCGCGATGGGCGATGCCCTTGCGGTGCGCGAGGGCGAGCGCCTCGGCAGCCGGCTCGAGCAGGTGGATCATGCCGCGCACGTCGCGCTGGGGGAGGCCCTTGGCCTTCTCGTCTGCCAGGACGGTCTCGAGCGTCGCGCCCTCGAGCCATTCGAGGACCATGTACGGGATGCTCTCGCCCTTCGGCGTCTGCAGCATCCCGATGTCGCGCGCCTGCACGATGGCCGCGCTGCGAGCGGACAGGTCGGCGAGCAGGGCGCCCTCCTGGACGAACTCGTCGAGCAGCTTCTGGCGGTCCTTCTCGGAGAAGTCACCGAGCGCCTTGAACACCTTGAGGGCGACGGGGCGCTTCCAGATGACGTGCTGGGCGCGGTACACGGTCGCGAAGCCGCCCTCGCCGACGACGGACTCGACCGCGTACTTGTCGGCAATCGTGCGACCTATGATCTGGAGCGTGTCGGTGAGCAAGCGTCCTCCGGGCCAATCGACGGACAAGCAGGATGGTACCCGGACCGATACGCCGGGGGCGAGGAAGCGGTTTCCGGCGCTTGACAGGGAGGTCGGCGCATGGCTTACCTCGCCCTCCCGGAAAGGGTCCGTTCGGCCCTCCCCCCGGGGATTCGCCACGCACGGGTAGCTCAGTTGGTAGAGCAGCGGATTGAAAATCCGCGTGTCGGCAGTTCAATTCTGCCCCTGTGCACTGCTTGCACGTAGAAACCCACGCTGTCGGCCCTCTGGGGTGCAACTGCTCGATCCTGGCCGACCTGGAGGCCAAGCGGGCCATCGTGGTGGACCCGGGCGGGGATCTGGAACTCATCCAGGAGCGGCTGCGGGCGCTGGGGGTGACGGTGGATGCGATCATCCATACGCACACGCACCTCGATCACGTGGGGTGTACGGCCGAGTTGCAGCGGGCGAGCGGGGCGGCGGCGAGCATCCACGAGGAGGATCGGTTCCTCTACGACCTGCTGCCGGTGCAGGCGGCGCTCATCGGGACGGAGCTCCCGGTGAAGGCGGAGATGGACGGTGCGCTGGTGGATGGGAGGACGGTGCGGGCGGGGAACGTGGAGCTCGCCGTGCTGCACACGCCGGGACACACGCCGGGGAGCTGCTCGTTCGTGGTGAAGGACGCGGACAAGACGATCGTGCTCGCCGGCGACACGCTGTTCCGCGGCAGCATCGGACGCACCGACCTCTGGGGCGGCGACCACGGGAAGATCCTCGCGTCGATCAAGAACCGTCTGCTCACGATGCCGGACGACACGCGCGTCATCACGGGTCACGGCCCCGACACGACGATTGCGCTCGAGCGCGCGCGCAATCCGTTCCTCCGCGCCGGCTGATCGCAACCCCGGCCACTGCGGAACCGGGCGACGGACGCTCCGTCGCGCGTCGCGGTAAGGAAGCTGAAATCGCATACTGAGACGCAAAAAGTCTTACGCCGAATTCCGACTTGCGCAGTTAAATGGGTGCGAGGGTGAGGCGAGGAGCAACCGGCGCGCCGCCCACTCGCCGCAGCGGGTCGCAAGTGCGCGAGATCGCGCGGGCATCCGGAAATCGTCTTCGCACCCGAAGAAATCATGTCCCCAAAAACGCGTTTGCGCGGTTAAGGGAGTGAGAGGAACGGAGGCATCGATCGCCCGTTCCTCTTCTGTCCGTCCAGCGACGGCCGCTGAAATCGTTCAGGAAGACACTGCGCGAGTCGCAAAAGCGGCAACTTCGACTGCGACAGCGGCAGTTTGGACTGTGACTTCGGCTGTTGGGTCTCGAGAAGCGTCCCGATCGACTCGATCGGGATCCGTTCGAGTCCAAACAGCGGGAGAACGAGTCCAAACAGGACCTTCTTGGACTCAAACGGATCCCCGATGAGTCGAATGGGTTCCTGTTCGAGTCCAAACAGCGTCCGTTTGAGACGAAGAAGCGACTGCTTGGACTCAAACAGCCGAAGTTCGAGACCAAACGGCCGCCGCGTGAGTCCAAACGGTTCCCGTTTGACCCCAAACAGCGTCCTTCGCAGTCCAAACAGGACCCCGATGGACTCAACCGGGATCCGTTCGAGTCCAAGCAGCGGAAGAACGAGTCCAAAGAGAGGAGGAATCAGACCAGACAGCCGAAGTTCGAGACCAATCTGCCGAAATCACGACTCAAGCCTCCGAGGAACATGCAACCCAACAAATCCGTTCATCGTTCTCTTGCGATTCTCAAGCTTCCCAACGTCGTCGCCGCGCTCATCGCGTACGCGCAAGCGATCGTCACGGCGATGACCACCAGCAGCGCGCGGTTCCCGTCGCCCGTGCCCGCCCTGGCGGTGGTCACGGCGGCCATCGCGGCGCTCCAGTCCGCGCAGTCGGCGGCGCTGGCGCGCACGAAGGGCGCGGTCACTTCGCGAAACGACAGGAAGGCGGCGCTCGTCGCCCTCCTT
>DASVWO010000250.1:0-24521 GCA_036393165.1 Polyangiaceae bacterium | reverse complement strand
ACAAGTCGGAGAAGGACGTGATCGACGGCGTGAGCGTGTCGGTCCTCTACCCGCCCGGCTTCCGCTACGCGGCGCTGCGCGAGCTGCGCGCGATGCGCTTCGCGCTGCCGTGGATGAGCGCGCGCTACGGCCGCTACCCGTACCGCGTGCTCACGGTCGTGCACCCGCAGGAGGACGCGCGCGAGGCCGGCGGGATGGAGTATCCGACGCTCATCACCACGGGCGGCTCGTGGTGGATGCCGCCCGGGGCGCTCTTTCCGGAGATCGTCACGGTGCACGAGCTCGGGCACCAGTGGTTCTACGGCCTCGTCGGCACCAACGAGCTGCGCTGGCCCTTCCTCGACGAGGGGATCAACCAGTTCGCCGAGGTCGACGCGATGGGCAAGTGGCGGGGCGCCGGGTCGGCCGTCGATGTGCTCGGGCTCACGGTGAGCGACGCGGCGGCGCAGGCGGTCGGCGGCAACATGCGCGTGCACGACGAGCCGGTGGCGCAGGCGGCGAACGCGTTCACCACGGGCGCCGACTACGCCGGGCTCGTGTACGCGCGGACGGCGTCGATCCTCGAGACGATGAAGCGCGTCTACGGCGACGAGCCCGTCCTGCGCGCGCTCGGGCGTTACGCGCGGCGCTTCCGGTTCCAGCACCCGGGGCCGGACGAGCTGGTCGCGGTCTTCGACGAAGTCCTCGGCGCGCGCGCGGCGACCACGCTGCGCACGGCGCTCTTCGATCGCGGCTGGGTGGACTACCTCGTGGACTACGCGTCGAGCGAGGAATCCAAGCGCACCGCCGGCATGTTCGACCGCTCGGGAAAGCGCGAGCGCATCGAGCCGGGGGCGAGCGACGCCGGGGGGTACGACAACGCCGTGCTCGTGCGGCGGCACGGGACGCTCTCGTTCCCGGTGGACGTCGTGATGACGATGGCGGACGGCTCGACGCGCGTCGAGCACTGGGACGGCGAGGGCGAGTCGAAGCGCTTCTCGTGGCACGACTCGGTGGCGCTGCGCGGAGCCGTGGTCGATCCGGACGACCACGTGCTCGTGGACGCGAATCTCGAGAACAACCACGCGGCGGCGCAGAGCGGCGGCGGGGCGGCGGCGACGCTCGAGCGCGCGACGTACCTGATGCAGCTGGCGCTGCAGGCGGTGTCCCCGTGATACCTCGCGGAAGCGCGAGGTCCGCGCCGGAGGCGTGGCACGACGTCGCGGCAGCCCAGGAGCTCGTCCTCCTCACGACGCCGTCGATGCGCGCGCGCCGTCACCCGCGCGCCGTGATCGGCGTCTGGGCGTGGGAGTCGGTGCTCGCGCTCCTCGCGAGCTGGCCGGCCGCCTCGCTCGTGCGCTCGGTCTACGGGAGCGACCCGCGCGGGGATGCGCCGCTCTGGACGCCGGGAGGCCACGCGCTCCTCGACTTCGTGCTCCACGAGCAGCACGGACTGCGCGCCGCGACCACGGGTGCGACGCTCGTCCTCGTCGTCGGCGCCGTGGCGGGGCTCGTGCCGATGGCGGCGCTCATGACGGCGCTCGCGTACGCGACGCGGGAGCGGCGCGCCGCGGGGTTCGTCCGCTGCGTGACCGAGGGCCTGCGGCTCTTCCGGCCGATGCTCGTGCTGCTCGTCGCCGCCGGGATCGCGCAGGCGCTGGTCCTCGGGATCGGCGCGGGAATCGGTTCGCTCGTGGAGAGCTGGGCGCACGGCGGCATGGGCGAGGCGCGCGCCCAGCAGCTTCAGGGCCTGGTGCTCGCGCTGTTCCTCGTCGTCGCGTCGGCGGTCGGCGTCGCGCACGATCTGGCGCGCGCGGCGGTCGTGCGCTTCGACGTGCCGGGCACGCGCGCCGTGGTGCTGGGGGCGCGCACGCTGCGCCTCGCGCCGTTGCCCCTCTGGTGGTCGTGGGCGTGGCGGGCGCTCGCCGCGGTCGCGCCCGTCGTCGCCGTCGCGGGGGTGGCGGGGCGCATCGGCGCACACGGCGGCGCGGCGGTCTTCTTCCTCTTCGTGCTGCACCAGTCGGTGGTGCTCGCGCGCGTCGCGTTCCGCGCGTCGTGGCTCGCCAAGGCCCTGCGCGCCGTGGACGGCGCGCTGCGACGCGTGCGTGACCTCGAGCCTCAGCGGGCCGCGAGCGAGCGGTAGACCTGCTCGTAGCGCCGGGCGGGGCGATCCCACCCGCGATCGAGGCGCATCGCGCGCCGCACGAGCTTCCCCCAGCCCGGGAGCTGCCTCGCCGCGAGGGCGCGCTCGGCGGCGCCGAGGAGCCCGTCGGCGCTGGGCGCGTCGAAGAGGAACCCCGTGCCCGTCTCGAGCTTCGCGTCGCAGTCGACGATCGTGTCGACGAGTCCCCCGGTGGCGTGCGCCACGGGCAGCGCCCCGTAGCGCTGCGCGTACAGCTGCACGAGGCCGCACGGCTCGTAGCGGCTCGGCACGAGCATCACGTCGGCGCCCGCGAGGATGCGGTGCACGAGCCCCTCGCTCGCCGCACGCGCGAGCACCGCGCGCCCGTGCGACCGCGAGACGACCGTCTCGACGGCGGCGACCAGCTCGGGCCGTCCGTCGCCCGCGAAGACCACGTGCGCCTCGCTCGCGCGAAGCAGCTTCGGCACGGCCGCCGTCGCCAGGTCCGTCCCCTTCTGCTCCACCATGCGCCCGATGCTCGCCACGAGCGGCGCGTGCGGCTCGAGCGGGAGCCCCAGCTCCTTCTGCAGCGCCGTCTTGCACCGAGCCTTGTTCGACGGGTCCTCGGCGTCGTAGCGCGCGGCAATCCCCGAGTCGGTCGCCGGGTTCCACACGGCGTAGTCGACGCCGTTGCAGATGCCGACGAGCCCCTCGCCGCGCGCGCGCAGGATGCCGTCGAGCTTCGCGCCCATCTCCGGCGTCTGGATCTCGCGGGCGTAGGTGGGGCTCACGGTCGTCACGACGTCCGCCGAGACGATGCCCTGCTTGAGCAGGTTGATGCCGCCGTAGAACTCGATGCCGTCGACGTGGAAGTGGTCCCACGTCAGGCCGAGCGTCGGCAGCGTGTCCTTCGGGAAGACGCCCTGGTGCACGACGTTGTGGATCGTCAGCACCGTTCGCGTCGCCCCGAGCGCCGGCGTGTCGGCCGCGAGCGCGCGCAGGTACGTGGGCACGAGCGCCGTCGGCCAGTCGTTGCAGTGCACGACGTCGACCGGGCGTCCGCCGGCCACGCGCTGTCGCACGAGCTCCGCGGCCGCGCGCGACAGGACGGCGAAGCGAAGCGCGTTGTCCGCGTAGTCCTCGCCGCGCTCGCCGTAGACGCCCGGACGGTCGAAGAGCCCGGGCACGTCGACCACCACCAGGTCCACCTGTGACGGGAGCCGCCCGTCGAACACCGTCGCCTTGAACGCGCGCTCTCCCAGCGTGAACTCGACGGGCGTGAGCCGCCGCGCGAGCAGGAGCCCCTGCTGCTCCAGCTCCGGGAAGCGCGGGATGACCACCGTGACCGCGTGGCCGAAGCCGCGAAGCGCCTTGGGCAGCGCCGCCGAGACGTCCGCGAGCCCCCCCACCTTGACGAAGGGCGCGAGCTCGGTCGTGACGAAGGTGATCTCCATCCGCCTCGCGCCTATACCATGAACACGCAGCAGCATGACGCGCGTTCGAGGCTCCTCCGGCCGGCACGATCGGCCCGAAGGCGTGGCCGAGGGGTCCGTCGTCACGGTGCTTCGCGTCCCCCCCGAGGTGGCGGGGCAGCGGCTCGACGTGTTCGTCCAGAGCCAGCTCAAGCGCACGAGCCGCACGCGCGCCCAGCACATCGTGCGAAACAGCGCCTACGGCATCGACGGCCGCAAGCTCGCGCCCAACGACCGCGTGCGCCCCGAGCAGCACATCCTGCTCTGGCGCCCGCCGTGGGACGAGACGCCGGTGCCGACGAACGTGCCGGTCCTCTACGAGGACGAGCACCTGCTCGCGGTGGACAAGCCGGCCCTTCTGCCCGTGCACCCCACGGCGCGGTACCACCGCAACACGCTCATCGTGGTGCTCAAGGCGCAGCGGCCGGAGCAAGACTTCCTCTCGCTCGGCCACCGGCTGGACCGCGAGACGAGCGGGGTGATGCTCGTGTCCAAGACGCGCGCGTGCGACCGGGCGCTCAAGAAGCAGCTCGAGGCGCGCGAGGGGATCGACAAGACGTACACGGCGCTCACGTGGGGCGTGCCCGACCCCGGCGGCGGCGCGCGGCGCTTCCGGTGCGTGCGCGCGATGGATCTCGACGAGACGAGCAAGCTGCGGGTCAAGATGCGCATCAGCGAAGCGCCCGGTGCGCTGCACGCGGCCACGGTGTTCGAGGTGCTCGAGACGCGCACGGGCCCCTCCGGCCGTACGTATGCGCTCGTGCGCTGCGAGCTCGAGACGGGCCGGCAGCACCAGATCCGCGTGCACCTCGCCTCGCTCGGCGCGCCGGTGGTCGGCGACAAGCTGTACGGCCCCGACGATCGCGCCTTCGCGCGCGCCGCAGACGGCGAGCTCACGGCGGACGACGTCGCGATGCTCGAGATGCCGCGCCACGCGCTCCACGCGACGCGCCTCTCGCTCCCCCACCCGATCACGGGTGCCCCGCTCGCGGTCGAGGCGCCAATGCCGCCCGACATCGCGGGGTTCTGGGAAGCCCTCGCGAGCTGAGGGTCACGCGGCGCGCTGCACGCGAATGCCCCTCATCGCGAGCCGCGACCGCAGCTCGTCGGACATGCGCTTCTCGATCGCATCTCGGTCCGAAAGGAGGCTCCACGCGTCGCTCGCATCGTCATCGGCCGCGGGAGCGCCCTCCGCCGCGATGCGCGTGACCCAAGCGATGCGATCGACCGGACGGGGGTGGCTGTCGTAGGGCGACGCGGGTCGGGACATCGCCTGCTCCACCGCGTCCTCGATCTTCTTCGGCTCGACGTCCTTCTTCGGCACGAACGAGTAGAAGTTCGCCACCGCCTCCTTCGCGGGCACCACCTCCTGCAGCGTGGCAGCGATGTGCGCGTCGAACCGGACGCTGCGCGACACGACGTGGGTGAGCCCGCGAGAGAAGGCCTCCGAGCCGTAGGCGAAGGCCGCCCAGCGGTCGGCGAGGATCTCCTGCAACCGCGTCGCGCCCTGGGAGACGCCGTGGAACACGCGGTTGAAGCCGCGCACGAACCACCACGCGGGGTTCAGGTTGCTCGCGGCGCCCCCGCGCGCCAGGTGCATCGCGAAGGTGAAGAGCGACCGCCGAACGGCGAGCGCGAAGCCGCCGCCCGCGGTGTCCTCGTTGTGGAAGTGCCCGTACTCGTGCGCGAGCACCGCCTTGAGCTCGCGCAGCCGCATCCCATCGAGCACCGCGGCCCCGAGCACGAGGCACCGCTCGCTCTTTCCGCGCATCTGGCGAAGCAGCCCGCCGCGCTCGAGCACGGCCACCTGCGTGCCGGGCGCGACGTACACCGAGTCGACCGGCCTCGTGCCGATGCGCGCAGCCACCTCGTCGAGCACGGCGCGAAGCTTCGGATGCTGCGCGAGGTCGAGGCGCTCTCCCGGATCCTCGTCGCGCACGCGCACGAAGAGGCTCTTGGCCATCGCCCACAGGCTCGCGAGGACGATGACGCCGGCGATGAGGAGCAGCTTGATCGGGATCGTGCCGAGGGCGAGGCACGCGTAGACCACGCCCGCGCCGAGTCCGACCACCGACAGCGCCACGAAGGGCAGCGACAGGTAGTAGTACGCGCACGTGAGCGTCAGCACGACGCGGTACGTGCGACGCAGCAGCGCGTCGCCCCCGGTCGCGCGTCCGCCCGCGTCGGTGGGGACTCGCGAAGCGGCTCGCATCGTCGCCGCGCTCAGCACGGCGCCGAGCCCCAGGAGCAGTCCGAACACGGCGAGCCACGCGAGGAACCCCTTCACCAATCGCGGCGCCCAGCGGTCCCACGGGGAGCGCGCATCCTCGAAGACGTCGCGGAAGTGCGCGTATGTCGCGTCGGGCAACCCCGCCGCGTGCGCCTCGTCGAGCTCGCGCTGCGCGTCGTCGAGCTTCCCTTTCATCGCGTCGTCGAGCGATGAGAAGAATAGGGTGAACGCGTCGCGCGGCGCGATCCCGCGCAGCGCCGCCGCGGCCGTGCCGAACGTGCGCGTGTCCTTCATCCGGAGTGCGGCCTGGCACAACGTGAACTGCGTGTAGTAGTCGCCCGGCGCCTTCTGCACCGCCTCCCGCGCGAGCTCGAGGGCGCGTGTGCCGTAGTCGGCGTTGCCGCCCTGGTCCGCGGCGAGAAGGGCCGTCGCGAGACCCGCCGCGTTCTGCGGTGACGCGTCGGCCGCGTACGCCTCGCGGCAGAGCGCCAGCGCGCGATCGTGGTGATCGCGCATCGACTCCGCCTGGCATAGCCGGCGCGTCGCGTGGGTGAACCACGGGTCGCGCGCGTGCACCTTCTCGAGCAAGTCCGCGTAGGCGGCGTCGTCGCCGCGGTCGCGCGCGCTCGTGGCCTGCGCGAAGAGCGCGGCTCCCTCCGGATCGCGCCCCTGGATCTCCGCCTTGATCTTCGCCTCGAACGCGGCGTCATACGGCGGCACGTACGGCGCCGCGCGCGCGGCGGACGGAAGCAGAGCGAAAGCCAGAACGGCGACGGCGACGGCGAAGAGGGCCCCCTTCATGCTGACCCCGCATTACACCGCGCGCTTTCGCGGAACGGAAGAGTCGCCGCCGCACGGCGGCTCCGGGCCGGCTCAGAGGCCGCGCGGGACCTTGTCGAGATCGAGCTGGTCGAGCGCGACGCGGATCAGCGCGCTGCGGTTCGCCTTCGTCACTCCCCGCGCCTTGAGCTCGTCGACCAGCTTGTCGAGGCGCTCGAGGTCCTTCGTGTACAGCGAGATGCAGATGACCTTGTAGTGCTGCGGCTTCGCGGCCGGCTCGGCCTTCCGCTGCCGCTTGCCGGTGCCTTCCTTGGTGTAGAACGCGCCCGAGAGGACGCCCTGCACCTCGTCGGCGTCGAGCACGCGCGCGCCCGCCAGTCCCGCCTCTTGCTCACGCCCGGCCATCGTCGTCCTTCCTCTCATTCCCCCACAGCTCTGGGCCTGCTCGTCTTGTTCTTCGGCCCGTCGACGAGCAGGTCGACGACGGTGGCGTAGTCCTGCGCCGCGTTGGACTCGGGCGCGTACTCGAAGATGGTCTTGCCCTGCGCCGGCGCCTCCTTGAGGCGCGTCGCCTGGCGGATGGGCGGCATCACGCGGTCGCCGAAGTGCTCCTCGAGCGCCTGCACGGCGTCTCGGCAGATGCGCGCGCGCGCGTCGTAGAAGGTCGGCAGCACGCCGTGGATCTGCACCGGGTGATGCAGGAGCTGGTTGACGTTCTTGACGGTCTTGATGACCTGCCGCACGCCCACGAGGGAGAGGAAGTCGCACGCGACCGGCACGATGATGCCGTCGGCGACGACGAGCGCGTTCTGGTTCATCAGCGAGAGCGACGGCGAGCAGTCGAGGAGCACGACGTCGTACGCGTCGAACGCCGACGCGAGCCGGTCGCGCAGCACGCGGTCGCGGTTCTGTTTGCCGGCGAGATAGAGCTCCGCGGCGGCGAGCGTCTCGTTGGCGATCACCATGTCGAGGTTGTCGCGAACCTTCACGGCCACGTCGGTCGCGCGCATGCCCATGACGAGCACGTGGTAGAGCGTCCGCTCCGCCTTCACGCCGAGGGAGACGCTGACGTTGCCCTGCGAGTCGGTGTCCACGAGGAGCACGCGCAACCCGCGCGACGCGAGGCCGGCGGCGAGGCTGACCGAGGTGGTCGTCTTCCCCGTGCCGCCCTTGTGGTTGAAGATGGCGAGCCTCGGGGGCGCATGCATCCGCGAGGAGCGCGCCTGGGTGATCGAGGTCGGGGTCGAGGTCGAGGTCGCGGTCGGCGCCGGCACACCGATGGGCAGCGGCGGCGACAGCACCGGCGCCACCGGCGGCGGCGTCGCCGAGGCAATGGTCACGGGCGCAGGCGGCAGCGTCATCGCGCCGAGACGCGCGCCGTCCGACTCCGCGAGGATCTGCTTGCGGCAGTCGTCCGAGCACGCGTGACGCAGCTCGCCGCGCACGCGCACGACCTGGGACACGAGCTCCACGTAGAAGCGCTTCTGGCATGCCGAGCACGTGGCGCCGCCGGTCGCCTCCCCGCTCACCGCCTTGCGATGGCACTCGTGGGAGCAGAAGAAGGCGAACCCTCCGTCGCGCTCCTCCATCTGGTAGCGGAACTGAACGTCGAACCGCCCCCCGCAAACGCTGCAACTCTCGGTCATCGCGGCCATCGTGACGACCAGGAAACATGCTGCGGCCCGACGGGCCAACTTATGTGCGCCCTTATATCGTTCAGTGCCGGAAGTGCCGGAATCCCGTGAGCACCATGGCCATTCCGGCGGCATCGGCTGCGGCGATCACGTCGGGGTCCTTGTTGCTGCCGCCGGGCTGGGCGACCGCCGTCACGCCCGCGCGTGCCGCCGCCTCGACGCCGTCCGGAAACGGGAAGAAAGCATCCGATGCGAGCACGGCGCCGCGCGCCTTCTCCCCCGCCTTCTCGCAGGCGATCTGCACCGAGACGACGCGCGACATCTGACCCGCGCCCACGCCCACGGTGACCTCGCCTCGCGCGAGGACGATCGCGTTCGACTTCACGTGCTTGCAGACGCGCCACGCGAACTCGAGGCTGCGCGTCTCCTCCGCGGTGGGTGCGCGCTTCGTCGCGACCTTGCCGCGTGTGACCTCGCCGCCCGCGGTCGCGTCGCGGTCCTGCACCACGAGCCCTCCGCCGACCCGCTTGTGCGTCAGCGCCGCGTGGTCCGCCGCGAGCCATGCGCCCGTCGCGAGCAGTCGCAGGTTCTTCTTCGCCCGCAGGACCTCGAGCGCCGCCGTCGCGAACGACGGCGCCACGATGCACTCGAGGAACGTCTCGGCGAGCACCTTCGCCGTCGCTTCGTCCACCTCGCGATTGAGCGCGACGATGCCGCCGAAGGCGCTCAGCGCGTCGGCGTCCCGCGCCAGCCGGTACGCCTCGGCCAGCGAGGCCGCCACCGCGGCGCCGCACGGGTTCGTGTGCTTGATCACGACCGCCGCCGGCCGGTCGAACTCGCGCACCGCATCGAGCGCCGCGTCCACGTCCACCAGGTTGTTGAAGCTGAGCTCCTTGCCGCCGGCCCCGAGGCTCTCGGCGCGCGCGATGGTTCCCGGCTCGGCGTGTCGCTCGACGTAGAACGCCCCCGCCTGGTGCGGGTTCTCGCCGTAGCGAAGCCCGTAGGCGCGCTCGAACGGCAGCGTCAGATACCGCGGGAAGCGCGCGCGCTTGCCGTCCGCGTCGCGGGAGCCGGAAGAAAGGTAACCGCTGATGGCCGCGTCGTACGCCGCGGTGTGCGCGAACGCCTTCGCCGCGAGCTCGGCGCGCGTCTCGGCGGTCGTGTCGCCTCCGTGCGCCGCCATCTCCTCGAGCACGCGCCCGTAGTCCGCCGGATCGCACACGATGGTGACGCGCGCGTGGTTCTTCGCCGCCGAGCGCACCATCGACGGCCCGCCGATGTCGATGTTCTCGACGACGTGCTCGTGCGACGACGCCGGGTCCGCCGCGACGCGCTCGAACGGGTACAGGTTGACGACCACGAGGTCGATCGGCTGCGCGCCGAGCCGCTCGAGGTCCGCCTTGTCGCGATCCCCGCGCGAGAGGATCCCGCCGTGCACGCGCGGATGCAGCGTCTTGACCCGCCCGTCCATCACCTCGGGAGAGCCCGTGTAGCTCTCGACCGTCTCGACGGGCACGCCCTCGGCCGCCAGCGACTTGGCGGTCCCCCCGCTCGACAGGATGCGCACGCCTCGCTCCGCCAGCGCGCGAACGAAGGGCACGAGGCCGGACTTGTCGGACACGGACACGATCGCGGTGCGAATGGCCATGGGGCGCCCGCACATTACCGTAGTACCCTCGGGGTGCGTGGCCGATCTGGTCGTGGCTCACACCGAGCGTGCGCAGCGGCGCGTGGGGACGTCGCTGCGGAGGGGGAAGTACAGGCTCGACCGGCTGCTCGGGATCGGCGGGACCAGCGCCGTGTTCGCCGCGACGCATCGCAACGGCAAGAGGTTCGCCGTGAAGCTGCTCCACCCCGAGCTCTCGAGCGTCGACGACCTGCGTGAGCGATTCCTCCGGGACGGATATGCCGCCAACCGCGTGCAGCACCCGAGCGTCGTGCCGGTGCTGGACGACGACGTGGACGAAGACGACGGAAGTGCCTTCATCGCCATGGAACTGCTCGAGGGGACGACGGTCGCCGCCGAGTGGCACGAGGCCGCGCGCACGCTGTCGTTGCCGCGCGTCGTCACGATCGCCGACGCCGTGCTCGGCATCCTCGTGGCGGTCCACGAGAGCGGCATCGTGCATCGTGACGTGAGGCCGGGGAACGTGTTCGTCACGGCCGATGGGATGAAGCTGCTCGACGTCGGTCTCGGGCGGCTCGGCGATCCGGCCCGCACCATGACCGCGCACGCGCTGGACCCGTCGCAGTTCGTGGCGCCCGAGCTCGCCGGTGAGAAGACGAGCGAGATCGACCCCAGGACCGACCTCTACTCGGTCGGCGCGATGATCTTCACGCTGCTGACCGGGCACGCGGTGCACCGGGCGAGCACGCCGACCGACACGCTGCGCCTCGCGGCGACGCGCCACGCGCGCTCCCTCAGGGAGGTGTGGGCCGGGGCGCCGCCGCCCATGGTCACCTTCGTCGACGTGGCGCTGGCGTTCGACAGGGAGAAGCGCTGGGCGAGCGCCGTCGAGATGAGGACGGCCCTCGGTCACGCGCTGGCGCTGTCGGCCTCCCGCGGCGCTCCTGGGCCGGTGAATCCCGTGCTCGGCCCCACAGGAACAGTGGTCGTGGGGCGCAGGTCGAAGAAGCGGACGTGACGCTCAGTCGGCGTCGAGGTCGCTGCTGGCGAACGCCTCGACGTCGAACTCGGCGACGCTCTCGTCGCCATCGGTGTCCGCGTCGTCGTCCATCGACTCGTCTTCGCCGTCGCCGTCTTCCTCGTCGCGCTCGGCGTCGAGCACCGGCAGGCGCCGCTTGCCCATCGGGCCGCCGTCGACGTAGTCGCGCAGGTTCATCATGTCGCGCAGCGCCGCGAGCTTCGCGAGGCCCTTCACCTCGACCTGCCGGATGCGCTCGCGCGTGAGGTTCATGATCGCCCCCACTTCCTCGAGCGTCGTGCCACCGCGGTCGGCGACGTCGAGCGCGCACGTCTCGTTCATCTCCCAGACCTCGAGGTCCGGGAAGTTGAGCTTGATGGCGCCCGTCCGCGCGGAGACGTCGAGGTACAGGTGGTGCTTGCACGAGACGAACGGGCACGGCCGCGGCGCGTCCGAGCACTCGGTGCGCGTTCGCGGGCGCTCGATGTCGTTCACCTCGGGGTAGAGCAGGCGCCCGAGCTCGAGCTCCCGCTTCGTCATGCGCTTGACGCTGATCGTCTTGGCGCGGATGGCGCGCTTGCGGCGCGACCGCCGCTGCTCGCGCGTGACGGGCGGGGACTGCTCCTCGCTCTGCAGCGCGAGGGCTCCCTGCGTGGGCGCCTGCTCGGCCTCCCCGCTGCTCTCCATCGCCGCCGTCGCCTGACCATCCTTGGATTCGTGCTTCGGGTCCATGCTCGGCTCCTCCGGCGCAACGCCGATACACTGCTCCCCCACCGGCTGGACGCGGGCTCCTGTGTGCCCACACCCAACCACTCCATTCTTCGTCGCGCGTGGCGCGATCATCGGGAGCGTCGAGCGGCAACCGCCGCACGATCACTCAAGCGTGTTTGCACGTTAACTTCTATGGACTGTGCGGGTCAATCCATCGTTCATCTATTTTTCGTGCGTTTCCATAATGGAACTCGTTTCGCGTGGTTAGATCGATGGCGTGACAACTTATGTCAGAACTGCGAGCGCCTCGACGAGGCTCGCGAGCCGCAGCGACCCCAGCTCGCCTGCGCCGAAGGGCGCCAGCGATCGCAGCGCATCGTCGGCGGTCGCGAATCGGGCGTGAGCAAGGCGCTCCAGGAGCCGGTCCACGGCGAGCGCGAGCGCCGCGGGCACGTCTGGCCGGCGTGAGGCGAGTGGCCCCGGAGCGTCCGACACGGCGGCCCTCAGCTCGCTCAGCGGCCGCCGCGTGCCCCAGGGGCGCTCGCCCGCGAGGAGCTCGTAGAGGATGACGCCGACGGCGAAGAGATCGCTGCGAGGGTCGAGAGGCTCGCCGCGTATCTGCTCGGGGGACATGTACCCGACCTTGCCCTTGACGAAGAACGGGGCCGTCCAGCGCGTGCGGTCGCGCGCGAGGGCGATGCCGAAGTCGGCCAGCTTCACCTCGCCGTGGACCGACACGAGCACGTTGTTCGGCGTGATGTCGCGGTGCACGAGTCCGGGCAGACACCGCTGGACCGCGGAGCACGCCCGCAGCAGCGAGCAGGCGACGTGCACTGCGACCGGGTCGGCCAGGCGTTGCGTCCCCAGGCGGCGGCGCAGCTCTCGCAGGTCGAGGCCCTCGACGAGCTCGAGCACGAGGAAGGGCCCGAGCTGCTCGTCCTCGGCGAACCCCAGAAGGGAGACCACGTTGGCGTGGCGGACGCTGGACAGGAGGCGCGCCTCTTCCCGGAGGACCGCCGCCTCCTCGGGTGCCACGCTCCCGGCGAGACGCTTGATGCACACCCTGCGCTCCAGCCCGCCGCCCACCACGCGGGCCAGGTGCACCTCCCCCGAGCCGCCGCCGCCGAGGCGCTCGAGGAGCTCGTAGTGGACGCTTCCGTGGCGCAGGGTCCGGCCTGCGCCGCGCGCAAAGGGCGATTCTCCGAGGCTGCTCACGCCCCTCTATCGGCCGGCCGGCGCCGCGGTTGCGTGGCGTGCGGCGCAAAGCCTATCTTCTGCCGGGTCGGCGGGGCCCCTCCCCCGCCTCCGCGCCCCCGCCACGCCTCGATGCTCGCCGAATCGCGCGATCCCCGTCAGCCGCAGACCCGGGACGTCGCCGCCCGGGGGGCGCGCATCCGGTTCGTCGAGGCCGGTGGCGGCGCGCCGCTCGTGCTTGTGCACGACTACCTGGCGAGCCGGATGGCCTGGGAAGACGTGCTCCCTCCCCTGGCCGAGCGCTTCCGGGTCATCGTGCCGGACCTGCCCGGCTTCGGCGAGAGCGAGAAGCCCCCGCCCGGCCGGTACCGGTACGACTTCGACGGCTTCTCCGAGTCGCTCGTGGACCTTCTGGCCGCCATCGGTGTGGCCAGGGCGTCGCTCTGCGGGCACGCGATGGGAGGCGCCGTGGCGCTCAAGCTGGCGGCGGCGCACCCGCACCTGGTCGAAAAGCTCGTGCTAGTCAACCCGCTGGTCTACCCGCCTCGGCCCGATGCGCTCTCGCGCATCGCAGGGGTGCCCGTGCTGGGGCCGCTCGTGTTCAAGCAGCTCTACGGTCGCTCGCTCTTCCGCAGCAGGCTCCGTGGGGCGGGATCGCGCCACGTCGACAGGTTGTTCGAAATCTTCGACGTCCCGGCCGCCCGCGAGGCAGCCTACGCCACGATGGTCTCGATGCTCGACACGCGGCCCCTGACGGCAAGCGTTCCGCGCGTCTCGGCGCCCTCGCTGGTCGTGTGGGGGCGGGGGTACAAGGCTTCGCCGCTCGAACAGGGGCGCCGTCTGGCGCGCGAGCTCGGCGGTGCGCGCTTCGAGGTGTTCGACTGCGGCGCGTCGCCGGCCGAAGAGTGCCCGGAGGCGTTCGCGGCGTCGGTCCGGGCGTTCCTCGCGGGCGCGAACGGCGCGGGGGGCTGAGCCGTGCTCGACGCGCGCGCCCGTGCGCGCTTCGTGCGGAACCGTGCGGCCGTCGCGGGCGCGGCCGTCGTGGCGGCGCTGGTGCTCTTCGCGCTGGTGGGGCCCGCGCTCGCGCGGCACGACGCGTACACGAGCGACTTCGCGCACGGCGTGTCGCCGACGGGCATGCCGGTGGGACCGAGCGCCGACTTCCCGCTGGGCGCCGATCGCATCTTCCGCGACGTGTTCGCGCGTCTCGCGGCGGCGGGTCGGCTCTCGCTGCTCATCGCGGTGGCGTCGACGGCGATCGCGACGGTCATCGGCGCGGCGGTGGGCATCGTGGCCGGGTACTACGAGGGAGAGCGCGCGCCGCGTCTCGGTCGCTTGCGGATCGACGTGGACGGGCTCCTGATGCGCGCCGTGGACGTGATGCTCGCGTTCCCGTTCCTGCTGCTCGTCATGGCGATCGGCGCGGCGCTCGAGAAGACGACGGCGGTCACCATCTTCGTCGTGCTCGGCGTCACCGGCTGGCTCGGCATCGCGCGCGTGCTGCGGAGCAAGACGATGCAGGTGCGCGCGCTCGACTACGTCGTCGCCTCGCGCGCCCTCGGCCAGCCGGCGTGGCGCATCATGCTCGCCCACGTGCTGCCCAACGTCGCCGGCACCCTCGTCGTCCTCGCGACGGTGCAGGTGGCGCAGATGATCGTCGCCGACAGCATCCTTTCGTACCTCGGCGTCGGCATCTCTCCCCCCACGCCGACGTGGGGAGGCATGCTCTTCGACGGGCAGGGATACATCTCCGGCGCGCCGTGGCTCGTCGCAGGCCCAGGGATGGCCATCGTGCTCGCAGTCTGGGGCTTCAACATGCTCGGGGAGGGGCTGCGCGATGCGCTCGATCCGCACGAGACTTGATGCGTGCGCGCTGCTGCTGGCGAGCACCGGCGTCGGACTCGCGGCTATCCCCCTCGGGTGCAGCGACGGCCTGAAGGCCCCCATCGCGGCGGCCCACGACGGCGTCGCACCGCTGCGCGGCGGCACGCTGCACCTCGCGCACTACTCGGACGTGCGCAATCTCGATCCCCACGGGCAGTACGACGCGATCTCCCTCCAGGCGATCACGCTGATGTTCGACGGCCTCGTGGACCTCGATCACGACAGCCGCGTCGTGCCGAAGCTCGCCGAACGCTGGGACGTCGAGGACGGCGGATTGCTCTATCGCTTCGTCCTGCGACAGGGGGTCGTGATGCACGATGGCGGCGAGCTGACCGCCGACGACGTGAAGCGGTCGCTGGAGCGTGCCCTGCACCCCGCGACACCGAACGCGACGCGGGCGTTCTTCGAAGGCATCGTCGGCTTCGACGCCTACACGTCCGGCAAGGCAGAGCACCTCGACGGTGTCACCGTCGAGGGTCGCTACGTCGTGACGGTTCGCCTCAAGCAGCCCGACGCAGCCTTCCTCTCGATCATGGCCATCCCGTCGGCCCGGCCCGTGTGCGCCACCGCGGGCAACCGGTACTCGCGCTCCTGGCTGCCGTGCGGAGCGGGTCCGTTCAAGCTGGAGCCCGGAGGCTGGCAGCGAGGCTCGAGCCTCCGCGTCGTGCGCCACGACCGCTACTTCGATCCCGCCGCCAGCTACCTCGACGCCGTCGAGTGGACGTACCTCATGCAGCCGATGCCCCAGCGCTTCCGCTTCGAGGACGGCGCGCTCGACATGATGATGGACCCGCTGGCCGTGGACTACGCGCGGTTCGTCGGCGATGGGCGCTGGAAGGGGCTCGTCGTACCCCTCGCCGACAACACGATCCACGGCGAGTCGATGAACACCCGGATGCCGCCGTTCGACAACGTCGAGATACGGCGAGCCGTGGCGGCGGCGATCGATCGCGACGCGTACATCGTGAACCGGGAGAACATGACGACCGCGAGCCAGCTGCTGCCGCGGCCCATGCCCGGGTACGACCCGACGTGGTCTTGCGCTTCGCACGACGAGGCCGCCGCGCTCGAGCACATGCGGCGGGCGGGGTTCGCCTTCGACCCCTCGACCGGCAAGGGCGGATGGCCGCGCCCCATCCCGTACCTCGTGGACGCCCGGTCGACGCAAGAAGCCGCGGCGCAGGTGCTTCAGCAGCAGCTCGCCCGCATCGGGCTGCGGCTCGACATCCGCAGCGTGAGCTGGCCGGCCTACCTCGCCATCGGGCAGCGCATCGACGGGACGCCGATGGCTCCGGAAGGCAACCAGGCGGACTACCCCGATCCGAGCGCCTTCTTCGAGATGTTCACGACGACGTCGATCGATCCCGAGGCCTCGGCCAACACGGCCTTCTACTCCAACCCCACGTACGACGCGCTCGTGGCGCGCGCGCGCCACGAGATGGATCCAGCGGCGCGACACGAGCTCTATCACCGGGCGAACGACATCCTGTGCGACGAGGTCCCCTGGGCCTTCACGTGGGCGCAGCGTGACGTCGTCGTGCACCAGGGATACGTCCGCGGGTTCGAGGCGCATCCCATCTGGCCGTTCGACGTGCGGCGCGTGTGGCTCGATCGCGGCGATCAGGCGCTGGAGCACGCGCTCGGCGGGGGGCTCCGGTGAGACGTCTGCTCCGGCGACTCGGCGCGAGCCTCTTCGTGATCTGGGCCGTCGTGTCGCTCACGTTCGTCGTGAGCAACATCGTGCCCGGTGATCCGGCGCGCCTCGTCGCGGGCGCCCAGGCACGGCCGGCAGACGTCGCGCACATCCGCCAGCAGCTCGGGCTCGACCGCCCGGCGCTGTCCCAGTACGTGCTCTTCTGGAAGCGCCTCGTTCACGTCGGGCCCGGAGAGATCGCAAAGGGAGACGCGCAGCACGAGTCGTGCGCGGTCGTGCTGCCCCTCGGAGAGTCCGCCGTACACGTGGACTTCGGCTCGAGCTTCCAGCTCGGTCGGCCGGTCGTGGATCTCGTGTCCGAGCGGCTGCCGCGGACGTTCGCCCTGGCGCTCGCGGGGCTGCTTCTCCAGCTGCTCTTCGGGGTGGCGACGGGCGTCCTCGCGGCATGGCGCAAAGGCTCGCGGCTCGATCGCCTCCTCGTCGGCACCAGCCTGCTCGGTATCAGCGCACCCACGTTCCTCATCGCACTGCTGCTCCAGTACGTGCTCGCGTATCACCTGCGATGGCTGCCGCTCGACGGCTTCGGCAAGACCCTCGGGCAGCACGCGCTCTGCATGGTGCTGCCGGCGCTGACGCTGGGCATCTACGGGGGGGCCTTCTACACGCGGCTCGTTCGCGACGAGATGGCGGTGCTCCTGAAGCAGGACTGGGTGCGCACCGCGCAGGCCAAGGGCGCCGCTCCGGCCGGGATCCTCCTCCGGCACGCGCTGCGCAACGCCTTGCTCCCGCTGGTGACGTCGGCGGGCCTCGACTTCGGAGCCCTCATGGGAGGCGCCGTGGTCACCGAGCAGGTGTTCCGCTGGCCGGGGCTGGGGCAGCTCAGCGTCACGGCGCTGTTCAACCGCGACGGACCCATCATCGTCGCCTGCGTCATCGTGTCCGCCGTCGCGATCGTCGTGAGCAATCTGCTCGTCGACCTGGTCTATGCGCGTCTGGACCCCCGGGTACGGGTTCCGGCTGCCTGAACATTCGGTGACCGCGAGCGAGCATTCGCCGTTCGCTCCCGAGAGGTAGGCGTACGCGTCCGTGAGTTCGGCGTGCGCACGCGAGGTTTCGACGTTCGCCAGCCAACCTCCGTCGTACGCACGCGAGCGTCGATCTTTCGCTTGCGAACGCGAGGCGTACGCGCGCGAACGCCTATCTTTCGCTAGCGAACGTGAGGCGTACGCGTGTGAACGCCCATCGTTCGCCAGTGAACGTGAGGCGCGCGTACGCGAACACGAGTCGTTCGCTGCCGAACGCGCGGCGTGCGGACGCGAACGAGCGGCGTTCATCGGCGAGCGAGCGGCGTACGTACGCGAGCATCCGTCGTTCGCTAGCGAACGAGAGGCGTGCGCTTGCGAACGAGCGGCGTTCGCCAGTGAACGCGGAGCGCGCGCACGCGAAGAGCCGTCATTCGCCGGCGAACGCGTGGCGTACGGACGCGAACTTCAGCGACCGAGCACGTAGCAGTCGTTCAGGTTGCCCGAGTGGGCCTGCTTGATGCAGCTGCGGTACGCGTCCTTCGCGGCGCCGCTGTTGCCGGAGGACTGGTATGCCGCGCCGAGGGTGAGCCACGCGTCGGCGTTCGACGGGTTCTGCGCCACCGCTTGACGGGCCAGGTCCACCGCGAGCTGGCGATCCCCCTTCTGCATCGCGCGGCTCGCCTGCGCGATGAGGGAGCCGCCACCCGCACGGCTGGCCTCGAGCGGCGCCTCGGTCGCAGGCGCCGCGGGAGGCGCCGGGGGCACGTAGGGCGCGGGCGTCGGCGGGCCTGGAGCCGCGAGCACCGGATTGGGCGCGGGCGTCGGCGGTGCGGGCGCCACGGGAGGCGCTGCCGATGCCGTCTCCGCGGGGGTGGTCGACGGTGTCTCGGACGGGGCGGGCGCGGGCGCCGGCGCCGGCGCGACCGACGCGGCGGCCGACGCCGTGGTCTCCGGCTCGGGCACCGCTGGCGGCGGCTCGGGCTTCTTCACGCCGGACATGGCGCGCTCGTTGGCCTCCTCGATGAGCCGGTCCTGCCGCGCACGCATGGCGCGCGCGCCCGCGACCACCGCCAGCACCGCCGAAAGCGCGATGACGATGGCAACGATGCGCTTGGCCTTCGGATTGATCTTGCGCGGCAGCCCCGCGACGGGCTCGTCGTCCACCGTGGGCCGCGGCGCGACGCGCCGGATCGGCTTGGACGGCGGCGGCAGCGGCGGACGGTCGTCGGCGCGCGCCTCGGCCTTCTTCGGCTCGCTCTTCTTCGGCGGGGCCTTCGGCGTCGGCAGGGGCTGGGGCGGCTGGGGCGCCTTCGGCTCGGCTTTCGGCTGGGGCTTGGTCTCCACCTTCACGGTGGCGGTCTCCGCCTCGCCGTCGTCGTCCTTCTCCTGCTCCTTCGCCTTCTCTTTGTCCTTCGCAGCCGCCTTCGGCGGCGGGACCTCGCGCACGCGCGTGGGCGCGTCGTCGCGCACCTCGGTCGCCGGCTCGTCGCCGATACCGGCCTTCGTGCTGACGAGCGAGTCCTTCGGCTTCGCGGCCGCAGCCGGCGCCTTGTCGTGCACGCCATTGGTGCCCGCCTGCGGCGGCGGCGCGCTGCCCGGGAGCGTTCGGGTCGGGTCGATCCGCACCGTCGATGCCGCCGGAGGCGCGGCGGCCGCAGGCGTCGACGCGGACGGTGGCGGGGTCGCCGGGAACTGCGTGATCGTGTCGCTGCCGATCGGCTTGGCCGCGGCCGGCACGGGCGCGGGAGGTGGAAGCGGAGGCGGCACCGCCGCGGCGGGTACGGGCGTAGGGGGCGGGCGGACCGTCTCGGTCGCCGGGACCACGGTGTCCCCGTCGCCGGTCGGCAGCTTTTCGCTGTCGCGCTCCTTCCCCGGCGCTGCCGGCGCGGGCGCCCCCTCGGCCGCACCCGCGGGAGCCGCGGCGGCCTTGTCGTGCCGCGCGACGAGCAGCCCCTCGAAGTACAGCTTCGAGATGGTCGACAGCGTCGACAGGTCCTCGAACGGCGAGTCGTCCACCACGTCGTTGAGCGTCCGCTTGCCGTCGAAGAGCCGCAGGATCCCGTTCAGCTCGTCGGGGATCTCGTTCAGCCGCTCGAGCAGCTGCGCGTGGTCGATCTCGAACACCGTCGTGAGCGGCGGCAGCTGCTCGCAGAGGCGCCCCCACTCGTCGACGCGCCGCATCCCCTCCATGAGGATCGCCTGCGTCGATCCGCCGATGACGTCCTCGTTGGCGACCTGCTTGAACTCGACCTCGAAGCTCGCCTCGTTCCAGATGAGGGCGCGGTAGATGGCCTCTTCCCCGCGCAGGCGACCGAGCTCGGCGTCGACCACCTTGCCGTCGCGGAAGTAGATGTGCCCCTCGTGCCCGCTCCTCTCCTGCCCTCCCCCGCCGCGCAGATGCACGGCGCCGCTCTTGCGCGAGACCTCGAAGGTCTGGAGCAGGTCGACGACGGCCATGTCCTGCGTCGATCCCGAGAAGCGCGTGCGCCCCGTGAGCGTCGAGCGGCTGGTCGCGATGTTCTCCTGCGTCCGCCGCGCGAGCAGCAGGTTCACGCGGGCGATGAGCTCGCGAACGAAGATGGGCTTGGTGAGGTAGTCCTCGACGCCGAGCTCAAGGCCGCGGATCTTGTCCTCGATGGACTTCTGGCTCGTGAGAAAGACGATGGGGATCTGCGACCACTCGGTGCGCTCTTTGAGCTTGCGGACGAGGGTGTAGCCATCGAGCTTCGGCAGCCGCGTGTCGCTGAGGACGAGGTCGGGCGTCAGCGATTCGATCTTGGCGAGCGCGTCGAGCCCGTCGGTGGCCGTCGTGACGCTGTAGCCGGCCTTCTTGAGGCTGACTTCGAGTACCCGGACGCTTCTCGGGTCCGCGTCGACGAGTAGCAGTTTCTGCTTGGCCACGTGCTCCGCGTCAGCATGGAAGGGGCGTGTAGGAGGTGTCAAGCCGGCTGGGGGGCATGGCCGGCGAGGGCCGGGAAAACTCCGACAAGCGCCTGCGAGACGTCGACAAGACGTCTATTTGCGCTTGCCTGTCCGCCGCGCCAGATCCGCGTTTTCGCGCTCGAGCTGCTGGATGCGCACTTCCTGGGCCTGCACGCGCTCGTAGAGGGCCTGGATGGCGGCGAAGGCGACGCCGTGGGCGTCGATCGGGCTGTAGGCGCGGTCCGTGTTCCCGAGCCCGAATTCCCCGTAGAAATCCTGCGCCATGGGTCCCATGTGCCGGACCGACGGGTCGTCGCTCTTGTACGACCAGGTGGCGACGGGCACGCGAGAGAGGCCCTCGAGCACCGCCTGCGGGTCGACCGCCTCGATGTCGCGCTTCACGTTCCGGTCGCTCACGCACGCCGGACAGCCGGGAGGGCAGCGCGGGCCGCCCCCGTCCCACGCGTAGCAACCGGCGAAGTCCTGGGGGCCTTCGAACTCGCAGCAAACCTCGCCCGACGTGCACGTTTGCGTGCCGCAGCAACCCGGGCCGCCGGCGTCTCCCAAGCAGGGCGCCGCGGTGCACTGGCCCTGCTGGCAGAACGGCGTGGAGCCCTGGCACACGACGTTGCATGCGCCGCAGTGGTCCGGGTCGTTGAACGAGTCGACGGTGCAGTCGACGCCGTTGCAGCACATCATCCCGGGCATCGTGCACGAGGGGCAGTTGCCGGGGCCGCCCGAGCTGCCGCCGCTGCTGCTGCCGCTCCCTCCGCTGCTGCTGGTGCTGCCGCCGCTGCTGCTGGTGCTGCCGCCGCTGCTCGAGGAGCTGCCGCTCGATCCGCCGGAGCTGCCGCCCGACGAGCCGCTGCTGCTCGATGCCGAATCGGTCGAAGCGTCCGAGCCGCCGGGCGACGTGGTGCTGCCGCCGCAGTTGGTCACGACGGCGACGGCGAAGAGCGCCGCGGTGGGCGCGATCCATCGCAAGAAAGCGTGCATGGTGAGCCTCCCTCCGCCGCTAGCGTGCCACGAGACGGGCGCCCGGGCATCAGTCGGGTGCGCCCTAGTGCTTCGCGGCGAAGGGGTCGCCCACGTCGTCGATGCTCGACGGCCGCGGGGTCCTGCGGGGCGGCGGCCGCGTGGCGGCGGGCGCCGTCGGGGCGCTGGCCACGGCGGGGGCGCTGGTCGTCGCCGCTGCCGTGGGCTCGGGGCTCGCGGCCGGCGCGGGAGGAGGAGGAATGGTGGGCGTCGGCGCCACGACGACGGCCGCGGCCGAGGGAGCCGGCAGCGCGGTCTGCGGAGGCGGAGGCGCAGTCCCGGCACGACCCAGGAGCGCCCATGCGCCGGCGAGAACCGCCAGCACGCCGACGCCGCCGGCGATCCACCCCCACGGCACCGGACGCCGCGCGGGCAGCACGCTGTCGATCGCCACGCGCATCTCGGCGAGCGACGGCGGCTCGAGCTCGTCAGCCATCTTCCACTTCACGCTGTGCGGCGGCTTCGACGGCCTCGATCCCGGGCTCGAGTGCCGCGCGATCTCGATCTTGCCCTCGCTCCGCGACTGCACCACCTCGTGAACCGCCTCGAGGAGCGCCTTCATCGACGCGTAGCGCTCCTCGGGCTTCTTCGCGAGGCACGTCATCGTGATCTCCTCGAGGGCCCCGAGCTCGCGCGCCGCGGGCGACACCTCGCTCGGCGGCCGAGGCTGCACGAACATGTGCTGCGTCAGCACCCCCATGTACGTGTCGGCCTCGAAGGGCACGCGCCCCGAGAACATCTCGTACATGATGATGCCGAGCGCGTAGATGTCCGCGCGGTGATCGACGGGCTGCCCGCTCGCCTGCTCGGGCGACATGTAGTGGGGCGTGCCGAAGACGATCCCCTGCTTGGTGACGCGGCTCGAGCCGATGATCTTCGCCGCGCCGAAGTCCACGACGCGCACGTCGTCGCTCGCCCGTCCGCCGCTCATGCCGCCGACGAGGAACACGTTCTCCGGCTTGAGATCGCGGTGGACGACGCCCGCCTCGTGCGCCGCCTCGAGCGCGCTCGCCACCTGCTCGATGATGCGCACCGCGCGTCCCGCGGGGATGGCGCCGCCCGACTTGATGACCTGCCCCAGCGTGCGACCGACGAGCAGCTCCATCACGAAGTACGGGATGCCGTCGGGCAGGTGGCCGAAGTCGATGATCTGCACCACGTTGCCGTGCCGCACCTTCGCGGTGGCCTTCGCCTCGTCGATGAACCGCGCACCGAGTTCCGGATCGCGCGCGAGCTCGCGGCGGAGCACCTTCATCGCGAATCGCTTGTCGAGCGAGGCGTGGCGCACCTCGTAGACGTGGCCCATTCCGCCCTCGCCGAGCAGCGAGACGACCACGTAGCGCCCGTCGACGGTCGCGCCGACCATCGGGTCGCCGAGCGGGTCGTACGTCGCCGCCTCGAGCTTCGTTCCGTCGAAGGGGCAGAACGCGGCCTCGCGCGAGAAGCGCTGCCGGCAGGCGGGGCACTGCTTCATCTCCCGGCGGATGTCGATCGTGGGCTTAATCGGCGGCGCTGCCATCGGATCCGCCTGCATCGACGACGTCGCCGTGCGCATCGGAGGGCATGCCGGCGTCGGGCACGCTGCACTGGCCCTCGATGCACTCCAGGCCGTCGTCGCAGTCCTTGGTGCGCGTGCAGGCCGAGTTCAACCCGGTCGGCGAGCCGCTTCCCCCGCACGGATCGCCGAGCGCACCGAGCGCCACCACCAGGAGCACGGCGGTCCTGCCCACGCCTTCAGACTAGCGCAGGCGTCACCCCGCCGAGGGCGGCGAAGCGCCGGCGGACACGGCCGTTCCGCAGTTGGCGCAGAACTTCGCGCCGGCCGCCATTTCGACGCCGCAGCCGCTGCAGAACTTCTTCTGCGCGACGAGGGGCGTCCCGCAGTCGGCGCAGAACTTTCCGCCCGGCTGCTTTGCGCCGCACTTGCCGCAGGTGACCTGTGTGCCTCCCGGGGAGAACGTCGGCGCGGGCGCCGCGGGCTGCGCGCCAGGGGCCTGCATGCCCGAGGCCATCACGTTGCCGACGCCCACGCCCACGGCCATCTGCGCCCCGAGGCCGGCGATGCCGCCGCCGACGCCGTGCGACGCCATGCCCTGGCCCGCGCCGATGACGGCCTGCCCCGCGGCGTAGTTCTGGTAGCTGCCGGCGAGGTTCTGCACGTAGCGCGCGTCCTGGCTGTACTGCTGGTCGAGGCCGAACTGCTTGGCCTGCGCGTCGGCCGCCGCGCCGGCGACCCCGATCTGCTTCACGCGCACCTCGCGCTGCGCCTTCGCGATCTCGGCGTTCGCCGCCTTGAGACGGTCGCGATCCTCGTCGCTGAAGTTCACGTTGAACTGCCCGACCTGCAGGATGCGCACGCCGATGTCGGCGAGGTCGGGCGCGTGCGCGACGAACGCCGCCGCCAGCTTCTGCGTGAGCGACACGGCCTGGAGGAGGCTCTTGCCCTCGTTCTCGCAGAGCTCTCCGAGCGTCGTCTTGACGCCGTTCATGAAGAGCCCCTTGATCCAGCCGAGCACGTAGTCGTTGTCGCCCGTGGCCGCCTGGCCCGAGTAGCCGATGATGAACTTGACCGGGTCGACCACGACGACGCTCATCTCGCCGAAGATGCGCGGGCACACCTGCTCTCCCGTCAGCGGGTCGAGCATGTCGCCGATGGGGCCCCCGAAGGGCACGCTGCGCACGGGCGCGGTCTTCACGAAGTAGACCTCGGCGATGAACACCTGGCCGCCCGTGAAGCTCGTCACCAGCGAGTTGAGGAACGGGATGTTCTGCGATTGCAGCGTCACGCGCCCCGGCGGCAGCACGCCCACCACGCGCCCGTCCTTGAAGAACACCGCGCACTCGTCGCTGTCGACGGTGAGCTGCGAGTACATCGGGATGTTCTGGTCGGGGTGCTTGTAGACGATGAGGTTCTTCAGGTTGTCCGGACGCGCGACCATCATCTCGCGCACGCCGTTCTTGACGAAGTCGAACACGCCCATGGCCTCAAGATAGATGGAGGCGCCATGCGCTGGCTAGCCACGCTAAATTGGAGGCGTGGAACCCGCGTTGGACCTCGAAAAGCTCGCAGGGCCGGCGCGCAAGATCCTCGACCCCAGCACGCCGGCGCCGCTGCGGCAGATGGCCGCGAAGGGCCTGGCGCCCGGACTCAAGCCGGCCGACGCGCTCACCGTGGTGGCGCTCCTCGCCGAGTCGACCGACGAGGCGATGGCGTCCGTCGCGCGCGCGACGCTC